>JAEYON010000078.1 GCA_023411645.1 Bacillota bacterium | reverse complement strand
CCCTGTCTGATTTAGCAGGATCTGTCGTAATGAAGGTATACTCTGTCATGAAATCCTGCTGCATCCCCTGCTCTGCCAAAATGGCATCCGGATCCTCTTTCCTGTAAAAAGCCTCAAATACGGCAGTTAAAACTCCTTCAAAACTTCCATCATAAACATATGTCAGCATCACAGTTCCCCCGTAAGGCTTGCTGTCACATCCTCAGAGGATGGAAGCAGCGATTCAGAAGATGAAAAAAAACTGAGCTGCTTATAACCTGTCTCCAGCGCCGGAAGCCGTTCCCTTGCAGCCAGCATATTCGTCCTTACAAAACCTTCCGCCGTCCCAAGCTTATCGATATATTTACCCTTGCAGGTGATAAAGAATCGCGCCCGTTTCAATACAACTCCCATCTTTTTAATGTCGGCAAAGTCCAATTTCTGTATCATTCTTGCCCTGATAATTCTCTGTGCCGATCGTACGCCAATACCCGGAACGCGAAGCAGTACAAAGTAATCCGCTTTGTTGATCTCCACAGGAAACTGGTGAAGATTTCGCAGCGCCCAGTCGCATTTTGGATCCAGCTGCATGTCAAAATCCCTGTGAGTTTCATCCAACAGCTCATCCGCTTTGAATCCATAAAACCGAAGCAGCCAATCCGCCTGGTAGATGCGGTGCTCGCGGAGCAGGGGAGGTTTGATTGCCTTTGGAAGGGCAGGATGATTTGAAACCGGCACATAGGCCGAATAAAATACCCTTCTCATCCCAAAGCGTTTATACAGTCCTTCGGAGAGCTTGAGAATACCAAGATCATGGTCGTCAGTCGCCCCGACGATTAATTGGGTGCTTTGGCCGGCCGGCACAAACTGCGGTGTACTTTTAAAACGCTGTCTGTATTCCCCGGTCTCTTTGATTTTTCCGCTGATAAAGCCCATCGGCTCCAAAATAGCCTCCTTCTTCTTCTGCGGAGCCAGCAGCTTCAGTCCTTCACTGGTTGGCAGCTCGATGTTGACGCTCATCCTGTCTACATATCCCCCTGCTGTTTCAATCAACGAAGAATTTGCCCCAGGTATGGCTTTAATGTGAATATAACCATTGAAGCGGTAATGCTCCCGCAACAGTCTTACTGCGCGGATAATCAGTTCCATTGTGTGGTCGGGGGATTTTACAACGGCGGAGCTGAGAAACAGACCCTCAATATAATTCCTTCTATAAAAATTGATGGTAAGCTCCGCAATCTCCTCAGGTGAGAAGGCGGCCCTCGGAATATCGTTGGAAACTCTGTTGACGCAGTAGGCGCAATCATAGATACAGTGGTTGGTCATCAATATTTTTAACAGCGAAACACAGCGCCCATCGCCGGTAAATGTATGGCAGATACCCGCTGCAAAGCTGCTGCCAATCCCTCCGGGTGTGTTCTTTCTCGAGCTGCCGCTGGAGACACAGGAAACATCATATTTTGCGCTATCAGCCAGCACTCTGAGTTTCTCCATCATATCCATGTGATCACCTTAAATCGTATAAAAATCCAGACTATCATTTAATATGCCACAGAAATCATTGTATATTTCCTGCAACTGATACTTCTATAGTTTATCACATAGATAATAAAATTTCAAACATATGTTCGTTTCAAATAAGGCCGCTATGAATTCTGTTCCTTCCTCTTCAGCCTCTGACAACACCTTTTTGAGGCCTTCTCGTACTCTTTCCTTTCTTCCTCAGTTTCAAGCAGCAGTCCACAGACCTCGACAGGCTTTGAATTGGAATCAACAGCTACAAAAGTAAGGTAAGCCCTGTTTGTTAATTTTCGCTCACCTGTCAAAAAATCTTCAGAGAAAACCTCCACAACCACTTCCATTGAGGTTCTGCCAACCCATGTAACTCTTGATTTCAGTGTAATTATTTGGCCCTGCTTTACAGGATGCTTGAATTCCACACTATCAATGGCCGCCGTCACAACAATACGGTTGCTGTGTCTTTGGGCAGCCATGGCTCCTGCTACGTCCACAAGATGCATCAAACGTCCCCCAAGCAGGTTCCCCAACAGGTTCGTATCATTAGGCAATACAAGCTCCGTCATTTCAACCATGGACTCACGTGGTGATTTCAACTTCATATGTACCCTCTCCTTGAAATTTTATGGTGGCTTATAATAATTATCATTCATTATTACTATCGTTTATGCAATCATCTTACAAAACATTTATAACTGCTATCATCGCGCGCTGACTCTCAGTACCTCAATATCCTTAATCTGTATGGAAGAACGGTGGAAATCCAATATACCCTCATCCCGCATCCTGCACATTTCACGGGATAGGGACGGTCTCGACACATTCAGGAAATCCGCCATTTCGTTTCTGTTCATAGAAAGCAGAAAGGTAGTTTGGCCGTTTTTCACCACCTGATCAAGGAAGAATGCCGCAATTCTTGCCCGCATGTTTCTAATGGAAAGGTACTCCAGCTTCCGGCTCAGTATAAGTGCTTTCCTCGATAATATTCCAAGCATGTTTATTATCAGTGTTCTATGGCCCTGGCAGGAAATTGTACATTGCCCGGCAATTTTATCAGGCGGCAGATACATAATCTTGCAAGCGGATTGAGCAATCACAGTTGCGGGCCATGAGCCCTTCCCTGAAAAAGCCGCCATTTCTCCAAAAAGGTCCCCCGGTTTTAAAATGGCAAGAATCATTCTGTCCCCCGCACTATTTTCTTTCACAATAGCAACCTGACCTGATAGTACGACACCGATGCCATCAAAAGGATCCGCATCCGTATTTGAGATATCATTTCTATCAAAGCTGCGTACTCTAGGCTGCAGGCAATCCAGCAGCAAGACTGTTTCTTTCTGAGTCATTCCTTCAAAAAGAGCACATTTCATTATATTGTTAATATATTCTTCATACATTTTAAACATCTCCAAATTTTCGTAACCGTAGTTACGGACATTGCAATCACATTATACTATACTTCATCGTAGCAAAACAAAGATTTTGGGCAAGAATTCTCAAAAATTAATATTACAGGGGGTTTTCTAACGATGAGTGACATGTTTTGTTTTCAGTGTGAACAAGCAGCAGGGGGAAAGGGTTGTACCAAATCCGGCGTTTGCGGCAAAAACGCTGTCGTGTCTAATGGGCAGGATGAATTAACCGGAGCGCTGGTCGGGCTCGCAAGAGCAGCGGCAAAAGCGGACAGCTCCAGCAAACGGGCAGATGAGCTTATGCTGCAGGGACTTTTTACAACGATAACAAATGTTAATTTCGATATTGATCGCGTTAATGAAATGATAAGATCAGTCTGGGATGAGAAGGCTAAGCTCGGCGGTGCAGATGACCTGGCTGCGGATACTCTCTGGACCGGAGATGAGGACATTGTTTCCCTGCGTTCCACACTGCTGCTCGGGCTTCGCGGTATGGCTGCATATGGCTGGCATGCTTATGTACTTGGCAAGGAGGATCCTGAAGTAACAGCCTGGTTCTATAAGGGTATGAGAGCAATGGGCGAAGAGCGTACTGTAGAGGAATGGCTGAACCTCCTAATGGAGTTCGGTCAGATCAATCTGAAGTGTATGGCCTTGCTGGATGAGGCAAATACGGGAGTATTCGGGCATCCGATTCCCACAAAGGTGACCACCAATGTGGAAAAGGGTCCGTTTATCGTTGTCAGCGGCCACGACCTGCATGATCTGAAACAACTGCTTGAGCAGACCGAAGGCAAAGGCATCAACATCTACACCCACGGTGAGATGCTGCCGGCACACGGTTACCCTGAACTGAAAAAATACGCCCATCTTAAGGGCAATTTCGGTACCGCATGGCAGAATCAGCAGAATGAATTTAAAGACGTTCCCGGTGCATTCCTCTTTACCACCAACTGTCTGATGCCACCAAAGGCTTCCTATATTGATCGGGTCTTCACAACGGCAGTCGTGGCTTATCCCGGATTGGTTCATATACCGGAGGTCAACAACAAAAAGGATTTTGCTCCCGTGATCAGGAAAGCTCTGGAACTTGGCGGCTGGAACGAAGACAAGCACTTTACCGGAATCAACGGCGGCAGTGTGCTAACTACAGGCTTTGCCCGCAATACAGTCCTTGGCGCAGCGGATACAGTGATACAGGCTGTAAAGGATGGCGCAATCAAGCATTTTTTCCTGGTTGGCGGCTGTGACGGCGCAAAACCGGGCAGGAACTATTATACAGACTTTGTACAGAAAACACCCAGGGACACTGTCATACTGACACTTGCCTGCGGAAAATTCCGATTCAATGACCTTGACCTGGGTGAAATAGGCGGTTTACCAAGGATTATGGACATGGGACAATGCAATGACGCATACTCGGCAATACAGGTAGCCGTTGCACTGGCCGGCGCGTTCAATTGCAGCATCAATGAGCTGCCGCTGACACTGGTACTCTCCTGGTACGAACAGAAGGCAGTTTGCATACTGTTGACCTTGCTTGCACTGGGCATTAAAAAAATTTATATCGGACCTTCAATCCCCGCATTTTTCTCCTCCAACGTACTCAGCGTACTGGTAGAAAAATTCGGTTTGAAGCCAACGACTACAGCCGATGCAGACCTTAAGGCAATACTGGGATAAAATATAAAATTTGAAAGAAATGCAAGAAAAGAGCGTTGTCTCTCAATGGGATAGCGCTTTTTTCAATGGGCTAAGTTGTTCTCACTGTTTTCAGTAATTAGACAAGATTGTGCCTGATAGGTTATGATGAATAGGGAATACTGATGATTTATATGAAATGGAGCATGATCTATGGGTAAGATACTTGTTTTAGCAGAAAAGCCCTCCGTCGGGAGAGATCTGGCCAAGGTTTTGAATTGCAGTCAAGGCGGCAATGGCTGCCTGATTGGAAGTAAATATATTGTTACATGGGCTTTAGGTCATCTGGTCACATTGGCTGATCCAGAGGTTTACGGAGATCAATATAAAACCTGGAGTCTGGAAACATTGCCAATGCTGCCAAAAAAAATGGAGCTTGTTGTTATCAAAGAGACCTCCAAGCAGTTTGGCATTGTAAAAAGCCTTCTGAAAAGGCCGGATGTTGATGAACTGGTCATTGCCACTGATGCCGGACGGGAAGGTGAACTGGTTGCAAGGTGGATCATTATTAAGTCCGGTTTTTCCAAGCCCATTAAGCGACTGTGGATCTCTTCACAAACCGATAAATCCATTAAAGACGGCTTCAGTAACCTCAAACCGGGCCGTGAATATGAAAACCTTTATATGTCTGCGCAATGCCGAGCAGAGGCCGACTGGCTGATTGGGCTGAATGTGACACGGGCACTGACATGTAAGCACAATGCACAGCTGTCAGCCGGCAGAGTACAAACCCCTACTCTTGCCATGATCGTTGAACGTGAAAATGAAATAAGACGATTTGTACCAAAGGATTACTGGACCGTCAGCGCAGATATCAACGGATATTCAATACGGTGGCAAGACAAGGACAGCGGCCAGACCCGGCTCTTTAGCAAGCAGAAGGCTGAGGAAATCCTGTACAAAACGCAGGGACGGGAAGGCACAATCATTGATATAAAAAAAGAAGCAAAGCAAGAAATGCCTCCACTGGCATACGATCTGACAGAGCTGCAGCGGGACGCCAACCGCAGATATGGCTATTCAGCCAAGCAAACCCTTGGAATAATGCAAAAGCTTTATGAAGTCCACAAAATTGTCACTTATCCGCGTACTGATTCAAGGTATATCACCGAAGATATTGTACCAACATTACCTGAGCGCCTCAGGAGTATATCGATCGGCCCTTATGCCGAAGCGGCGCGGGCTGTTCTAAGAAGTAGGATTAAAGTTACAAAGAGGTTTGTTGATAACAGCAAGGTCACAGACCACCACGCCATCATCCCTACGGAGCAATACGTAAACCTGAACGCACTGGACAGGGAGGAACGAAGCATCTATGATCTGATCGTCAAAAGATTTATAGCCGTCCTGAGCCCGTCCTTTGAATACGAACAGACAACAATTAAGGTTGATATCAATGGGGAACTATTCGACGCGAAAGGTAAGGTCGTAAAATCAAAGGGTTGGAAGGCTGTCTATGATGGATCCGCAAACATAGGAAGTACCGGCGGCACAGAGCAACCCGGAATTGGACATGATACCTCAGATGCTTCCTCAGATGATGATCAGGATCAGAATTTGCCCGAATTGAAGAAAGGAGATAAGCTGAAGCCGGGTTCCGTGTATTTAGTCAACGGAAAAACGAAGCCTCCAGCGCGCTATACAGAGGCTACCCTGCTAACTGCAATGGAGCACCCGGGAAAGTTTATTGAGAACGATGCTTTACGCGAAGCTATGGATAAAACCGGCGGTCTGGGGACGCCGGCCACCAGAGCGGATATCATCGAAAAGCTGTTCAACTCGTTTTATATAGAAAGAAGGGGTAAGGATATCCATCCTACCTCCAAAGGTATCCAACTAATACACATGGCGCCTGGTGAGCTGAAATCTCCCGAGCTTACGGCAAAGTGGGAACAACGACTTTCTGCGATCAGCATAGGAAAAGAAAACCCCCGCGAATTCGTAAATGAAATGAAAAATTATGCCGCCAAGCTGGTTTCAAACGTAATTGCCAGCACCGACATATACAAGCATGATAATATGACCCGAGAAAAATGTCCGGAATGCGGGAAATACTTGTTGGAGGTAAATGGTAAAAAGGGAAAGATACTCGTTTGCCAGGATAGGGAATGCGGTTACCGCAAAAGTGTTTCCATGATATCCAATGCTCGCTGTCCGGAATGCCACAAAAAGATGGAAATCCGGGGTGAAGGCGATAAAAAAGGCTTCTTCTGCTCCTGCGGTTACCGCGAGAAGTTGGAAGCCTTCAACAAACGAAAGGGTGAGCAGGTTAATAAAAAGGAAGTGGGTAAATTCCTTCATCAGCAGGAGGATGCATC
>JAEYON010000109.1 GCA_023411645.1 Bacillota bacterium | reverse complement strand
CCATAGACGTTATCAATATTCTTATAGAAGGAAGCCTCACTGGCTACCTCCTCAGCGGGTATTGCTGGCGCGGCGGAAGCCGTAGCCAATGCCGCTTTTTGCTTTCTTAGAATAATAATACCAGTTGAAATCAGTATAGCAGACAGCAATATAATCTGCAACGCTGGGAAGCCAATAAAGATAAGCGTGAACATAACGCTGCCCGATAAAATCAGCACGACAGGCTGTGAAAGAAACTGCTTGACAACCTCAATGTTCAGGTTGGATTCCGATGCAGATCGTGTGACAATCATGCCGGTTGCCATGCTGATAAGCAAGGCCGGGATCTGCGACATTAGGCCGTCTCCGACCGTAGCAGTAGAATAGATCGACATAATTTCGCCGACGCTACCGACATTATTTAAAAACCCCATAACAATTCCGCCGATTAAGTTTATAATAGCGACGATAATTGAAACGATAGCGTCGCCCTTAACAAACTTAGTGGCACCGTCCATAGAGCCAAAAAAGTCGGCCTCACGCTGAATTTTTTCTCGGCGATGGCGCGCCTGCGCTTCATCAATTAGGCCGGAATTCAAATCGGCATCGATAGCCATCTGTTTGCCGGGCATGGCATCGAGAGTAAAGCGAGCGGCGACCTCAGCTACGCGTTCAGACCCTTTTGTGATAACCATAAACTGAACGATAACAATAATCAGAAATATGATCAAACCGATAATGACATTGCCCTGAATAACGAATTCACCAAAGGTTTCAATAACCTTACCGGCATAGCCGTTATTGCTCAAAATTAATCGTGTGGACGAAATAGTCAGGGCCATGCGGAAAACGGTTGTGATTAACAGCAGAGAAGGGAAAATAGAGAACTGCAGCGGTTCGGTGATGTACATGGTGGTGAGAAGAATAATAAACGAAACAGCAAGATTAATTATAAACATCAAATCCAGCAAAGCGGTAGGCAAAGGGATTATCAGTAACAAAATAATAGCGACAATAAAAACCGCCACAATATTGTTAAAGATGTTATTGGAGTTCTTCAACTATTTCAAATCCTTCTCTTTTAAACTATAAACAAATGCCAAAACCTCGGCTACTGGCTGATAGAACTGCTCAGGAATTTCTCGTCCAAGATCGACAGCCTCGTAAAGGCCTCGCGCAAGCGGCCTGTTTTCAAGCGTTGTAACCTTGCTGGCCTCAGCAACCTCTATAATTCGAAGCGCAACCAAATCCGCTCCCTTAGCTAACACGATAGGCGCACGGTTTTTATCAGGATTGTAACTGACGGCTACGGCATAGTGAGTGGGATTACGGATGACAACATCCGCATTAGGCACACTTTGCATCATGCGGCTCATGGCCTGCTTGCGCTGAATTTCCCTGATTTTCCCCTTAATTAACGGATCGCCCTCGGTGTGCTTGTACTCCTCTTTAATTTCCTGTTTGCTCATGCGCAGGTTCTTTTCATACTCCCACCATTGGTAGGTATAGTCCAGCACACCCAACAACAAGAAAACTATGCCTGCAGTCAAAACTATCGACATAATAAAGTCGCATAGAATGGCAACACCACCGGTAATATCCATATCAACAAGAGTTCGGAAATGCGGAAGAAATTCAATAAGTTTTTTATAAACGATGTAAAGCAGTACCGAAATTTTCGCGCTGGCTTTAAGTAACTCGATAAAGCTGCGCAAAGAGAACATTTTCTTGAGTCCATTAATCGGATTAAGATGACTGAACTTAAATTTAATTGCGTCGGTTGTTACCAGCATACGTGTCTGCGCCATAGTGAAAACGATGGCTACAAGGCCGCTGATAAGCAAAAGAGGCAGCGCTGTAATAGCAAATACGCGGATACCATCCAGTAAAAAAATCTTGGTATCGGCATTAGTTATGGCTTTTTGTACGCCTGCAGCTTTAAAATACTGCAGTATCAGCGCTTGAATCGACTGTATAATCAGCGGACCAAAAAGCTTAAGTGCGTAAAAGGTGATCAATAGTGAAAAAGCGGCAACCAGATCGAGGCTTTTAAAGATGTTACCCTTTTTGCGTTCTTCCTGTTTGCGTTTAGGTGTTGCCTTTTCGGTCTTTTCACCAGCCATCATCATCCCCCCTTTAGTAACCGGTTAAAAGAGGTCAGGTGAGTAAAACGATCGCTCTTTGAATATTTTCAAACATAATAATGATGTAGTTGTTTAAATAAGATGCCACCACCGGGCCCATTAACAATAGCATCACAAGTCCTAAACCTTGTTTGAGCTGGAAGTTGATGACAAATACATGGATTTGCGGAATCAGTTTCATCATGATGCCCAATACAATTTGTAGCGAGAACTCGACAACTGTAAAGGGTAGCAGCAACCGTAAAGCCAAAGAGAATACATCGACAAACAGTTGCAAGACGAATTGAAAGGCCTGTGGAGAAAGATTGACCGCACCGACCGGCACAATTTTAAAGGAAAGTGCAAATAACTGTATCAAAACCAGATGGCTGTCTGTAGCTAAAATGTATAGCGCAAAAAATATCGTCAGTAAATTTCCTGAAAGTGAAATCTGGATATTCGTAGCAGGATCAAAGACCTTTGCCATTGACATACCGAACTCAGTATCCATCCAGTCACCGACAAATAGCAGCATATAAAAAAATATCTGGTAAACAAATCCACTTATTAAACCGAGCGAAAGTTCGCGCATCAGCGTAAAAAGCATATCAAAGCTGTCCCGGGTTACGTTAACCGGCCCCATAAGCGGAGCAATTATCATCGTAAGCATAAGCACCAGTCCCACACGAATCTGGGTAGGCACATTTCTTCGGCTGAGAAGGGGATTAAAGGCGATTAAGCCGGCCAATCTACCAAAAACTAAAATATAAACCTGCAGACCCTCAAGCTGTATCGTCACACCGGCCACCTCAAATCAGCACAATAACACTGAAAAGCCAGTGGACAAAATCTATCATCGTACTTATCATCCATTGGCCGGTAAACAACAGCATAAACGCAATAACGATAAGTTTTGGTACAAAAGTAAGCGTCTGCTCGTGAATCTGAGTGGCAGCCTGAAAAACCGCAACCACCAAACCAATAAGTATACTGGTAATCAATAAGGGGGTTGCAAGCTTCAAGGCAACCAGTAAAGACTGTGTAAAAATATCCATAATTTGATCTTGGAGCAATTTTTCACCTGCTTTCAGTGTCCAACAGGCCTTCTAGCTTATCAGGCAAAGCCCTGTACCAGCGTGCCGAGCAGCAGGCCCCATC
>JAEYON010000069.1 GCA_023411645.1 Bacillota bacterium | reverse complement strand
AAAAAGGTATTGCATTTGATTTAAACCTGTGCTAGAATAATCACAATTCAAAGTCGAACCCCGGAAAATGCGGTAAAGCATTGGGAACAAGCCATTAAGGCGTACTCAAAGAAGAGTAAAATTCTTTAGAGTGCGCTTTTTTTATTGAATATCAGTGGTTGAAGCTGATTCTGGTGAGTCGACGAAAATGATCTTAAATGAAGGAGGGTTATATATGGATTTCAGTATGGCAATTGATACTTTGTGGGTGCTTTTGGCGGCAATGCTGGTGTTCTTCATGAATTTGGGATTTGCAGCAGTAGAATCCGGATTTGCCAGATCAAAAAACACGGTTAACATCTTATCAAAAAACTTCATAGTATTTGCAATTTCTTCGATGGGGTACCTTTTACTTGGTTGGGGACTGATGTTCGGTGGGGATAATCCGATTGTAGGAACGAAAGGATTGTGGATTCTGACTGGGACACTGGATGAGAGTATTTATACTTTGGGAGCAAATGTTCCGTTCTGGGCCAAGTTCGTGTTCCAGCTCGTATTCTGCGGCACAGCAGCGACGATTGTGTCCGGTGCTGTTGCAGAAAGGGTAAAGTATATTTCATTTATCGTTTTTTCCTTTGCTCTCACCCTGGCAATATATCCAATCGTAGGACATTGGATATGGGGCGGCGGTTTTCTCTCTTCAATGGGATTCCAGGATTTTGCCGGTTCCACAGTTGTTCACTCTGTGGGTGGCTGGGCGGCATTGGCAGGCGTTATCGTACTGGGGCCTCGCTTTGGCAAATATGATAAAAACGGAAACGCCAAAGCAATACCGGGTCATAATATGTCGCTTGCAACAATCGGTTTGTTTGTTCTCTGGCTGGGCTGGTTTGGGTTCAATCCTGGATCGACCATGTCGATGTCAGATCCTGCAGCTGTAGCACACATCTTCATGACTACAAATACTTCCGCCATTGCGGCGGTCATTACTTCAACCATTGTGTCATGGCTGTTCATTGGAAAGCCGGATCTGGGTATGACCATCAATGGCTGCCTTGCCGGTTTGGTAGCAATCACGGCAGGCTGTGCATATGTGGATGTATTCGGGTCACTGATAATTGGCGCAATTTCAGGCGTACTGGTCGTATTCGCGGTTGTGTTCTTTGATAAATTGAAGCTGGATGATCCGGTTGGCGCTACATCCGTACATCTTGCAAACGGTGTGTTCGGCACAATTTGTGTCGGCTTGTTTGCAAAGGAAGGCGTGACTTCACTGTCAGCCACAAGCGGATTATTTTATGGCGGCGGATTCAGCCTGTTAGGAACGCAGATAACCGGGATCCTGGCTGTAGCTGTGTTTGTATTCCCTGCTTCCCTACTGGTCTGGTACCTGATAAAGAAGACACTTGGAATCAGAGTGACGCTTGAGGAGGAGGTCACCGGTCTTGACATAGGAGAGCACGGCAATACGGCGTACCCGGAATTCCTGTCACGCAAGCCTGCTTATTCAATAGTTGTCAATGATATTTCAGATAGAAATGTATCATAAGGAGGGGATGTATATGAAACAAATAAAAGCGATCATCAAGCCGGAGGTTTTAGACAAGGTTAAGGATGCATTGAAAAAAGAGAAATGCGGCGGCATCATGGTTACGGAGGTAACAGGTCATGGACAGCAGGGCGGGATCCAGCAGCAGTGGAGGGGAGAAAAATATGAGGTTGATTTATTGCCCAAGATTTCCGTTGACGTGGTGGTAAAGGACTTCGAAGTTCAAAAGGTCATAGATACCATTATTTCCAGTGCAAGGACAGGAGGAGATCAGGGAGAGGGCAAAATCTTCGTGTATCCGGTAGAAAGAGCCATACGTATCCGTACAGGCGAGGAAGGCGAAAGTGTGATATAGACTCTTAACAACATATAGATTGAAATAACACATAGGTGAAGAGCCCGAAAAGTTTACTTTTCAGGCTCTTTCTTGTCTAAATCTTTAAGGTTGTAAGTAATGCATTTTGATGCTCTCCTAGAGACGGGCTTTCTTACCGCAGCAGCTTTTGTTGTATCAGCCTTTTTGATAACTGACTCTGTTCTGACAGAAGTCTTTTTCTTAGATGCCGTATTGCCTGCGACTTTGAGCGAGCAGTTCTTGTTCGAACAACGACTATCGATGACCAGTGAGCCGCATTCACAAAATTCGGCCAATAAAATCACTCCTTTTGTATTCTCTCTTGTATTATACCTTAAAAATGTTATTATAATAAGAGGTTGTTTTGTAGATACACAGACATACAATTCGATATTGGCATTTGATGAATGCCGGAGAGCGCTAATGTTTAAGAAAAAAATACTCATTATTGATGACACGGACCTAATGGTCAAGCTGACAAGAGATATTTTGACAGAGAAAGGCTATGATGTCGTGTCGGCAAATAACGGTATGGACGGTATCAGGATGGTAATGACAGAGAAGCCGGATTTAGTGCTTCTTGATATTGTTATGCCTGGGATTGATGGGTTTGAGGTTTGTAAAATGCTCAGACAGGACGAGAGCAATAACCTTATGCCGATCATCATGCTTACTGCCCAGGGTAATGAGGAGGACAAGCTTACCGGTCTTGAACTTGGAGCAGACGATTACATCACCAAGCCGTTCAATCCTCGGGAGCTGATCAGCAGGGTTAAAAATACACTGCTTCGGATTGAAAGAAATAGATGGGCAAATCCACTTACCGGTCTGCCGGGAAACATCGAGATACAATCGGAGATCAACTACAGGATCGCAAAGGAATTGTTATTTTCCGTATTATATCTGGACGTGGATAATTTCAAGGCATACAATGATGTTTATGGATTCGCAAGGGGCGACACAGCCATCAAATTGATTGCTGATATTTTAATGGACACCGTGTCAGCTTTTGGTTCACAGAGCGATTTCATCGGACATATCGGAGGAGATGACTTTGTGGTGATTACTGCTCCTGAATATGATGAGGCCATCTGTAACAACATAATTAAAGAATTTGATGAGAGGGTACCGGATCTTTATTCAGAGACGGATAGAAAGGCCGGATTTATCAGTACGACTAATCGAAAGGGATATATTATCAGGTATCCGATTATGACCCTTTCCATTGGGGTTACTACCAATGAATTTAGAGTATTGTATAACCACATACAGGTCGGAGAGCTTGCAGCAGAACTTAAAAAAAAGGCGAAAACGATTGCCGGAAGCGTGTATATGAAGGATATGCGACGACAAAAGCAGTAGGAGATGTTATATATGAAACAATATATTAAAACAGGCGGGAAAATACTTTATGATTATGCGATGTCGTTAATCATTTTTGTCGTTTTTCTGTATCCATTCATCGGATTGACAGGGGAGAACCTTTATACATGGCTTCCTTTATATTGCATCATCGTATTTATTTTTACATTCATCCTAATATATGCCGATATGAAGGCTCTGGCCATCAAAGAGAAAAAACCTCAGTATGAACTAAACCCATATCCGTTGAAGGGGCTGGTTTATGGATTGTTAGCCATAATACCGGTTATCCTGATCATAGGGATGTTGTCACTGATTCGATTTGACAGCAGTATAGCAGACAGAATCAGTCATCTTGCTATAAACACGCTTCTTGGGCCGATGTACTTTATTATCGGTTGGATGAAGGAGTCTATCTTAGGATATGCCGCGGCGATCCTTGTAATTCCTATCCTTGCAATGCTGGGCTATCTTGCCGGATATTACGGCATTCATATTATGAAAACTGTCTTCAAAAAGAAAACTGTTGTCCAGGAAAAGGAATTCACAAAGAGTCCGTGGAATCCGACTGCAGGCAGGAAAAAGCCAGTAAAGAAAAAGAAAAGTAGCGGCTCCGCAGATCAGCAATAAAACTAATAGGTGTAATATGGCCAACCCGTCTTCGAATATCTTTATAACAAGGAACATGTTGAAACGCCGCTAAGGGGATGAAATTTTTCTACAAACGAAACTTTCATTTGAATTGAGGCGTTATAACATGGCAAGCTCGTTGAAACGACGATGAGTAGATGAAGTTTTTTATAGACGAAAAATTTCATTTAAAACTAAGCCGTTATAACGAATTAGTATGGGGAGACGGATTGAGTATGATTATTGTCATGAGAAAGTCCAATGTCATTCTGATAGGTCTTATTTTTGCACTTCTTCTGGCTATCTACAGCCTTAACATGAATGTGGATACACAAACATCCACTGTCGCCGGTGAGGAACAAAAGACAAAAACCGTTATCATCGACGCAGGTCATGGTGGTGAGGATCCGGGAAAGATCAGCAATTTTAGCGATTTAAAAGAAAAGGATCTCAATCTGAAGGTTGCCTTCATGGTTAAAGAGCTGTTGGAAAGCGATCAGTACACGGTTATTATGACACGTGAAGAAGATAAGCTTACCTATAGTGAAGGAACAACAAATATTTACAATAAGAGGCTCCAGGATCTGACACGCAGGAAGGACATCATGGATAATAGCGGTGCACAGGTTGTTGTCAGTATTCACATGAACAGCTTTCAGGAAAGTCAATACTATGGAGCTCAGACATTTTACCCGCCAAACTCCAAGGATAGCCTGAAGCTGGCTAACTGCATTCAGGATGCCCTGAAGGAGAATGTGGATAAAGGCAATAAGAGGCAGCCCCAGGAGAAAAAGGATCAAATCGTCATATTGAAGGATCTCAAAACGCCGACGGTCATTGTTGAGTGCGGCTTTCTGTCCAACGCTGAAGAGGAGCGGAGGTTGGCCACTGAGGAATACCGGCAGAAAATTGCCGAAGCTATTAAGAAGGGGATAGATAGCTATTTTAGATAATTAGACTTTTCATTTGTTCCTCATAAGAGGACCAGTCACTGTAAAGCTGATCAAGACGGGTTTCAAGCTCTATTTGTTCATTGTGGAGCGATGCCAGAAGAACATGATCACTTAGAGCGTTTTCACAACTCATCTGTTCATTTATTTCAGTCAGTCTGGTTTCTGTAGTACTGATTTCGCTTTCACATGCTGCTAGCAGCTTTTCCAATCTGCGTCTTTTCGATTTTTCTTCCTTGTTATCAAGATGTTCCTGCTTTGAAGCAGACAGCGTCCTATTGCTTCCATCAGCCTGATTCTCCAGCAATCTTCGGTGATCCAGGTAATATGCATAATCGCCTCTATAATCCTCCAAATTGCCGCCGGACATTTCAATGATCCTGGAGGCCAGCTTCCTGATAAAGTATCGGTCATGGGACACAACGAGCAGCGTTCCGTCATATGCAAGCAGGGCTTCCTCAAGCACTTCTCTTGAATTCACATCCAGATGGTTTGTGGGCTCATCTAGCAGGAGAAGGTTTGCTCCGGAGAGCATAAGCTTTGTGAGAGCTACTCTGCTTTTTTCACCGCCGCTGAGAACGCTTATGGGTTTGAACACATCCTCGCCTGTAAAGAGAAACTGAGCCAGCACATTGCGGATCTGTGTATGAGTGAGCTTTTCATTATCGTCCCAGACTTCTTCCAATACTGTATTGCTCTCGTTCAACCCTTCCAATTCCTGGTCGTAATATCCTAGTACGATTTTATGACCATATTCAAAGCTACCCTCACTTTGGGGTATTTTCCCCGCAAGGATTTTCAGGAGGGTTGATTTTCCGCAGCCATTAGGGCCCAGAAGAAATATTTTTTCACCGCGCTTTATGTCAAAGCAGATTTTCTTGAACAGCTCTTTTTCCGAAAAACTCTTTGAAAGGCTCTCAACTGAGAGTACGTCATTGCCGCTGATGATACTACTTTTAAATTTGATTTTTATACTGTTTGGCAGGTTTTTTGGAGCATCCAGCTTTTCCATCCTGTCGATGGCTTTTTGCCGGCTTTCCGCCGCAATAATATTTTTCTCCCTGTTCCAGCGTCTCTGCTGTTCAATGAAGGCCTCCATACGAGCTATTTCCCTCTGCTGCTGTTCATAGTGCCTTCTTTGTATTTCGCGGGTAACAGCCTTCTTTTTTGCGTATTCGGAATAGCTGCCATCATAGGTGGTACACTCACAGTTTTCAAGCTCAATTGTCTTTGTTGTTACCGCGTCCAAAAAGTATCTGTCGTGGGAGATAATAAGAACAGCTTTTTTATAGTTCTTAAGAAAATCCTCCAGCCATTCTATTGCGTTAATATCCAGATGGTTTGTCGGCTCATCCAGAAGCAGCAGATCGGGTTCCTCAAGCAGCAGCTTAGCCAATGCCAGACGAGTTTTCTGCCCGCCGCTCAGTTTCTTAATAATTAACTCAAACTGGCTGTCATTAAACCCAAGTCCCCGAAGAACCCCCTTAATTCTGCTGTTGTATTCATAGCCGCCTTCCCGGCTAAACCGTTCCAGCAAGGTATCATAATCCTTCATCATGGCGTGGAGGCGTTCATCATCATTTTCCAGGCTGATGTTTTTTTCCAGCATCTTCAAGCGTGATTCCATTGACAGGAGAACGGAATAGGTGGTAAGCATCTCTTCCCATATAGTATTTTCAGATTCCAAGCCCGAATTTTGATCAAGATAGCCTGTCTGCAATCCCCTGGACATGAAGATATCACCTGAATCCTGCTGCAGGGAGCCTGTAATAATCTTAAAAAGAGTTGACTTGCCTGCGCCATTTACGCCGACGAGGCCTGCTTTTTCGCCCTGCTGCACATTACAGCTGACTTTATTCAATATTGTATCTGTTCCGAAGGACAGACTAATTTCGTTACATGCAAGAATAATCATTATTTTTGTTCCAAGCCTCCAAAATCATATTCTAGCAAAAAAGCTGTCAGTGGGCAAGCTGCCGTGCAATATTGACAGAAAATTATCAAAGTTGTATAATTCCTTTATTAAATGCACCTTGCGGCAAATCATTATTAAGTTAGACCTGAAGGAGGCAATTCATGGCTTCAAAGAAAAAAATTTCTGTCGCAGTTATCAGGCGCCTTCCTAGATATTACAGGTACTTATCAGACTTATTATTAATGGACATCACAAGAGTTTCTTCAAAAGAACTCAGCAACAGAATGGGCATAACCGCATCACAAATCAGGCAAGACCTGAACTGTTTCGGGGGATTCGGACAACAGGGCTACGGATATAATGTAGAACTTCTATTCAATGAAATAGGAAATATTCTTGGCATCAATAACAAATTTCAGACGATTGTTATAGGCGCAGGCAACATGGGGCAGGCACTTGCTAATTACGGAAACTTTGAGAGAAGAGGCTTTCAGATCATTGGAATCTTTGATGTCGATTCAAAATTGGTCGGCAAAAAAATCAACCGAATGGAAGTACAGCATATGGATAACATTGACGACTTCGTCAAAGAGCACAAGGTGGATATCGCCATGCTCACCGTTCCATTCGATTACGCCAGGGAAGTAGCAGAAAGAGTTGCAAAGCTTGGTATAAAAGGCCTCTGGAATTTTTCGCCCATGGATCTAAAGCTGCCCTACGACACAATTATCGAGAATGTCCACCTCAGTGACAGCCTTATGGTGCTGGGATATAAAATCAGAGAGAAATTTCAAAAAAAATAAAATTTCTCTAATCATAGCTTGTTCAGTATCTCATAAAATTTTGGATATACTATGTCAACGGCTTGAGTCTTTCTGATCATTGTCTCGCCTTCCGCGGCAAGGCCTGCCACGGATAAAGCCATTGCCAGAGAATGATTGTTATCACTATCGACAATGGTGCCCCTGAGCGTACCTTTTCCTTCTATTATAAGACTGTCTTCGGATTCAGTTAATTTTGCGCCCATTTTTGAGAGCTCTCTCGAGATGGCCTTAATTTTTCCGGACTCCTTAATTTTAAAACCTGACAATCCTGTGATTTCTGTTGTCCCCTGTGCAAAGGCCGCCGCGACAATAATGACAAGCAGTTCATCGATAAGCCCCGGAATTAGAGGTCTTTCAATCTTCGTTCCTACCAGATTTGATGCTGCTGCTCGGATGTCGGCCACCGGTTCATTGCATATTGTTCGCTCGTTCAGGATTTCAATCTTAGCACCCATGGATTTAAATATGTCAATAAAGCCTGTTCTGGTGGGATTTATGCCGACGTTTTTAATGATAATCTCTGAATTTTGTACCAGAAGGGCGGCAGTAATAAAATAAGCAGCGATTGAAACATCGCCCGGAACAGATACATGCTGAGCATAAAGGTTTTCAACTGAATGGCTGACCACATGAAGATCATTGGTTTTGATATCAGCTCCAAAATAGTTGAGCATCAATTCTGTATGATCTCTTGATTTCACAGCTTCTTTAACAATAGTATCACCTTCGGCATGCAGCCCTGCAAAAAGCAATGGTGATTTAATGTGTGTCTCAAGATCGGACAGTACAAGTTCAGTACCTTTCAGACGGGATGGAGTAATGGTCAGAGGACATAGATTTCCGTCTTCCTTTCCCGAGATGCCCGCACCCATTTGCCTCAGGTAATGAACAACCTTTCCTATCGGCTTCTTCATAGCATATTCGTTTCTTATTATATTGGAAGGGAATGTCTGCCCGCATAACACACCAAGAAGCAGTCTGATGGCCGTACCTGAGCGACCTGAGTTCAGCGGCGAGGCTGGTGCCTTCAGGCCGAAGAGTCCTCTTCCCTGTACCCGTACCTTGCTGTTGTGCAGGATTTCGATACCGACCTGCATTTTCCGAAAGCATTCAATCGTACTTATACAGTCTTCACCCATCAGAAAATTGTCAATTTCTGTAGTCCCTATAGCCAGAGTCCCGGTAACAATTGCTCTGTGTGATATTGATTTATCACCTGGAACTGTAAGCTCTCCTCTAAGTGTGCTTCTGTTTTCTACTAACACCCGTTTCCCCCCTGATTCTGTAATACACATATGCGCCACTGATGTGGAGATTGATATTACAGCATTATCTGTTTTTATACACTTTATATCCGGTATCCGTCATTAAGTCAAAGGCAATACTTGCGCTGCTGCTGTCATAAAAGGTGATTATCAGACAGCCCTGTTCAAATTCTCTGCTGTTTGCTACATTGATGTTTTTTATGTTTATATTATTAGAGCCCAGTAATGTTGCAATCTCACCGATAATACCGGGTCTGTCCTGTACATCCACAACGAGCTTAAAAACCGGTTGTATCAGGCCATTCATCTGATCGGATATGGTTTGCCTGAACTGCCCGGCTTCTTGAAAAAAGTCGTATACTTTATCTGAATCGCCACTGTGGAGCATTCCAGAAAAATCATCGAGTGTTTTTCTGAAGTGTTCTAGCAACTCCAGCAGGCGTTCTTTATTACTAAAGACAATGTTCTCCCAGATTACAGGGTTCGCGGATGCTATCCTTGTTATATCTCGGAAACCTCCGGCTGCCAGAACTCGCATCTTGCCGGTGTTTTTGTCCAGGTCCCTTACCAAATTGACAAGAGCCGCCGCAATCACATGTGGGAGGTGGCTGATGCCTCCGGCAGCAGTATCGTGTTCACTTGCAGACATTACAAGAGGGATGGCTCCGATTCCCCTTATGATTTTCGACAGTGTTTCTAATGCTTCTGCTGTGGTCGTTGCACCTGGAGTTAATACATAATATGCATTCTCGAACAAATGTGCATAACTGTTGGTAAAGCCAGATCTTTCAGTTCCGGCCATAGGATGTCCGCCGATGAAACAGGGAGGATTCGGCAACTCATCCACCTGCCGGATAATATCTTCCTTTGTACTGCCTACATCAGTAATAATACAGGTGCTCTTTATATGCGGCGCCAATTCGGCAATATATCCAAATGTCTGCTTTATTGGCGTGCAGAGAAAAATAATGTCGGAAGAGGCTAAGCTTCTGTCCGCGACGGTGATACCTCGAGCAATGATGCCTTGACTTAGAGCCAAATCCAGCGTCTGTCTGTCTGTATCCACGGCTGTAATGCTGCTGATGCCCAACTTATCATGCAGCGCTTTGGCAAGGGAGCCGCCTATCAGTCCTAACCCGACAATTGTAATTTTAACCTTGTCCATTTGTGAACTCTCTGCCTACTATTTCGGCAATCTTTCCAATATCATTACACAAACTGAAAAACGCTTCAGGCGAAAGCTGTTGGGCTGCGTCGGACAGCGCACACCTGGGATTCGGATGAACCTCGATGATTAGGCCGTCTGCACCTGCTGCGATGGCTGCTCTGGAAAGTGAAAGGATGTATTGCTCCCTGCCTGCTGCATGGCTTGGGTCCACAATAATCGGCAAATGGCTGTTTGCCTTTACTACAGGAATTGCACTTATATCAAGCGTATTCCTTGTGGAGGTTTCAAATGTCCGTATGCCTCGTTCGCAGAGCACTACATTATAATTGCCTTCACTCATTATATATTCTGCAGCATTAAGCCACTCATCTATTGTGGTTGCGGAGCCTCTCTTGAAGAGGACCGGCTTTCCCGAACGTCCGACTTCTCTGAGAAGATGAAAGTTCTGTGAATTGCGGGCGCCAATCTGAAACATGTCTACATATCCGGATGCAATTTCAACGGAATACTCGCTAATAACCTCTGTTATTGTCAGTAGGCCGGTAGCTTCACCAGCTTCCTTTAGCATCTTAAGTCCTTCCTCTTCAAGGCCCTGGAAGGAGTATGGTGAGGTCCTTGGCTTGAATGCTCCCCCTCTTAAAAACCTTGCTCCGGCTTTCTTTACAGCCTTTGCGGCAGAAAGGATCTGCTCGCTCGACTCGATTGCACAAGGACCGGCCATCATGACCAATTCCTTTGCGCCGATTTTTACGCCTTTTACGTCAATAACACTGGGCTCGGGTTTAAAAGTTCTGCCCGCAAGCTTATAGCTTTCCATGATTGGCACGAGCTTGTCTACACCCTGCATCAGTTCAAGCGGGATATCGTTTAACAGTCTTTTGTCTCCGATTACGCCGATAATGGTTCTTTCGGTTCCTTTTGAGATGTGAACGCCAAGTCCGGCATTTTCCAGCACCCTGGACACATCCCGAATCTCGGAGTCCTGCGTTCCTGGTTTCATTACAATAATCATAGTTTTTTTCCCTTCTACCGTTTTTCGATGTTATTACTCTTTGGGGCTATTTTCTCCATTCTGCTGTTCTGCGAAACACGACCCCGACCAAATCCTGTAACGGCAAGGCGTGTTTGATTTAAATTTACAATGATATACAGTGATTGTCAAGAAAAAGCAGGAAGAAGAAAATTCTTGAACTGGCCTTAATGTGTGTTATAATATACATTGTGTCATTATACCCGAAATTCGTGAATTACTTTCCTATTTTTAGGGAAGATATTATAAGTCTGTAATAATACAAGGGGGAATTCATATGAAAGACTATACTATGGATAGGCTCCGAAACGTGTGCCTGATGTCACATGGCGGAGCTGGGAAAACAACACTGGCAGAAGCAATGCTATTCAACACTGGAGTACTTGACAGATTCGGCAAAGTAAATGATGGCAATACGACTACAGATTATGACCCGGAAGAAATTAAAAGAAAAATTACCATTAGTACAGCGCTGGCTCCATGTGAATGGAAGGATTGCAAGATCAATGTGATCGACACCCCCGGCTATTTTGACTTTGTAGGTGAAGTCAGGCAGGGCATCAGGGTTGCGGATGCTGCCATTATACTGCTTCCTGCCAAAGGCGGAGTTGCGGTAGGAACGGAAAAATCCTGGGCTTATACAAATGAACAGGGTATTCCAAAGTTTTTCTTTATCAACAAAATGGATGAAGAAAATGCAAATTTCAATGAAGTTTTAGGACAGCTGTCCGAGACATTCGGCAAAAGTGTTATCCCGTTCCAGCTTCCTATTATTGAGGGAGAAAAGTTTACTGGATTTGTTGATGTTATTGGAATGACTGCGAAAAAATTCGACAAGGATAAACTGGTTGACACAGCGATTCCTGCCGGTTTAAATGATAAGATTTCGGAAATAAAGGATGCACTGAATGAAGCTATTGCTGAAACCAGTGAGGAGCTCATGGAAAAATTCTTCGGCGGCGAAGAATTCAGTGCCGAAGATATTAACAACGGTCTTTCTACCGGTATCAGTGATGGCTCCATCGTTCCCGTTTTCTGCGGTTCCGCTCTTTTGAATCAGGGCATTCAAACATTGATGGATGCTATTATTACCTATCTGCCATCTCCGCAAATAAAGCCGGTAATCAAGGCGAAAAAGCCAGGAACCGATACGGTTGTTGAACTGAGGAACGCACCTGACGAAAGTATGTCGGCGCTTGTATTCAAGACCATTGCTGACCCGTTTGTCGGCAGAATATCTATTTTCAGAGTCTATTCAGGTACGATGAAATCCGATTCCGTAGTTTTTAATACCAACTCCGAAAAAACGGAAAAGACTGCTCAGATATTTATGTTAAGAGGAAAGAAGCAGATTCCTGTCGACAAGATAATAGCAGGTGATATCGGAGCTGTTGCAAAGCTTCAGTATACCGTCACAAATGATACCCTGTGTGATCAGGCAAAGCAGGTCGAGCTGGATAAGATCGAATTCCCGGAACCTGCTCTGTCTCTTGCCGTTGAACCAAAAGCAAAGGGCGATGAGGAAAAGATCAATTCCGGACTTGTAAGACTGCAGGATGAGGATCCTACATTTAAGGTCACTTCTAATACAGAGACCCATCAGACAGTTATATCAGGCGTTGGAGAGCAGCATCTGGATGTTATCGTCAGTAAGCTGAAGGCTAAATTCGGTGTTTCCGTCAATCTGGTTGACCCGAAGGTACCATACAGGGAAACCATTAAAAAGAAGGTCAAGGTGGAAGGAAAGCATAAGAAGCAGTCCGGCGGACATGGCCAGTATGGGCACGTCTGGATCGAATTTGAACATGGTGAAGAGGAAGACCTTGTATTTGAAGAAAAGATATTTGGCGGCTCTGTGCCGAAGCAATATCATCCGGCTGTTGAAAAGGGTCTGCGTGAGGCAATTCCTCACGGCATACTTGCTGGCTATCCGGTCGTTAACCTGAAGGCAACGCTGGTAGACGGATCCTACCATGATGTTGACTCTTCTGAAATGGCGTTTAAAATAGCCGCTCGCCTTGCATATAAAAAAGGTCTTCCAATGGCTGCCCCGGTATTGCTTGAGCCCATAAGCCGTGTGGAGGTCTATATTCCGGACAGCTACATGGGGGATATCATAGGCGACCTGAACAAAAGAAGAGGAAGGATTCTGGGTATGAATCCCCATGAGGGAGGATTACAGCAAGTTGTTGCAGATGTTCCTTCTGCGGAAATGTTTAAGTATGCCAACGATCTGCGATCCATGACTCAGGGAAGAGGCTCCTTCAGGCAGTATTTCGACAGATACGAGGAGGCGCCGGCCAATGTGGCTCAGAAGGTCATAGAGGAAGCGAAGAAAGATATGACTGATGAAGATGACGACGAATAAAATGAAATTCAACTGATTATAAGTAAAAAGTGTGACCCGCAGGCAAAAATACCTGCGGGTCTCTATTTGTCATTTAAAACAGGATAAGCCGGCATCGCCATAAACGGGCTCAGTTGGAACTTTTATTTGAAATATCCGTCCATATATCTGTACCCCAACAAATATAGAAAAGGGTAGAGGAGGGAATAAGATGCAAAAAAGGATTATTGGTATTATTCTGGCCCTAATAATGGTGGTTAGTGTTTTCACCGGGTGCGGCAGCTCCAAGTCATCGAATACCGCTGCTTCTCCGAAAGCAAGTGCAAGTGGGGCCGCGAGTGATATGGCAAATTACTCAATGGCCGAAAAAGCTGATTATGACGGTGTGGAAGAAAGCAAAGAAAAGCCTGCACGTGAGGAGGAAGCAGATTCATTGGCCGGAAGCGGAAGCAGCGTCTCAGCAGCGGACGTATCCAATGCCATTCTTGCAGAGAGAAAAATCATCCGCAGCGCAAATCTGACCATCGAAGTAGAGAATTTTGATTCTGCCTTCAGCAATATTGAATCCATTCTTCTCGGAATTGGTTTCATTCAGGAAACCAATATTAATACAGACCGGGTCTATGTGGATGAAAAGCAGGTGCTCGTAAAAAACGGCACTATCGTGCTTCGGGTTGATAAAACAAAGTTTGACTCAGTAATCGGCAAATTGAGAGGCATCGGAGATGTCTTCAATTACACCACCAACGGACAGGATGTCACGGAACAATATGTGGATGTGGAATCCAGACTTAGACTCCTCAAGATGGAACAAGAAAAACTGGAGTCATACCTTGCGAAAATCGACGATCTGGATAAAATTTTTCAGGCAGAGAGCAAGCTGACGGACATCAGGTATCAAATCGAAAGCCTTACTGGTAATTTGAACAAGCTGAGCTCACTGGTAGATCTTGCGACGATCACTATCAATATGAACGAAAGGCGCCCAGATTATAAGCCGAAGCCGGAAAGCTACGGTGATAAGCTGCTTAACAGCTTGAAGGAAAGTCTGTTTCAGGTAGTGGAGTTCCTTGGCGATCTACTGATCTTTATCGTGGCAGCACTGCCTGTACTGATCTTCCTGGGACTGTTCATTCTGTTGGGTGTGTTTATATTCAGACGTATCCCTAAAAAACGAAAAAAAGATGCATCTATTATCAAATCAGATAACGATGTGAGTTAAAATATGCTGAAACGACAATACCCGGCGGTTTGGGCTGCCGGGTATTTTTGTATAGTACGCTTATGCATAATGAAAAATAAGTTGGTGAAAAATAAATTTTGTCGCAACATGCCGCTCTAGCGCAAGAAACGGCTTGTTCATGCAGGAGCAGGTCGCATGTAGTATTCTAAGCAAATTGGTGCGGTGTAATCAAAACTAAAAGGGACAAAAAATGCTTGAAAAAATGAACGCAGTATTTTATAATGTATTTGAAAGTCAAAGAAAGTCAAAATCAAGCTTTATCTTTCGCAAAGCGAAAGGTATCAAGAGATTATTGCAAGAGGAAGGGAGTGAGCGCATATGGCCAGAATGAGTGATATTATTGAAGCTTTTTTAAAGCAGATGATAAACGATACCAATGGAGCTATTGAGATACAGCGCAATGAGCTGGCAAACCATTTTAATTGCGTACCCTCTCAGATAAACTATGTGATAGATACCAGATTCACCACAGAGAGAGGCTACTATGTTGAAAGCAAGCGTGGCGGCGGGGGAAGTATCCGTATTAGGAGAGTTAATATTAACAGACCGGGAAAT
This sequence comes from Bacillota bacterium, assembly GCA_023411645.1. Classification (GTDB taxonomy): domain Bacteria; phylum Bacillota; class Clostridia; order Acetivibrionales; family DTU013; genus JAEYRF01. Next base: position 18,762 of record JAEYON010000069.1, on the reverse strand, counting down.
TATCTGATGCATATTGTAAGCTCCATGGGCTACAGTATTTCTCAACATTCTGCAGAGGTATTTATTAATAACTTTGTTGATTACGAGGTTATCAGCGAAAGGGAAGGATTGATCTTGAAAGCCGCCACCAGCGATAAAGTTCTTGGTAAGATACCAGTGCCGGAAAGGGATACGCTAAGGGCGGACATACTAAAGAACATGTTGACCAGTCTGATGGTGTAACAAAGCTAATGTTTGCATAAAGTATAAAGGGGTAAAAATTATAACGAAATCCACGTCAGGCAGGAGTGAGAACTATGATGTGCCAACAGTGCCAAAAAAGAGAGGCAAACGTGCATTTTACACAAATAATAAACGGAAACAAGGTTGAAATGTACCTGTGCAGTCAATGTGCAGATAAAAAGGGTCAGCTTGCACTAAGTCCGCAGCTAAACCTTGCTGATTTTCTCTGGGGCATTCAGAATATAGCTGGAAATGGGTATACACAAATCGAACAGCCCAAAAAGCTGCAATGTGATGCTTGCGGTATGAGCTTTGAAGATTTCAGAAAGACAGGGAAGCTGGGATGTGCCAATTGCTACAAGGTATTTAGGGAGAATTTGAACCCCATCCTTAGAAGACTTCATGGAAATACTGAGCATACGGGGAAGGTGCCGAGCAAGATATCACATTGTATTAAATATTCAGACGAACTGGAGACTTTGAAGGCTGAATTAGCTGAAGCCATCAGCAGAGAAGAATACGAGAAGGCCGCCGGACTAAGAGACCGTATAAGAGACCTGGAGGGCGCCGATAATAAATGCGGAGGTGTCCTATGAACAAGAGGCCTGCAAAATCAATTCCAGAGTCGGATGTGGCTATCAGCAGCAGGATCAGACTTGCACGGAATCTTTCGGCTTTCCCGTTTACAACAAAAATGACTCAGGCGCAAAGTGCTGAGGTATCGGCAAAAGTTAAGGATGCGCTGTTCAGTGGTAAAGGCACCGAAAAGCAGGGGCTTTCTTATATCGAGCTGCAATCGTTAGCGCCGCTGGATAGGCAGCTGCTTACGGAAAAGCATCTGATTAGTCCGGAATTTGCGCAGGGTAATATCCATAGAGCAGTGATTCTCAGTAAGGATGAAAGAATCAGTGTTATGGTTAATGAAGAGGATCATCTGAGGCTGCAAAGTATTTTCCCCGGAATGCAGATCAGAGAAGCCTGGAAGCTCTGCGACGAGCTGGATAAAAAGCTGGAGCAAAAGCTGGATTTTGCGTTTGATAAGAGCTGCGGATATCTTACCTGCTGTCCGACGAATACCGGTACCGGGATTAGAGCATCAGTAATGCTGCATTTGCCCGCCCTGTCCATGACCGGATATATCAAAGGGATTCTGGAAACCTGCAGTAAGATCGGCGTAGCTGTAAGGGGAGCCTATGGAGAGAACAGCGAAGCATCAGGGAATTTTTTTCAGATATCGAACCAGGTAACATTGGGGCAGACAGAGGAAGAGATCGTCTCAGGGATTATTAATATTATTTCGCAAATAACCGAACAGGAACGGATCTTGAGAGAGGAATTGTATAAACAGAACCCGCTGCGGTTTGAAGATATAATATTCAGATCGCTGGGGATTTTGCTAAATGCGAGGATCATATCTGCAGAGGAAAGTATGAAGTTGCTTTCCGACGTACGTCTGGGGGCTGTAATGGGTCTTCTGAAGGGTATGGATCAGGATAAGCTGACAAATATGATGCAGATGATACAGCCAGCATATCTGCAGAAGCTTTCGGGTGGAGAGCTCAGACCGGACATGAGGGATCAGAAGCGTGCTGAATTAATCAGGAAGCATCTTGGAGAGAATATATAGGAGCAGGAAGGACGTTTAGCGCCCAATAAGGCGCAAATTACATTTAAGATATTATCGGGAGTGATGAAGCATGTATGGAAGATTTACAGAGAAAGCTGAAAGAGCTATAAATTTATCCCAGGAATCCGCAATACAGCTTGGCCACAGTTATGTGGGAACGGAGCATCTGCTGCTGGGTCTTCTTCGAGAAGGTACAGGCGTGGCGTCAAGAGTTATGCAGGGGCAGGGAGTAACAGAGGAGAAGGTCCTCAGGGAAATAGATGAATTGATCGGTCGTGGTGAAAACGACTCCAAACAGCCGCTGGACTTCACTCCTAGGACAAAAAGGGTGCTTGAGATCAGTCTGATCGAAGCCAGAAGGCTTGGCCACAGCTACATCGGAACTGAACACCTTCTTTTGGGAATTATGAAAGAAGGTGAGAGTGTCGCTGTTCGCATACTCGCAGATCTTGGTGTTAACCCGCAAAAAATGTTTAATGATCTTGTCAAGATGCTCAGTGAGGAGGCTCCCGTTGCAAGTGGCGAACCCAAAAGCACATCCAGCCAGACGAATACGCCTACTTTAAATCAATTCGGCAGAGATCTGACAGATATGGCCAGGGAAGCAAAATTTGATCCAATTGTCGGGCGGGACAAGGAAATTGAGAGAGTCATCCAGATCCTCAGCAGGCGGACAAAAAACAATCCGTGCCTAATTGGTGAGCCCGGCGTCGGTAAGACAGCCATAGCCGAAGGGCTTGCGCAGAAAATCGTCGAGGGGAATATTCCTGAAATGCTGAAGGACAAAAGAGTGTTTACATTGGATATTTCCTCAATGGTAGCAGGCGCAAAATACAGGGGCGAATTTGAGGAAAGACTGAAAAAGGCCATGGATGAAGTCAGAAAGGCCGGAAACGTGATACTTTTCATTGATGAGATGCACACAATTATCGGAGCAGGCGCTGCTGAGGGAGCCATTGACGCCTCCAACATCCTAAAACCTGCATTGGCCAGAGGAGAGATCCAGGTGATCGGAGCAACAACACTTAACGAATATCGCAAGTATGTTGAGAAGGATGCCGCTCTTGAGCGCAGGTTCCAGCCGATCACAGTCGGTGAACCATCTCAGGAGGAGACGATCGATATTCTGAAAGGTATCCGCGACAAGTATGAAGCCCATCACCGTGTGAAAATAACAGACGGCGCACTGGAAGCAGCTGCAAAGCTTTCTGCCAGGTATATATCAGACAGATATTTGCCTGATAAGGCGATTGATCTTGTCGATGAGGCCGCCTCCAGGGTTAGACTGAAAGCATTCACGGCTCCGCCGGATGTTAAACAGATGGAGGATCAACTCGAAAAGCTGTCAAAGGAAAAGGAAGATGCTATTCGAAGCCAGGAATTTGAAAAGGCCGCAGGGATTAGGGATAAGGAGCGCAGGCTCAAGGATGAGTATGATAAAATTAAGGGCAACTGGTACCAGAAAAACCAGACTAGAACAGATGCCGTTACAGAGGATGAGATCGCTGACATAGTGGCAAGTTGGACAGGTATTCCTGTGAAACGTTTGGCAGAGGAGGAGTCTGAGAGGCTGATGAAGATGGAGGATGTGCTCCACCAAAGAGTCATTGGCCAGAATGAAGCGGTTAAGGCTGTTGCAAAGGCGATTAGAAGAGGAAGGGTGGGCCTGAAGGATCCCAAAAGACCAATTGGATCATTTATATTTCTTGGACCGACAGGAGTTGGCAAAACTGAGCTCAGCAAGGCATTAGCTGAAGCGATGTTTGGCAATGAAAATGCGATGATACGCATTGACATGTCCGAATATATGGAAAAGTTTGCTGTGTCCAGGATGGTTGGTTCACCTCCGGGCTATGTAGGATATGACGAAGGCGGGCAGCTGACAGAAAAGGTCAGAAGGAAGCCCTACTCTGTATTGCTGTTTGATGAAATCGAGAAAGCCCATCCGGATGTTTTCAACATATTGTTGCAGATACTGGAAGACGGGCGTTTGACGGATTCTCAGGGTAGGGTGGTCGACTTCAGAAATACAATTATAATTATGACCTCAAATGTGGGCGGCAGAATGATTACTGAACCTAAGCGGATTGGATTTGCAGCAGACGACGATACAGCAAAGGACTACGAAGATATGAAGAGCAATGTCATGGGTGAATTAAAGAGGACGTTTCGCCCTGAGTTTCTCAACAGAGTGGATGACATTATTGTATTCCACCCGCTAAGTGAGGAAAATATCAGAAGTATTGTCGGTATTATGTTAAATGTGCTGGTGAAGCGGCTGGAACAGAATTCGATTACGCTTGAAATCAGCGATGAAGTCAAGAGTTTTATGGCTAAAAAAGGATTTGACCCTGTGTTTGGGGCCAGACCGCTCAGAAGATCAATACAGAGTATGATAGAGGATAGGCTTGCCGAGGAAATGCTTGAAGGTCAGGTGAAGGCAGGCGATACCGTAAAGGTAGAGCTCGCTGAGGATAAGCTGGTATTCAACGTGAAGAAAGCGGTACAGCAGTAAAATCTTACTGCTGTACCTTTGCTAAATTTTTCATGATATACATTTCATGATCTGCTTTGTTTAGAAGCTGTTTTTCGTTACTGCCATCATCAGGGAAGACGCTGATACCGATACTTGCCCGGATGCGCACTGGATTACCTTCTATAATGATGTGCTCGCTCACGGATTTTCTAATTTTTTCGGCCGCTGCTTCTGCATTGCTGCGGTCGCTGATATCGGTGAGCAGAAGAGTGAATTCATCTCCGCCCATCCTGGCGACAGTGTCGGTTTCTCTCGTGATGTTTTTCAGCCTGCCGGCAACCTCCTTTAGAAGGAAATCACCTGCTTCGTGTCCATAATTGTCATTAATTAGCTTGAAGCCATCCAGATCAAGAAAAAGGATTGCTGCTTTTTTCCCGGTGCGCAGCGATCTCTCAAGCTCAATATGAAGCTTTTCATAAAAAGCTTTTCTGTTGGAAAGCCCGGTCAATGCGTCGTGATAGGCCAGATAAGAGATCTGTTCTTCCGCTTTTTTTCGGTCCGTAATGTCTATGATTATTGAAATAATCATTTTTCTTCCATCCATGACCAGATTAGTTGCACGAACCTCAACATCCCTCCATTGACTGTTTGCTGCCATATGTCTTAAATGAAAGACATTCTGGCTTCCGGAATCCAGACTTGTAATCAACTCCCTCTCCTGCTCATCAGTCAGGCCGTTTATCTCTGTGACCTTCCTATTGATGCATTCTTCATTTGTATATCCATAGTAATCCCTCGCGGTCTTGTTCATATCAACTATCTCAAGTGTTTCACTGTCAAGCAGATACATAGCGGCAGAGTTTTTACTAAAGATATCTTTGAAGCGGTTTTCACTGTGGTGTAACTTTTCTAGAGTGTCCCTGTTCTCATTGATTTGTTTTTTCAGTTGTTTCATCAGGCGGATATCGTGCCCAAGCAGTACAATTCCACTAGACGCTCTTTGTTTGTGGCTAATCAACGGCAAACAGGAAACTTTTACAGGCAGGTATTCTCCCGAACGTGTGAGGAATGGAATCTCATCGTACCTGCATATGGCCGGGGATCTTTTCTCGCCCATTAGATCTTGTATCAGTGTCTCATCCTGTATGATCAAACGGACGTGTTTATTTATTAGCTCATCGGCATGATATCCGAGCAGTAATTCTGTACTTCTGCTTACTTTCCGGATCTTCCCATCCGATGTAAGGATAACAGCCAGATCCATCATTTCAGAAAAAATAGTATCATTCACGATTTGCGGAGATAAAGGTCTGTATAACCGTATAATGTAATAAGCACCCAGCACCAAAAAAAGCAGGAATGCATATAAAGGAAGTGCGGATAATATGCTCATCATAGAATCATCTCCTAAATCAGACCACATTACTGAAAAAAATGGAACATTTGAGGGTCTGCATTGACTGTATATCTGAATTTTATACCACAATTATTACAGTAAGAAACGGTATTTAGGAAAATGTGTTAAATAATAAGCCCCATCAGGTATACTGCAATGATCGATCCAAGGGCAACAATAAACAGGCTTTTACCTCTGTAGGCCAGAGCCAGGGCTATAATGACTCCAGTGAGCGCTGTTATGACATTGCCGGTGGAATAAAAAATATCCGGGAAAGTAAGCGCACCAAGAACCGCATAAGGAACGTATCGCAAGAAGGATTTGATGTAAGGGGATTTGATTTCGTTCCTAAATATTGTAATGGGCAATACTCTTGGTATATAGGTGACAAAAGCCATCAAGGATACGGCTATCAAAGTCGAAGTCATCACTGGGGCCCTCCTTCAGTCTTATTCCCGTCATTAGCATGAGAAGCATTCTCAGCAGTATATTGTGCAGCGTCCTTAACTTCGGAATCTTTGTATGGCCATAGGGTAGCTCCAATTCCTGCTCCAAAAACAGTTGCGATAATAATTCGGAATCCGTTCGATATGAAACTGAAAAAGGGGATATATTTTATTATCAAATTAATAATTACAGTAATCAAAACAATTAAAAGGACCGGTCTGGATTTTTTTGCAGGTGGGATGATAATTGCAATAAACATAGCGTATAACGCAATACCCATGGCGTTGCCAATATTTTGCGGCAAAGCGGAGGAGACAAATGCACCCAAAGCCGTTCCCAGAGTCCAGCCAAAAACCGGCCCCGCGATTAGTCCTAACATGTAGGAGCTGGATAGCTTCCCATTTTCCATGGATGCTATGGAAAATACTTCATCTGTAATTCCAAACCCCACAATGAGCCTTTGAGCAGTTGTAATCTTTGGGTCGATTTTCTGGGATAAGGACAGGGACATGAGCATGTAACGGATATTGATGACGAAGGTGGTAAGCGTGATTTCCATGTATCCGGCCCCATCAAGAATAAGATTTGTGCCTGCAAACTGTCCTGCACTTGTAAGATTGGTCAGGGAAATCAAAATTGCTGTCAACGGAGGCAATCCGCCGCCAACAGCCATTAAACCAAACGTAAAAGATACGGGTATATACCCCAGGGCAATCGGCAATCCTTTTCTCAGACCATAAGTAAAAACATTATTTTTTATTAATGCTCTTTTCATGTATAGCTCCATCATGCTGCTGTGTAAGATATTGTCGCATGAAGAACATTATATAACCGATGGAGATAAAAATCTATACTATACCGCTCTGTTGTATTGTTGAGAACTGTCCCCGCTTCATGGGATACTGTGCATGTGGATGCTGAAGCTCTTGTTTCCGTTATTGCACAGCATCTACAGTAGTAACTGTTGTATTGTTGAGAACTGTCCCCATTTACTGGTAACGTGATGCTTCCGGGGGGTTGAGCGGGCGCTGCGGCTTTTCGAGGTCATCTATCGTAATTTCACGGGTATGCATGGTATGATTCCAGACTTTGTTATCTTTGCTCAGAAAGCCCTGAATCGTAATGGGCACCCAGGTGAGGCAGTAGAATGGGTAAATGAAGAACCCCAAAAGTACCCGAAGATCGAACTTATTCTCGGAGAGCACCACCAGCGGTCCGTACATAAACTGCGCTACGACAAATATATACCACATCGCCGTGGGAAAGATGTACTGCATTGTATAGAATGGCGCTTCAGGATAAAAGGCTTGTATCCAGAGCATCACTGAAATTAAACCGATAAAAAGAAACCGGATTGGCTGAAAAAGATATACCGCACAATCAAAAGCAGCTAAATTGCCCTCCTTGAATGCTTTTTTCAATAGGGGCAGGAGATACCTTCCGGCACAGTCTGCGTGCCCCTGCATCCATCTTTTCCTCTGCCGCCAGGATTGTCTGAGAGTAAGGGGCTTTTCGTCATAAACTATGGCATCTTGTGCCCATGCGACCTTCATTCCGTTCATTACAAGCTTCATTGTAAATTCGAGATCCTCCGTAAGACATGTGGCACCCCATCCGATTTTCTTCAACACTGACAGCTCGACACAAAAACCTGTTCCGCATAGTCCGCAGCTCAGCCCTAGATTGAAGCGGGGGAGCTGGAAGGTGCGGTTTGCAAGCCAGAATGCAATTGAATAGGAAAAGGTGATCCAAGAGTCGAAAGGATTTTTACTGTCTATATACCCCTGGACTACCTTATGCCCTTTACACAGCTGCCGGTTCATTTCATAAAGATAATTTGAGGAAACCAGATTGTCGGCATCAAAAACGCTTATGACATCGTATTGATCGCCCGTGCTTTCAATAATTCTAAAGATCCATTCCAAAGCATGTCCCTTGCCAGTCTTCTCCAAATCAAAGCGCTTGTACACTAGAGCCCCATGTCTTCTTGCGACGACTGCTGTCCTGTCAGTACAATTGTCAGCTACAACAAATATGTCATACAGTTCACGAGGATAATTCTGGTTCAGAAGGCTGTCAATAACATGACCAATCACAAGCTCTTCGTTATGAGCAGCGATCACAAGTGCGAACCTTTTGCGGGGAGCGTACTCTTCTGCCTTTTTCTTGCTCCATCCCCAGCCAGCAAGTGAAATACCGAAAAAATAACAGCCGCTGACTAGAACAAATACCTGGATTAACAATGAGCTGTGCAGGAACAGATTTTGAATAATGCTATTCATGAAAGACCTCCATCGAAGCGGTTGCTATTATTTTGTACTTTTCATCCAAAAATATTTATGCCCGGCAATAAAAGTTGCAAATAGTTACAAACTAGACACCGGCAGCGCTGTTTATTCCAATTATGTTTCCAAGCACTAGCCATAGTGTGTTACCCTCCCACAAGGTGATAGTTTGTGTTTGGCAGTCATGTCTCACGGGCTGCTCAGTCTTTCCCCAGTAGCAACGGTTCTCAGCAATTGGCCGTTGGAGCAGGAAACACACTCTCCACAAACAGCGCTGCCGGTATTTAAATAATCAATACAATGTCTTAATAGTCAATGCAGCAAGCTTCTTATATTGTTGCTGTGGTTTCTTGCAGTATGTTAAAATGAGGATAACGCTAAAGTGAGTAACTTAACGGAGGACTGAGTATTGAAACCATATATAAACAGCATGATTGCAGGTAACTCAAGCTTACTTGGGTGCATTGATCACAGAGGGGAGCTCATAAGATTATACTGGCCTGACATTGATTACTTACAGCATATTGACAGGCTAAATGTGGGAGTGATCTGCCCCGAATTGTGGCAGGGAGCTTCCTGGCTGGATTCGACACAGTGGCAGATAAAGCAGTATTACATAAATGACACAAACATAGCTGTCTCAGAATTTTCTCGCGCTGATAATGGGATTGTCATCCGACAGTCCGATTTTGCATTGCCGGACAGCGATGTCTTTTGCAGAAGCTATGAGGCTGAAAATATCGGCGGTTCCCGACTGACCATCAGCTTTGCAGTGTTTTCCTCAACCATTTCTTCCACGCCGAACTCGGCCAGTGTTCTATTTGATACAAAGCTTTCCGCACTGATTCATTATAAGCACGGCTATTATTACTCTCTGTCCTCATCTGCAACGGTAATGCAGTATCAGCTGGGCGGGGGTTCATATGAAAATGCAGGCTGTGGACAACTTTACGGCAATGACATTATCGGTATGATGAAAGAGGGGGCTCTCATCTGGGAGAGTACAGCATTAGAAAGCGGTTCAGTGAAGCATTTCGGGCTTCGGCTTTGTTTTGCCCGTGACCTGAAGTCTCTCAAGACTCTAATCCTTGAGCATGAGAATAATGATGTGAAAGAAGAGCTGCAGCGAACAAAGGTTTATTGGCATAGTTACCTTGAAGGTCTGAGGCAGGTCAACACGGGAAATACTGAGATCGATGCGTTGTACAGGCGTTCGTTGCTGGTATTTGCACTATTGACTAACAAGAGGACAGGCGCAATTCTAGCGGCTCCGGAGATTGATGAGGAGTATACCAGATGCGGCAGATATGCCTATTGTTGGGGTAGGGATGCCGCCTTTATCGCGGATGCACTTGATAGATGCGGTCTGTCTGAGGATGTTGATCGCTTTTACCGGTGGACTGCAATGGTTCAGGATGATGATGGAAGCTGGCAGCAAAGATTTTATACCGACGGCAACCTGGCGCCTTCCTGGGGGCTGCAGGTGGATGAAAGCGGCTCGATTATCCGGGGAATATTAAAGCATTATGAAACCACGGGAAATATTCAGTTTCTTATGGATATGTGGCCAACTGTAAAAAAAGGCATAGGATTCTTGTTAAGTTATATGGATGTTGAGACAGGATTGCCGTGGCTGAGCTTTGACCTCTGGGAGGAAAGACTTGGAGAACATGCGTATTCCAGTGCGGCAGTGTGCGCCGGGATCGAGGCAGGGGCAGCCATAGCAGAGATACTTGCAGATAAGAACAAAGTGATGATTGAAGTCCGTGGAGCGTCGAATGGTGAAATGACGGCATTGGAAAGCGAGATCCCATCACTGACAGAATTGGCAGCTGCATCTGAAGCCTGGAAAAAAGCCGCTGCAGACCTTCGCATATCGATAGAAAGGTGCTTCTGGCACCCTGAGTGGAACCGTTTTGTCAGAAGCATCCGTGTAAAGCTGAACGGCTGGGGAGAAGAGCATACAGATGCAAAGGTCTGGCTTAAGACAAATGACAGAAGTGTTTGCAGAGATTATTCTCTGATGGACGGCGCATTGGATATAAGCCTGCTGGGGCTGTCTGTTCCGTTTGGAATATATCCCTCTGAGGATCCGCGAATGGTCAGTACGGCGCAGATTGTTGAGAAGCAGCTTGGAATCCACCAGGCAGGCGGCCTGATGAGATATGAATATGACGGTTATATCGGCGGAAATCCATGGGTGCTGGCAACGCTCTGGGCAGCATTGTATCATATAGATAGAAAATCCTACAAAAAAGCGATGGCCTATCTGAATTGGGCTGTAAAGAGTGCATCAGAGCAGGGACTCTTACCGGAGCAGGTCGATAAGAATACAGGTGAGCCTGCATGGGTCATTCCGCTCACATGGTCTCATGCAATGTTCATTCTTGTGTTGGATGGGCTGATTGATGCAGGGGAGCTGTAAAAAAGCAAACGCATATAGTAAGAGTATTTAATGGGGTTTTGGAGGAGCTATGTCAAAGAGTAAAACGGTTTTCATCTGTCAGGAATGTGGATATGAATCATCCGGGTGGCTTGGGAAATGTCCGGCTTGTATGCAATGGAACACTTTTGTGGAGGAGCGTCAGGAACCCGCAGCAAAGGCGGTCGCAGGGCAGGGAGGGAAAATAAAACCTGTCAGCCTTGGAGAGATCAGATCCGGAAATGAGGAACGCAGTTTGACCGGGATGAAGGAGCTGGATCGTGTGCTTGGCGGAGGTGTTGTCAAAGGCTCCCTGATTCTTGTAGGCGGTGATCCCGGTATCGGAAAATCTACCCTGCTGCTGCAGCTCTGCAACACAGTACATATTGGCTCGAAAATATTGTATGTCTCCGGAGAGGAATCCGTAGGCCAGATCAAGCTCAGAGCGGATAGACTTAAGGTGACGCGTGCGGATTTGTTCATCGCGTCTGCAGCCAGCTATGAGTCCATTGCAGCACTGGTGGATACAGAAAAGCCCGGACTGGTTATCATTGATTCCATTCAGACTATGTATACCGACGCCATTACCTCAGCGCCCGGCAGCGTCAGCCAGGTCAGGGAGGTAACGGCCGCACTGATGAAGCTTGCAAAGAACAGCGGGATTACAGTGATGATTGTCGGACATGTGACCAAGGAGGGCGCCATAGCAGGACCGAGAGTACTTGAGCACATGGTTGATACAGTTCTTTACTTTGAGGGGGACAGGCATCTCAGCTTTCGTATTTTAAGGGCGGTTAAAAATAGATTTGGATCGACTAATGAAATTGGCATATTTGAAATGCGGGATTCGGGACTTGCAGAGATCTCCAACCCCTCTGAAATGATGCTGTCTGGAAGGCCCGGCAGTGTTCCGGGGTCAGTCGTGGTATCGAGCCTTGAGGGTACCAGGCCTATGCTTATAGAAATACAATCCCTTGTTTGTGCGACGAATTTCGGCGTGCCAAGAAGAATGGCGACGGGTCTCGATTTCAACAGGCTCACAATGTTGATGGCCGTGCTGGAGAAGCGTGTAGGCCTGCAGCTCTATAATTATGATGCCTATGTTAATGTGGTAGGCGGTATCCGGCTCGATGAACCGGCCTGCGATTTGGGGATTGCTGCGGCAGTTGCCTCCAGTTTTAGGAATGTACCTGTAGATGAAGGATGCGTAATGATAGGCGAGGTCGGACTTACCGGAGAGGTGCGGGCTGTCGGGCAGATTGAAAAGAGGATACATGAGGCGATAAGGCTTGGATTCAAGCGTGTTGTCATACCGGATGGGAACATAAAAATGGCGGGACAAATAAAAATTCCCGCCGATGCTTTAATAATTCCTGTATTAAATATTCAGGATGCTCTGGAAGTCATATTCGACAAAGCTATTCCAGGCTGAACTGGCCAAGCATTTTGACCCGTTCCTGTTCTTTAATAATGATATCATAGAGATTAAGGTCAAGCGCGTTGCAGATGGAGGCGATGTAATACAGGTTCTTGCCCATTTCATTTTCGATCTGTTCCCTGCAGTTTTCACAAAGCTTGCCGATCACATGGGTATCCATCGCTTCACGGGCTTCTTCAAAACTACTATCCTCAGGCATTTGCTGTTTTTTTGCGTCGATCCTTATACACCCGCATTGCGTAACTGCCTTGACAATTGCGCGGTTGACTCTTGCGTTTGAGTCCTGACTTTTTGTTATGGAATCAATGATGCTTTTATTTCTGAAAATCAGCTCCTGAACTGTGTATTGAAAATCACCCACAAGCAAATCCTTCATTTTGTTCACTCTCCTGATGCATTTCATTTTTCCGTCTATACAGATACGCCATACAAATCTGACCAGTATTTGTGCGCAGACGTACTCTACATAATGGAATCTGGCAGTGCTAAATGTATTAGCATGCTTTTATTATAGATGTTTGGACAACTTCTTGTCAATGCAGGAATCCTTAGTTATACATATTTTTACGCTAGTTATACGGAAGGTATTTCCAGACATACTATAAGCACAACTGTGGGAGGCACAATCATTTACTTTGACAACATAACTGTTTTGTAGTATATTAAATATATTGATTCTGACAGAAATTAATGACTTCCTCATAATTTTATGCGTGGAAGTATTTTTTTCAATATCTCGCAAAATCGTTCCCGACGAAAGTAAGGCTGTTACCTAAAGATTCGCCGAACGATATCTGACAAAAGACAAATCACAATATTGTGAGATGTATACTTTTTGGGGTGCGTTTGGAGGATTTATTATGTTTAGTGTTGGTGATAAAATAGTTTACCCAATGCATGGAGCCGGGGTGATTGAGTCAATTGAAGAAAGAGAGATACTGGGTCAGAAGCAGAATTATTATGTGATGAAAATGCCGGTTGGCGATATGAAGGTAATGATACCGACGCATAACGTTGAAGGTATAGGTATCCGTGAGGTGATAGAAAGCTGTGATGTGGACAAGGTGTATGAAATACTCCAGGATCAGAGCGTCAATGTCACCAACAACTGGAACAAACGATACCGCGAGAATATGATAAAAATAAAAACTGGAAATATATATGAAGTAGCAGATGTTGTAAGGATTCTCATGAAGAGAGACCGCGAGAAGGGGCTTTCAACAGGAGAGAGAAAAATGCTCAACAGCGCCAGACAGATTCTTATAAGTGAACTTGTTCTAGCGGGAAACACGGATCAGATAGAGATTGAAACGGTAATCAACGATTTCCTCAGAATTTAGTATTTGACCGAGATTCGGTGGAGAATATTAACCGCAGGGGAGTTTGATAGAGTGCTGAACAAAGTCATAAAACTATCATTTGCAACTGTAGGGTGTGTAACAGGAATTACACTGACAAGAACTTTCTTTAGCTATCAGCTGCAGGGCTTTGCGCCTGAGCTGAAAACTGTTATTTATGTTGTGGTCGCGGCAGCACTGGCAGTGGTTTTCTATACAGTCGGAAATAAACTAATTGAGATTGTCATGGAATCTCTTGACAAGATGGAATCCTTCCTTCAAAAGCTTACCCTATATGAATTGGCTCTCAGCTCTATCGGCCTTATTGTAGGTCTGGTCATAGCAAATCTCGTTACTATACCTATTAAGGATATAGACATTATAGGGACTCCTATCTCTATAGCCGCAAATATCCTGTTCAGTTGTCTTGGTGTTGCTGTTGCATCTGACAAGAAAAATGAGGTCCTTCTTGATTCGATGAAAGGCAGGGCCTCCACATCAAAAAGCTCCGTGACACATACAGAGCCTAAAATACTTGATACAAGTGTGATTATTGATGGCAGAATCATAGATATCTGCAGAAGCGGTTTTATTGAAGGTGAATTCATTGTCCCCAGCTTTGTACTGGATGAACTGCGGCATATAGCTGATTCTCAGGATTGCCTAAAGCGCAATCGCGGCAGGCGCGGGCTTGATGTTTTAAATATGCTTCAGAAAGATTTGGAGTTCCCGATGCGGGTGGAGAATGTGGAGGTTGCTTCCGATGCTGAGGTAGACGGCGCTCTGTTAAAGCTGGCTCAAAAAATGGGCGGCAAGGTACTGACCATCGATTTCAACCTGAATAAAGTGGCAAATTTTCAGGGAGTGCCTGTATTGAACATAAATGAACTGGCAAATGCGCTGAAGCCTATCGCACTTCCCGGTGAAGATATGACAGTTCAGGTCATCAAGGATGGGAAGGAAAATGGCCAAGGCATCGGATATCTGGAAGACGGTACGATGATCGTAATAGAAGGCGGCAGGAGGCACATCGGTGAAAATCTCAATGTAACGGTTACAAGCATTCTTCAGACAGCCGCAGGCCGTATGATATTTGCTAAACCCAAGTACACTATTGAGAGGGTTATTTAAGAAAAAGCGTTTGCAGGCATAATTAACATTTAAAACTCATCGCAGCGATTTTCACACTTCGAAGGCTTGCGGCTTAGCTGCGATATGCAGTAAATAGAAAGACACGGGGTTATTGGCCCCGTTTTTTTATGAAAAAAAGGAAATTATTTCAGACTTTAGGAGGAATTCAACCGTATGAATGATAGCGGAAGAGGCTTAACAAGTGTCGTAATCGCGGCAGCCGGAAAAGGGTCGCGAATGGGCATGGAAATAAATAAGCAGTACCTTGAATTGCAGGGGAAACCGGTTCTGGCCGTAACGATACAGCGGTTTGAGAATTGTGATCTCATTGACGAGATCATTGTTGTGGCCAATGAAGCGGAAGTGGAATTTTGCACAAAGAATGTGATAGAGCGGTGGGGCTTTAAAAAGGTCAAGGCAGTTGTTGCGGGGGGTCCGACACGCCGGCATTCTGTTTATAACGGGTTGTGTCAGGTCTCGCCCGCGTGCGGCATCGTGTTGATCCACGATGGCGCAAGGCCATTTGTGGATATACACATTATAGAAGCCTGCATCGATGCGGCTGAGTATTATGGTGCCGCAGTTGCGGCCGTGCCTGCCAGGGATACTATAAAGCGTGCTGACAGGGAAGGCTTTGTCGAAGAAACAGTTGACAGAAGTAATTTGTGGTATATTCAGACTCCTCAAGCCTTTCGGTTCGGACTGATAATGGATGCGCACACAAGGGCTGAGCAGGACGGGTTTGTTGGGACAGACGACGCAGTGCTGGCTGAGAGACTGGGACATAAGGTCAGGCTTGTGCCCGGAAAATACACTAATATTAAGATCACTGCCAGAGAAGATCTGATTATGGCAGAGGCTATGGCTGGTATGATCTCAAATGAGTAATTCAGGAAGGTGACTTCGAAGAGAGGAAGGAGCTAAAGTAAAAAAGATGATAGAAGTAAAGGATCTTACGAAAAAATTTGGTGGTTTTACAGCTGTGGACTCGGTCAGTTTTCATGTGAAAAAAGGGGAGATTTTTGGACTAATCGGCGAAAATGGAGCAGGAAAAACCACAACGCTCCGGATTCTAGCCACAATGCTGCGCCCAACGTCGGGCTATGTAAAGATGGCAGACTTCGATACCATGAAGGAGCCGGAGAAGGTCCGCGCTCATATCGGGATCCTGTTCGGCGGAGAGACCGGGTTGTATGACAGACTGACTGCCGCAGAGAATATTGAATATTTTGGTGAACTGAATGGAATGAAAAGAGCTGATATTAAAAAGAGAACCGAGCAGCTTGCCGAAGCGTTTGGAATGCAGGATTTCATGAACAGGAGGGCATCGAAGCTTTCTAAGGGCATGAAGCAAAAGGCGGCCTTTGCCCGTTCTATTATTCATAACCCGGACATTATGCTTTTTGACGAACCGACATCCGGCCTGGATGTAAGTGCCGCAAGAGAGGTGCAGGACTTTATTCTGGCGTGTAGGTTAGAGGGAAAGACCATCATCTTTTCCAGTCATACCATGAAGGAGGTCGACAAGCTGTGCGACCGGATAGGCATGATCCATAAAGGGAAGCTTGTGGAGACGGGAACAGTGGAAGAACTGAAGGAAAAGCACGGTATAGATGATCTTGAGGAGATTTTCATCAGATTGGCAGGTGTAAAATGAAACTGATACATATTTGGATCGTTTTTAAAAAGGAAGTAAGGGATCTAAGCCGCGACAAAAGAACACTTGTCACCAGTATTTTATTGCCAATGCTCCTGATTCCGCTAATCAATATTGTTATGGGCGGGGGAATTCAGAAACTCGAGAAGGATTTAAACGAGAATGTAAGTATAGCACTGTCACAGACTTCGGATACGGCGGGCGTGAGGGAATTGCTTCAGGAGAGAATATTGAGTGCCAATCCGAATCTGAAATTGGTCGAATCGGAGGATCCTGAATCGGACCTGCTTAATGATAAAGTCAGATGCATAATCGATTTCGAGAACGGTTATAAAGAAAAGATGGAACAGGGTATCCCCTTCAAAATCACACTTTTGTATGATGAATCTAAAACAAAATCGCAAACAAGCGTAGACATTGTTTCCAGAGCGATCAACGAATTTGAGACCGCATTGGTCGGTGAAAGATTGAAGGCTCTCGGTCTGAGCGAGGAACTATTTCACCCTGTAGTCATTGAGCGCAGCAATATGGCGCCCAACCAGCAGGGCAGTAATATGATGATGCAAATGATGCTGCCGCTTATGATAGGCATGCTTGTATCGATCGGAGGGATTCCCGCAGCAACGGATCTGGTAGCCGGAGAAAAAGAACGCAACACCTTTGAGTCTTTGCTGACCACTTTGCCTGACCGGGGCTCTATACTGGTTGGGAAATACCTGACGGTGACACTTTTCTCCTTTGTGAGTGTGATTGCGATACTGTTGGGAATGTTATTTGGATATATGATCAATCCCAATTCACTGACTATGGGAGTGGATGCACAGATCACGAGCTTTGAGATAAAACCTTTGGCGTTATTCCTTGCAATGCTGATCACAATTGCGCTTGGGATGACTTTTTCCGGGATCCAGATCGCCATCAGTACGTTTGCGAAATCCTATAAGGAAGCGCAGACTTATTTGTCCTTCTTGATGCTGGGTGCTATGGTTCCGGGATATGCAACCATGTTCCTCCAGGCGAGCGACTTGTCGCCTGTCATGTTTGCAGTACCGGTACTTAATACAATATCTGCTTTTAAAATGATACTTGGTGGCGTGATTAACTATGGCAATCTCGTGATCGCCCTTGTGTCATCTGTCATTTTTGTCGTGCTGACATTGTGGCTTGCCGCTTCGTTATTCAAGAAGGAGAAAATCTTGTTCAGAAGCTGAAAATGTTTACAAGTGGAATATTTAGACCTATCGAAAAAACACTTGGTCTAGAGAGAAAGCATTCAGATCTATATAACGGTAACTACGCTGAACACTTGGATACCAAGGCCTTGCCCGAATGGGGTGAGGCCTTCTCCTGTTGTTGCAGTAATGCCGATGCAATTCTCCGGAATACTCAGCAGCTCAGCAAGATTTGCTCTGATTTCTGCGATCTTAGGGGTTATTTTGGGTCTTGCACATTCTATAGAAATGGAAAGATGAATAATCCGGTAGTCGCCAAGGTATTTTATAGCTTCCCGGAGATATACACTGCTGTCGGTTATCCCCTGTTCCAAACACAGCTTATCGCTGATTTCACCGAGTATATTTACGCAGGTGACACCCGAAATGGCGTTAGTAATTGAGTGAAACAGGACATCCGCATCGCTGTTGCCCTGTAATGGAGGCTCGCCTTCGAATATGATTCCGCCAAGCACCAGTTTCTTATCTGTGTCTTTAAAATCAAATCTGTGACTATCCTGTCCAAATCCTACCTTCATAAACGCAACCCACATTTCTGCCCAGTGGCATATTATCTGCATTGATTATATGTTGCGGACGGCAATTTGTCAAAAGTGTATGTTCATTTATTCATTTGCGTGAATTTGTATTCATTGATTGAGTAACTGCCAAGTTTTTGATATAATTATAGCGACATGTTAATTTTGAGAGGATGGATGA
This sequence comes from Bacillota bacterium, assembly GCA_023411645.1. Classification (GTDB taxonomy): domain Bacteria; phylum Bacillota; class Clostridia; order Acetivibrionales; family DTU013; genus JAEYRF01. The sequence continues at coordinate 393 of JAEYON010000069.1, read as the reverse complement.
AATGTCAGCAAAGCCGCCCAGTCAAGGTAAACTGTTATATCATATAACACATATTGATAATATTAGATCTATTTTGAACGTAGGATTGCTATCTCGAAAAGAAATGCTAAAAAGAGGTATTACTGATTTTAAGGATATTGCTGATCCGGAAATAATAAGCAAAAGGGAAGAATATAAAGAAAGTTTGTCCAGATATGTTCTTTTCCACTTTTACACAAAGAATCCTTTTGATTGTGCGGTTTGTAACAGATTTGGGGCGAAAAATATGGTTATTATTACATTGGAAAGAAGATTGGCTCAATCGAATAAGTTTTTGATTATACCAACACATCCCTTGGACAGAAACGAACCACAGATTTATCCGTATGAAGAAGGATCAAGCATATTCGGTGG
>JAEYON010000067.1 GCA_023411645.1 Bacillota bacterium | reverse complement strand
GGATTAATTGGGGGGATAATTGGGGGGACGTTTCTCCCAGGGGGGATGGCGCGGGGGACGTTTCTCCCAGGGGGGACGTTTCTCCCGGAACGCTTATAAAACCTGAGAAGCAGTCCAACAGTGATACAGGCTGCAATATGACACACAAACAAAAATATTCCAACCGCAGTCGATTTGTACATAGATGTTCCCACAGCTCCGATGATAAAGAGAGGACCGGAATTGTTTGTGAACGCCAGAAGCCGTTCTGCCTCCGCCTTCATTAATGTCCCATCGTTACGGAGATCCGAGGTAATTTTTGCACCCACCGGATATCCGGAAGCGATACCCATAGCCAGCGCGAAGGAGGCACTTCCCGGAACATTAAAAAAGGGTCGCATTAAGGGTTCAAGCAAAATACCGGAGACCCGAACAAAACCGGTGGCATTTATTACCTCCGCTGCTACAAAAAACGGGAACAAGGAGGGGACAATAACACATGACCATAATGTCAGACCATTAATAGCAGAGTTGAGAACTGTCCCCGACATGAGAACCAGACATAAAACAAAAAGAATACAAATTCCTGGAACCAGCAATTGCCTAAGATATATCACTGCAAATGGATGAAGCAGTATTGATATGAGAATCAGCAGCAAAACCAGAATGATTAGTGCAATAACCATTTTATTCAACCTTTGATTAACGTTTCTATAAAAGTCTATTATGCTGTGTTTAAAATATTACTGGGGGAAACGTCCCACAAAATCAGCGAATGTTGAGAACCGTCCCCAAAATCCAAATCCGCGAAAGTTGAGAAACGTCCCCATCGAAACGTCCAAAAAAAGGATAACAAAAAAGGTGATTATGCTGATGCAATAATCACCTTTAAATAAGTAGTTTTAAAAGTACTATTTCACTTCAGTGATCCAGTTGAACTCGTCCTTGAGCGTACCACCCTGTATGCCGGTGATAGTTTCGTAGAGCTTTGCCGAGAGTTCGCCTATTTTTCCGTCCGATATTGTGATCGATCTGTCTTCCCAATTCAATTCTCCAATGGGTGAGATAACTGCGGCGGTTCCTGTACCGAATGCTTCTTCCAGCTTACCTGCTGCGTGAGCATCGTACAGTTCCTGAACGCTAAGCTTTCTCTCGGAAACCTTGATACCCCAGTGTTTTAGCAAATGAATGCAGGAATCCCTTGTGATGCCTGGCAAGATGCTTCCATCCAGTGATGGGGTCACAACCTCGTCACCGATTTTGAAAAAGACGTTCATCGAACCAACTTCTTCAATATATTTTCTTTCAACGCCGTCGAGCCACAATACCTGAACATAGCCCTTGTCGTGTGCAACCTCCTGCGCCTTAAGACTTGCGGCATAATTAGCAGCAGTTTTTGCAAAGCCTGTTCCGCCTCTAACGGCACGAACATATTTATCTTCGATGAGAATCTTTACAGGGTTGATCCCTGTCGGATAATATGCACCGCTTGGCGAGAGGATGATTATGAATTTATATGTGTTTGAAGATCTGACTCCAAGGTATGGATCTGTTGCAATAATAAATGGACGGATATACAGAGAAGTTCCCGGCTCTGTCGGTATCCAATCCTGTTCAAGGCTTACAAGAGTCTTCAGCGCCTCAACGGCTGCTTCTTCATCAATTTGCGGTATAGACATCCTCTTGTTGGAATTGTTAATCCTCTTCATATTCATATCAGGTCTGAAGAGATTGATTCTGCCATCCTTCGTTCTATATGCCTTTAACCCTTCAAATATAGCCTGCCCATAATGGAAAACCATTGCTGAAGGATCCATCTGCAATGGAGCGTATGGTACTATACGAGCATCGTGCCAGCCTTTTTCACGGTCATAATCCAGAATAAACATATGATCAGAGAAATGCTGACCAAACCCAAGATTCTTCTGATCAGGCTTAGCTTTGGGATTCTGTGTTTTTTGTATGCTAATTTTTTGATTCAAACAGAACGACCTCCTAACTTGTTCGCAAACACTTTTTTTAATTATGCAACTTTTTCTTTGAAAAATCCAGTCTTTCCATAAAATAAAGTTCTATATAGTAATAAGAATTAATGTTTTTAGTTGACCTTTCAATTATTACTATGACCAGTTTATATTTATTTATAAATAGTTTATAATTGTATACCAATAGAGGAAAAACTTCACAACAATGAGAGGATGGTGAAATGATACATATGGGGAACAATAATACAATCGGTAGAGTAAATTTTTTCGTGCTCCTTGTAAACGCAATGCTTGATTTTTTTCTTATCATAGGATATGGGCTTGAATACATCAGAGGAACAAAGACGATCGGATATTTCGTCATTTTATTGGCTATTATTCTCGTTCCAATGGTAAGTGCAACATTTGTTTATTTGAAGAATCGACAAAGCAGTATCATGAAAATAATTACATTATCAGGTTACTTTGTCCTGTATACTTTTGTCATGTTTACAGCCGCTCCCGAAAGACCTCTTGTATATGTTTATATCTTTCCGATCATAGTTGGTTATTTTCTTTATTTCGATATAAAAATAGTTATTGCCTCCAGTATCAGTTATATGGCCGTCAATATTGCAAAAATCATTTATTATGTTGTATTTCTTAAACTAACCGATTCCTTCAATACAACAAATTACCTTATCCAATTTGCTTCAGTTTTTATTTTTGCTTTTTCCATGCTTTTTTCAACTAAGCTGTCCAACCAATTCAATAGAGAAAAAATGAATGACATTGAATCTGAACAGAAAAAGCAGGGGGCCTTATTGAAGGATGTTTTGCATATAGCCGCAGTTTTGGACAAAAACTCTAAGGAAGTTCACAGGATTGTCAGTGAATTGAGCGAGCTGACGGATGTTGCGTCAAGTGCGGTGCAGGAAATCGAGAAGGGCGCGGCGGATACAGCTGAGAGCATTCAGCTTCAGTCAGAGCTGACTCAAAATATTCAGGTTTTAATTGCAAATGCTTCCAGAGATTCCGATAATATGGAACAAATCTCCCAAAACACTGTCAATGCTTTGGAAGAAGGCATGTCCATAGTAGAGAGGCTTAACGAGAAGGCTACCAGCGTCATTCAAAATAGTGACAGCGCGTACAATAGCATGCTGAAGCTGAGGGAAAAAACAGAAGAGATTCGTGTTATAACAGAGCTGATCTCAAGTATTTCTGAACAGACAAATCTGCTGTCACTGAATGCCGCTATTGAAAGCGCAAGAGCGGGTGAAATGGGGAAGGGTTTTGCTGTGGTGTCAGAAGAAATCAGAAAGCTTGCGGCTCAGAGCAAGGAATCCACAAATGAGATCGCGAAAATTGTTAATGAATTAAATGAACAATCGGACAAATCTGCAGTAGAGGTTCAGACTCTTAAAATCTCTAATGAAGAGCAAAGCATTATGGTGTTACGCACAAAGGAAATATTTACTGAAATTAACGAAAAAATGTTTGAGGTCAAAGAGACTGTAAATAAAGTGAATGAGTGGGTCGGCAAAATATTGCATGATAATGATAAATTGGTTCAAAGCATTAATGATATATCCGCCGTCAGCGAGGAAGTTACGGCCAGCGCCCAGGAGGCCAGCGCCCTTACGGCGCAGAATCTGGAAAAGGCAGATGAAGCAAAAGGGTATGTGAGTGAATTGATTGAAACCTCAGAGAAGATGGGAAAATATCTGAATTGAGATAGGCACAGCGTTGCCAGCAGACATGTTTTTTGCTATGATAGCTAAAAAGCGTATTCAACCACAAATCAGGAGGCAACGATGTCAAAGATCTTCTATCCGAATCTAGCTGTTGAAAGAATTAGGGACATAACCATAGAGCTTTTAAAGAAAAATAATATAAAAGGATTGATTCTCGACATCGACAATACACTTGTACCGAACCATGTTGCGGAAGCGGATGATAATGCGGTCCAATGGGTCGAAGCAATAAAAGCCGCGGGCTTTAAGGTATGTATTGTTTCAAACGCTTCAAGAAAGCGTGTTGTCAGGTTCAATAATAGGCTGCAGCTCTATGCAGTCCACCGTGCTATGAAACCAGGTACAGCCGCATTTAAAAAGGCTTGCAGCATGATGGGACTGAGCAATTCAAACATTGCTGTTATTGGAGACCAGATATTTACTGATGTATACGGCGGAAATCTTGCCGGAATGTTTACGATCCTTGTAAAGCCAATTGATCAAAGGGAAAGCAAACTGGTGCAGTTTAAGAGGATACTTGAAAAGCGCATTCTTAAGCAATATTCCAATTGGTTAAGGGAAAATAGGATAAAGTGATGATAAGGAAGGTATATCTGTGCTTTTAGATTTGAGGGTTAATGGGTTGACAAAGTTAACAGGATTGATTGGAAACCCAGTGGAACATACTATTTCACCAATTCTTCATAATAGCATTTTTTCACTGACTGGATGTAACGGAATATATCTTCCGATAAAAGTACCGGAGGGCAGGCTTAAAGATGCGGTGAATGGATTAAGGGCTGCCGGCTTTATTGGTTTTAATGTCACCATTCCATATAAAGGCGCTATACTAGAGTTTCTGGATGAGATCAGCGAAGAGGCCGCGCTGCTTGAGGCAGTCAACACTGTTAAAATAGAAGGGGACAGACTCCTTGGAACCAATACCGATGGAGAAGGCTTTCTGCGCGCGTTTCTTGAAGAAACTGGGACTAATTTCAAAGGAGCCTCGGTTTGCGTGCTTGGCGCTGGTGGCACTGCCCGGACATTAGCTATCAAAATAGCGCTGGAGGGCGCCAGTAAAATTTCCATCATCAACAGGACAGAGTCAAGTGCCATCGAGCTTGCCGAAAGAATATATGGGATTATCCGTGAGTCATCAAAAGCAGTAACCGGTGGCAATATTTTAGAAGCTGCAAGCATCAGTGGTTGTCCCAATACTGCATCTGTAGACAGCACAGCAGGATTTGAAGACCATCCGGCGCTTTCTGCTTCGAAAGCGTGGTCGCTTAAGCACATACCTGCAATTTCTGCTTCCAAAGCGGGGTCGCCTGAGGCCATAAAAGCCCTTATGCAGTGCGATATCATTGTTAATGCGACCTCGGTCGGAATGCATCCAAATACAGACACATGTCCGGTTGATGACGATTTTCCTTTCAGACGGCAGCAGATCATTTATGATGTTATTTATAGCCCGGCAGAAACAAAGCTTATGGCGCTGGCCAGACGCAAAGGCTGCCTTGCTGTAAATGGAGCAGGGATGTTGTTTTATCAGGGCGTCAACGCCTTTGAGACCTGGATGGGAACCAACATACCTGAAAAAGAGCTTGGCAATCTATCTGCGTCCTTCTTAAAATATTTGCAGGGATAAGAGGATTTTTAGTCCTACATGGAGAATAAGTGCGGAAAATGGTTTTGAAGGGTCAGGTTGGGTATGGCGGCAGTATATGTGATCATCTTTATTTTTGGACTTGTTATAGGCTCCTTTATAAATGTGCTTATTTACCGGATACCACAGGGCAAATCAATTGTTTCACCTCCGTCCGCCTGCAGATCGTGCGGCAGCAGGCTTGCACTGCAGGACCTGATCCCGGTATTGAGTTATGTGCTTCTTGGCGGTAAATGCAGGCATTGCGCTGAACGGATCTCAGCGAGATACCCGCTGGTTGAGCTTATAACAGCAGTAATATTTATTGCTTTATTCTATAAGTTCGGATTAACGGCACCCTTCTTCGCCTTTGCTTATTTAATGGCGATTCTGATTGCAATATTTTTTATAGATATTGATCACAGAATTATACCCAATGGCCTTGTCTTAGCTGGGCTGGCGGGAGGCTTCGCAGTATTTGTTTATAATTGCATACGTCCCATGCCAGAGGTGTTCGCAGATACAAAATGGTGGACGCCTTTGGCAGGTTTGCTTCCCGGATCGGCATTTTTATTGATTGTAGCAATAGTGGGTTCATTACTATACAAGACTGATGATGCGATGGGGATGGGAGATGTAAAGCTTATGGCTCCTGTTGGAATGTTTTTGGGCTGGAGGCTATGTCTCATTGCACTGTTTATTTCAGTAATACTAGGCGGAGTGCTTTCTCTGCTGCTGATGCTGACAGGTATTAAAAAGAGGAAGGATACTGTTGCGTTTGGCCCCTTTATTGTTGCTGGAACCTTCACTACCATCATGTGGGGGTGGGATCTGTTATACTGGTATTTAGGAAGGTAACTAAAATCAAAATATTATTGCCAGGGGGGATATTATATGGCGCAGATTAAAAACTATATGGAGGAAATCGTATTTGGCCAGATGAAAGAAATTCTCAGTGACATCAACATGTGCACATGTGACAAGTGTCTGCTGGATATTGCGGCAATCGCTCTCAATGATTTGCCGCCCAAGTACATTGTTACGGAAAAAGGGGAGCTTTATTCCAAGATCAACACACTTGGACAGCAGTTTGAGGTCGATGTAGTTGCTGCTATTACCAAGGCTGCTGTTCTCGTAAAGAGGAAACCAAGGCATAATGAGTAGCAGATAGTATGTTGGCAATTATTGAAGGGGATAATGAATATATGGGTAAAAGGATCATCGTCATAAACGGACCCAATCTCAACCTGCTTGGGACGCGTGAGAAGGATGTTTACGGAACTGCAACTCTTTCTGAAATAGCAGAGGCAGTTATAGAGGAAGCCAAAGTACTTGGAGTGGATGCTGATTTCGTACAGTCCAATCATGAGGGTGAATTAATAGACAAAATACATGAAGCACGGGGCAGATATCATCTAATCATCATCAACCCTGGAGCTTACACACATTACAGTATAGCAATCAGGGATGCTATTAAAGCCGTTGAGCTGCCATGTATTGAAGTGCATCTGTCCAATATACACGCACGAGAAGAGTTCAGATCCAACTCAGTGATCGCTCCAGTTTGTACCGGACAAATCAGCGGGTTTGGAGCGAACAGCTATTTGGTGGCTCTTAGAGCGGCGGCAGCATTGTTGGGATGATCCATGTAAGAGGAGAATTTAATTGACTGACGTATTTAATAAAAGACTGGAAAATCTCCGCACCAAAATGAAACTGAGAAATATTGATGCGGTTCTGATCACAAAGCGTGAAAACTATATGTACCTATCCGGTTTTACGGGAACATCAGCTATCATTTATGTCAGCTCTCAGCGGGCAGTGCTGCTGACGGACTTCAGATATGTGGAACAAGCTGCTTCACAGGCGCCGGACTTTGAGATAGTTCAATATACCGGTAGCTATTATGATGAACTGAACAGGCTGACAGATAGTGAAAGCACTGGCAGACTCGCATTTGAAGACAATCATATGACCTGTTTTGAATACAGCGAATATACCTCAAAACTGAAAGTGGAGGAAATGGTTCCTCTTGGTCAGATAATGGAAGAGCTGCGCAGAGTCAAAGACGAATGGGAGCTCCAGTGCATAAAAGAAGCAGTTGATATTGCCGATCAGGTTTTTACACATATTCTGCCTTTTATCACGCCGGGAGTGTATGAAATAGATCTGGCTTCCGAAATGGAGCACCACATGAGACGGCTTGGCGCAACGGGCCCCTCATTTGAAACAATTATTGCATCGGGAAAGCGTGCATCCATGCCGCACGGCGTTGCATCAAAGAAGAAGATTGAAAACGGCGACATCATTACATTGGATTTTGGAGCGTTGCATCAGGGTTATTGCTCTGACATCACAAGAACAGTTTTTCTTGGCAAGCCTGATAAGGAACTGGAAAAAATATATCAAATTGTGCTCAAGGCCAATAAGCTGGGGCTGGAAACTGTTCGCAGCGGCGTTTCGGGACGGGAAGTGGATGCTACTGTAAGAGCATTCATCGCACAGGCAGGATATGACGGCAGGTTTGGGCATGGACTCGGCCACGGTGTTGGACTTGAAATTCATGAGGAACCGTCACTTTCAATGCGAGGCGATCTGTTATTACAAGACGGAATGGTTGTCACGGTCGAACCCGGTATTTATATTCCTGATCTTGGTGGCGTTAGAATTGAGGATATAGTGGTTGTCCGGGGCGATAATGCGAACATCCTGACAAGATCCAGCAAGGAATTGATTGTACTGTAAAGAAAATTTTTCTTGAAATACAGGGTGTTTTACTTTAATATTAACTAGGTACTATAAATATGTGAATAATTAATCTGAATACTGCGGGCTAAATGAGTTAGATACTGATTTTTGATAAACGGAGGGATCATTAATATGATAACAGCAGGTGATTTTAGAAACGGAGCAACATTTGAACTTGATAACCAGATATTTCAGGTAGTGGAGTTTCAGCATGTCAAGCCTGGCAAAGGTGCTGCATTCGTCAGGACGCGGCTGAAGAATATTATTACCGGCGCTACGGTTGAGAGAACATTCAACCCAACGGACAAAATGCCAAAGGCACATATTGAAAGAAAAGATATGCAGTATCTGTACAATGATGGGGATCTGTTCTATTTTATGGATGTTGAGACTTACGAACAACTTCCGATAAGCAAAGATACTATCGGTGATCTATTTAAGTTTGTAAAAGAAAATATGATTGTAAAAATTCTTTCTCACAAGGGAAATGTTTTTGGAATAGAACCGCCCACATTTGTTGAACTGGAGGTTACAGAAACAGAGCCCGGATTCAAGGGTGATACTGCCACAGGTGCATCAAAACCGGCTACGCTTGAAACAGGTGCAGTTGTTAAGGTTCCTTTGTTTGTTAATCAAGGTGACATAATCAGAATTGACACAAGAACTGGAGAATATCTGGAGAGAGCATAAACTTCGGATGCCCAGCTCGGTGGATAAACATGTCTGTCCACGGGAATAATTATTAGAAGTTCGAAACGTTCGATGTGTTCAATAGAATGGAGGCAAATATGAATTATTTAAAAGAGAAAGTGTCTTATCTGAAGGGGCTGGCTGATGGAATGCAGATCAATGATACTACCAATGAGGGAAAGCTCCTCAAAGCGATCATTGATGTATTGGACGATGTAGCGTTGGCTGTGGAAGACATTGAGGAAATACAGGAAGAACTCATCGAGCAAGTGGATGAAATGGATGAGGATCTGGCTGAGGTTGAAAGTTTATTATATGATGAAGAGGACGAAGAAGACGAATGTGACTGCGACTGTGAAGAATGTGATGAGGACGATGAGGACGAGGAGGACGAGGGGATCATTGCTGAATTCGATTGCCCGCACTGCGGAAAATCTGTAAATTTAGCAGATGCTTTCATGAAAAAGGATTCAGTACTCTGCCCTCATTGCGATAAGGAAATTGAGATTGAATGGTCCTGTGATTGTGAAGACTGCGAAGAGTGTGAAGACGACGAGGATAACGAAGACGATCAGGAAAACTGAGATGAACCAATAACAGGGTGGGTCCTTGGAAACAGGTGACCTGCCTTTTTGTTGATGTTCAACTAATATTCAGGGGTGTTGACATGGCAATGGGAAAAATGATACTGCGAGAGATCATAGAATGGATCGTTGTGTTCGCTACTGCGTTCATATTGGTTGCGCTGCTCAATACAGCGGTGTTTGCAACGACCCAGGTAAGGCAGACCTCAATGCAGGATACGCTGATGGAAGGGCAGCATCTGTTTGTGGAGAAGCTGAGTTATGCTTTTGGTGACCCTTCAAGAGGGGATATCATCGTTTTTATTGAGGATGAATATCCGGAGAATTATGTTGCTAGGGTTCGTCTGTTCTTAAGGGATGTTTCCGATATTCTGAAGCCGATTGAACAGAAAACAAATGTCCGGCTTGTGAAAAGGGTGATCGGTATTCCCGGTGATAAAATTGACATCCGAAACGGCATGGTTTATGTCAATGGAGAAGAATTGCCGGAATCGTATACAAAGGGTAAGACTAATCAGAGAGAATTCACCTTCCCTGTAACTGTTCCGGAGGGTAAATATATTGTACTGGGTGATAACAGAGAGGTCAGCAAGGACAGCAGGACCTTCGGTTTTATTGATCGCAGTCAGGTGGAGGGAAAGGCTGTTTTCAGATTCTGGCCGCTAAATAAAGCAGGTACGTTACATTGAAAACCGATTCCTAGGATTTATCCTTCAGTTGAGAACTGTCCCAAGCCCCCATTTTCGCTGCCTAGTGCAGAACTGTCCCCGTATGGATTTAATTGAGAACTGTCCCCATATGCATTTAATTGAGAACTGTCCCCGTATGGATTCCCAAAGTATCAGTAAGCCGTTCACTTTTGTGAGCGGCTTTTTTGTATTTAGAAAACCCCGCGTTAGACGCGGGGTTCCGGAAAGCTTTAGCGGTGAGTAATAAAACTCCTTTTGATATAATGAGTGTTGCGGTCTGCTAACTGCAACATGAATATCAAAAGGAGGT
>JAEYON010000088.1 GCA_023411645.1 Bacillota bacterium | reverse complement strand
TCCATATACAGCGCCGCCGACAATTCCCGCTAACGCACAGCCAATGGCAAGGACAAATATAATGAGAAAGGTAACAAAGGTCAATATAAACTTACCAATAAATTTCCATGTACGGGAAGACTTATTTGTTTCTTTAACTGCTCCGGCTGAAGCAGCTTTTTTAGTGGACTTCATGCGGGTCCTCCTTGTTCTAAATATCACAACAATGATTTGACTGCTCATACGCAGACATTGTTCCAATCAGTATATAAAGCAATGATGCCAGTACATTATAGCATAATTACTATTTCACTGTAAAATGATCTGTTGATTAAAGAACGGCTATTATGTAAAATAGGTAGTAGGCAGTGTTTAGGAGGGAAATCCGTGCAGATCAAAGTGGGAGAAATTATTAAGGCAAGGAGAGAAGAAAGAAATATTTCTCTTGTAGACTTTGCCAGGGAGGTAGATATTTCACCGGGGTACCTGTCACAGCTGGAAAATGGCAGGAAGGCTAATCCCAATCTGGACATTGTCCTCAGGATAACACAGAAACTGGATATTGATATTGATATGCTGCTGGGTCTGGAGCAGGAGGCTGAGATGCCGTCACTGAGGTTACCCTCCTTACTGAGACTTATCATTGCTAAAGACAGGAATATGAAAGTGCTGGAGAACAGAGAGGTACAGAAAAAAATATGCAATATACTTGACCGGGCTCTGGAGAGCAAGTACCTGCTAGAGGATGAAACCATATACAGCTTGTTTCTGGAGGATGTTTACATCCAGATGGAGACAGCGTTGAAAAGATACATGGCTATGGAGATTCTGATTAATAACAAGTAACAGCGTAACCAAAAATACACCTCCTGCATACAATAATGCACGGAGGTGTTTCTATGTTCAGGAAGAGCATGCTATACCGCAGGTGGTGGTACATGAAAAAACGGAACATCAGAAGGATCCGTCTGTTGCTCCGTTTTACAATCGTTGCGGTCATTATGTGTCTTGTTGCCATTTTCATACAGTGTAACATTCTGCAGCTAATGGGCTTCTAAGCATCAGATCTGAGCGTAAAACCTATAAACCGCAGTTTAGTTTTTATCTTCGTATACTTCTTCAAGGACATTACTTTTTTTATAATTTTTTTTGGGCTTTTCAGCAGGCTTTTCGTTCTCGACTGACAGCATGTCCAGCATTTCACATTTACCATGAAACAATGCGCCTTCATCGGCAACGAAGCTGTTTACCTTTATATCACCATACAGCTTGGCTGATGAAAGAATCTTCAATATTCCTCTGGCGATGATATTGCCATCTACCAAACCGGCGAGATGGACATTACTGGCGTCAATATTTCCTTTTATTTCTGCTTTCTCACCTATATAAACATCTCCGGTCACCTTCAGATCTCCGTTGATCTTTCCGTCAACTCTTACCGTACCGTCTGCTTCAATGTTGCCTGTAAAAACAGAACTGGATCCAACAATTGAATCTACCGCTTCACGGTAACCCGAACTTTTTTTAAACATGTTTCTCCTCCTCGCACATAGTGCTGTTTAATAAAATAACCAGGTCTACTTTGAGTCAAGATATTGCAGCGGATCAACAGCTGTACCATACAACAAAACTTCAAAGTGGAGATGAGGGCCGGTACTGCGCCCTGAACTGCCAACCTTTGCGATTACATCACCTTTTTTTACAAACTGCCCTTCTTTTACAAGAATAGAAGAAGCATGTCCGTAAACAGTTGTAATACCACGTTCGTGACTTACTTTTACTGTTTTACCTGTGCCGGCGGTATACTCTGCAAAGATAACTTTGCCACTGGCGGCAGCTTTAATTTTTGTGCCATAATCAGTTCCTATGTCAAGACCTGCATGAAACTTTTTTCTCCTTGTGAATGGATCTTTCCTGTAGCCAAACTTATCTGTGATCCTGCCTGAGGTCGGCCAGAGAGTCGGGACAGTTTCCATAAATGCTTCTATCTTTTCCTCGGCTGCACTCAGATCTGCCACAGGCTGCCCTGTCCGGCTGTAAAGCGAACTTAGAGAGTCAAGCGTATCCTTCAGCGCACGCATATCATTGGTGAAGGCTGTCTCTGTACGGTCACCTGAACGGTTGGCTTTGGCACTTCTCTCTTCGATATACTCATCGGTTATTTGATTGAATTTATCTGTAAACTCTTCAATTTTATCATTGACGATTTCAGTGAAGACAGCACTTTCCTCTTTTAATTGCTTTATTTCATCGGTTCTTTCCTCAATCAATTTGCGCTGCTCAGTATTAGTGCTGTATAGATCATTGATGTTCTGCTTGAGTGCTTTGTTTTCGTCGAGCATTTTTGATATGTAAAGACCACTTCCGACAAATACTGCGGATAACAATAAAACGCACACAACCACTTTTGCGTAAAATGAAGTAAATTTGAATACCTTTACATGACTTGACGAATGCGGAACCAGTACTATTGAAAGATATTTCTTTTCAGTTTTCCTGACTTTTCCTTTCTTCATAACCAACCGCCCTGTAAAAATGATAAAAAATCCTTTAATTATCTTTTGTACAGTGACTGCCAGAAAAAAAGGCTATATATAAATTCTACACAAATATGTAAAATCCTTTTTCCCCGGAAAAATTTTATCACATTCCTTATTTATAATTGATAATTGACTCTTTGTCAAACCAATTATTCCTATTGACAAGAAGGATTTTGTTTTATTATATCGAATTATATACATAAATATACGGTTTGCGGCTCTTCAAAATTATTGCGGAGATGAAGTTGATGATAAAAATTCGGGCGAAATTGGTGCTCGCTTTTGTGGTAACTGTTCTTGTTTGTTCCGTTATTACACTGGCAGTTACTTTTGGGGGATATAATCTCGTGGTTGCCGGGATCGCCGCGAGTGCGGACAGCAATAATACCCGTGTGATAAGTATTCGTGAAATCAGGGATCGGCTGAATACCCAACAGCAGTTGATTTCCGACAGTGTGACAGGTCTGGACGTCTCAGCCGTAAAAGCGTTTACTGATAACAATGAAAAGCTTGTTCAGGCAGTAGAAAAGCTGGCCGGACAAGCTGAAAACAGAGAGAAAGCCATTCTGGATCAGTTTTTAGAAGACAACGAACAATATGCCGGGGTTTTCGGGGAGAAAATAACCGAGAGCATCAAAAAAGCAGACAGATCTACTTATAACGGTCTTTTAAAGGATTTCAACGAGAAATATGACGATTTGCTACTGAAGGAGCAAGAACTAAAGAGGCTTGTACAGGAGCAGATGGATGCCGTGACAGCGTCTATCCTGTCGGACAAGGCATATTTGAGTACTCTGTCGGCAGAGCAGCAGACCGCATTGAGTGAGTTGGTTTCTGTGGTCGAGAAGGTATTGGATGAGTACGAAGCTTCGGCGGCGAGCAATGAAAACATGGCTGCAGCCCAAGCTGAACTGCAGTTGGAAATCAAAAGGCTTCAGGCGGAGCTGGAGAGACTGGATGCAGAGGTGGATAGACTCAAAGCCCAGTCGTCAAGTGATGGAGTGATCAGCGGGCAGACTCCGGACAGTGCAAGCCATACCACAGCAGGCCAGACCGGTACAGGCCAGACCGGTACAGGCCAGATCGGTACAGGCCAGACCGGTACAAGCCAGATCGGTGAAACGGCGGTGACTGTTGCAGCGGTCAAAGCATATGACAAATCTCTAGAGGCGGCGGTGTATACATATCTTGATACGGCTGTCCGGGCCGGAGCCGACTGCGTCCAAATCATCAGCGCTCTTGCCGCAGACACGCTGCAGGCTGCATTATACAAGCATGCACTTATCGATACCGCCCTATCGTTAACACAGGAGTCTTATGGCAAGGGGCTTTCTGATTTGATCAGTGAGTATGAGAATGGAACTGATGCCGGAGGGTATTCGGCTGTCTTTGACCTGCACATGAAGGACGTGGAAGACGCGCTTATACAAATGGAAGTGCTTCTGACCGAAAAGAATGCCCCTGCTGCAGTGGATACTGCGGAAGCCTGCCGTGCTTTTGCTGCCTCATACGGGCCTTTAATTGCCGCTGGGCAAGCATTGAATACTACCGGCCTCTATGAAGGATATCAGGAGGCTGCCGGATTATATAACGGACAGTTGGAAGCTCTGACCTCGCTGGAGTCAGCCTTCAAGAACTATCTTGCGGATGATGTGGAGAGATCAAGAGATCTGAAGAGCAAACTTCTATGGAGCTTGTGCGGCATTTCTCTGATATCACTGCTGATCGGTATTCTGGTGGCATTTCTCATTTCAAGGAACTTGCTGAACCCTATCCGAAGCATGACAAAAGTCCTTGAAAAGGCAGTAAAGGGAGATTTGACGGACAGGGTCAGAAACAGTCGCAGTGATGAAATTGGTGAATTAAGCGTGAGAGTAAATGAAGTGCTGGATGGGCAAAGTAAGATGATAGAGCAAGTGAAGACTACGACTGTTGGTATTGGAACGCTCAGAAAGGGTCTTAACGATTTGTTTGCTCACAGTAGAGAGAATACTGAGAAGGTATCACACAGCTTTAAACGTATATTTGACGGCTCAATCGCCGGGAATATACGTACGAGGGCGCGTATTGATACGCTTGCAGCCGATGGTGATGCGGAAGGTCTTGCGATGACCACTGACAAAGCAGTGGAGGACGGCATGAAAGCAATGGAGATTGCCGTTTTTAGTGAAAAATCGGTTGGGGAAGCAGAAAAGACCATTCTTAACGTGACACAGACAGTGCGCCAGATTGCTCAGTCAATAAATGAACTGGAGGAATCCTCCGGCAAGATAGGCGAAATAACCGATACGATAACAGGTATTGCATCAAAAACAAATCTGCTTGCACTCAATGCCGCTATAGAAGCAGCAAGAGCAGGACAGCAGGGGAAGGGCTTCACAGTCCTGGCTGAGGAGATCAGAAAGCTTTCAGAGGGTAGTAATAAGGCAGCTCATGAAATTAGAAAGCTGATCAGCGAAATCCAGAGCAGGATCCAGTACGCAGTGGATAGAATCGGTGACGGAGTTACCAGTGTTGATGAAGGCGTGAGTCAGATTAATTCAGCCAGAGACAGCATTCTTGAGATCACCGGAGCGCTCGATCATATCGTTGGAACGCTGAAGGAAACGGCTGCTGCAGTGAAGAACAGGCAAGATAATACCGCCGAACTGATCGGAGCCATTAATACACTGGAGCAGGCGGCCAGCCGAACAGCATTATCCGGTGAGTCGATTGACGCTGATATGGAGTTGCAGCAGCAGACCATGATGGAAATGGAAAAGATGACCTCGAGGCTTGATGCGGTATCAGGCGAATTGAACAGTTTGCTTGAGCAGTTCAGGATTTGAGTGTGCCGCGGTCAATTGTGAAATACTAAAGTTCGGTGCAGGTCACCGGACTTTTTTGGTTATAGACATACAATAAACCTCCGGCCCTGCCGGAGGAGACAAAGAGCTTAAGCTCGGGCGGTCCTGATTGTGTGCTACACACGCGTGGGAAGGGAGTTACATCATTGTCAATTGAGAAGAACAAGAATTATGTAATCGATATATCAGGCATGACGCATGAAGCCCAGGGAGTGGGAAGGGCAGAGGGGCTAGCAGTATTTGTGGACGGCGTGTTGGAAGGGGAACGTGTCGAGGTAAAGATCATTAAGCTTACGAAAAGCTATGCAATCGGTAAGCTTGTAAAACTCATTGTGCCATCTCCTCACAGGATCGAACCATTTTGCGGAGCGTATAGAAGGTGCGGCGGATGCAGCCTGCAGCATATGGATTACCGGGCGCAGCTTAATTTTAAGGCTGGATTGGTGCGAGACAGCCTGAAGAGGATTGGCGGACTGACAGATATAGTGGTGCATGATACGATCGGCATGCAGCATCCGTATCAATATAGAAACAAAGCGCAATATCCGGTTGCGGTGATTGACGGTAATGTAATTACCGGATTTTTTGCTCCTCGTTCTCACGAGGTAATAGAATCTGACGAGTGCGGTATCCAGGATGTCGGGAGTGATAAGATCCGTGGGATCATTCGCGAATTTCTGAACAGCTATGAAATTCCAGCCTATGATGAAAAGACCGGAAAAGGGCTTGTGAGGCATATCATAACGCGTGTCGGCTTTAATACGGGCGAGATCATGGTAGTGCTGGTCATCAATGGCTCGTCACTTCCGAATGCCGAGGAGCTGGTCCGGCAGTTGGCTGATGGAGTGTCAGGGGTTAAGAGTATTTACCTGAATATTAACACTGAAAAAACTAATGTCATTCTGGGGCGTAAAAATATTCTGCTGTATGGCGGAGAAACTATTACGGATATGATCGGAAAATATCGCTTTATGATCTCCCCGCATTCTTTCTTTCAGGTCAATCCGCTCCAGACGGAGATACTTTATTCCAAAGCCCTTGAATATGCCGGATTGTCAGGTAAAGAGACTGTTTTTGATCTGTATTGCGGTATCGGAACCATCTCCCTGTTTCTTTCCGAACGGGCAGGAAAAGTATATGGCGTGGAAGTAGTGGAAGCGGCTATTGAGGATGCCCGCAGAAATGCGCAGCTCAATGGAGTGAAAAACGCCGAGTTTATCGCCGGTGAAGCGGAATGCGTCGTCCCGGAGCTGTACAGCCAAGGAATCCGCGCGGATGTCGTCGTGCTCGACCCGCCACGCAAAGGCTGCGAAGAGTCCTTGCTGCGTCTGCTGACCGAAATGCAGCCACAGCGGATTGTCTACGTCTCTTGCAACCCAGCCACGCTTGCCAGGGACCTGAAATACCTTTGCGGGCATGGTTATAAGGCGGAGGAGGTCCAGCCTGTGGATATGTTCCCATGGAGCGGGCATGTTGAGTGCGTGGTAATGATGACGAATAGTGGGTCTAAGGGCAAATGAGGCGGATCAACTACTATATGTAGTGGTTTTGGAGCAAAAAATTAGCAAAAATTGAGGCAAAAAACTGCGATTTTTGACCCTGCTTTTTGGGGCGTTTCATAGATGACATTCGGTATTTCAGAGTCCATGCTTGAATTTCTCATGGCTGGACAATAAAATGATAAATATAGAACATATAAACAAACAGGAATCGCGCCTATATCCGCATTCTGGACCGTTACCGGTATTCGGTTTTTACTACATAACAACGCAGGAGAAGTATATATGAGAAAAGTAATTAAATATTTGGGTTTACCACTTTTAGTGCTCGTTTTGATAGTTCTTGTATATATCGGAGTTCAAGTTGTTCAATTAAAGCTTTGGATGGGTAATAAGCAAATCATTGTAGGAGAGCTTACAAAGAATCAAAAAGAAGAAGATTTTACTTATCTTGCAATGTTTGTGGAGGAGGTTTATCCTTTCACTGAGTTATTACATGAAGTGAAAGGATTCTCTAATATAT
>JAEYON010000075.1 GCA_023411645.1 Bacillota bacterium | reverse complement strand
GGTTAATATTTGAATTTGCGTAAACTGTCCCGATATTTTGCATGTTCTGCTAGCAATTGAGATGGATGCTCAAATAATCGAGTTCGTACCCGCCGCTGCCTTACTTCCCGTCGATGTTCAATTTTGCAGGATTAGGCCACCTAACCCACAACCGCTGCTCAAAAGAGCTTTACTGCCAAATTCAAGACCCTCAGATCTAAAATGAAGATCATCGGTTCTAGCGGCCTATATTTTATAAAAAATGATGGCGGTGTCTGCCATATGGGTGGTCATGCAAACGACTCAAGAGATTGGCTTCAGAAAGATCCGGCTGCCTCGAAGGCATTGACTTAAAGATAAGGGACCGTACTGGGGTGACAGTAAAGAGACAAATGAACTCAAAAAAAGGGCGAGAGATTATACCCGCCCCAATTTGTCTACCGTATCCCTGTGTTTACTCTGTCTTTATAGCCTCCAGGGCGCTCAGCTTCATAGCACGTCTGGCTGGCATAAAGCCTGAGATCAGACCGACCAGCGTGGCAAAACCTAATGATGCAAGGGCCAGCCATACAGGTATCACAGAAATTACGCTCTGTCCGCCCCCATAACCTATACCGCCCAAAAGGCCTCCTGCTGCAAATCGGTTCAATAAAGCCGAGGCACCGTAACTAAACGCAAGCCCCGTTATCCCGCCAAGAAGCCCGATTAATCCTGCCTCAAACAGAAACAGGTTCCTGATATCTCCCAGCATGCACCCTAAAACCTTCATCACGCCAATTTCTCTGGTTCTCTCATAGATAGACATAATCATGGTATTGGTTATTCCCAATGCAGCAACCAGAAGCGAAATTGCCCCTATCCCGCCGAGAACGGCCTGCATGGTTGAGGATGTTTCCTGCATGCTCTTGAGTATATCTGTAAGACTGTATGCTCCATAACCCATCTCTTTAATCTGATCCTGAACCTTTTGTACATCATTAATGTTCTTTACTTTTACCTTAACCTGTTGGTAGCCTTCCTGCCGATTGCTTCCATAACGCACTCCATCTGTACTCTGGGCTCTCTCATTTTCCTTCATGATTTTTTTCAGATATTCTATGTTCATGAAAACTGAATATGATCTTTCATCCTGCGCCTCTTCCAAAATTCCGATTCCTTTTACCTTATACAGCTTGGGAGGCCTGTTGTTTGTACTTCCTCCGGATCCAGCTGGTCTGCGCTCTCCATAGCTGTAATCAAATGTCAGCACAAGCTTGTCATTCAGAACGTCAACATCAGGTTCCGGTCTTTCACCATCTCCACCTCCGTAGCCGCCGAAAAAAATGTATCCTCCTCCTTGGTTGGAGGCCCTGGGGTTATAAAAATTGTATGGCGTCGAACTTCCGAAAAGCAGTGAAGCCGAATCATCCTCTGTAAGCAGCCTGCCTTCCGCTACCTTATAGTCGAAGGCCTCAAGCGATTTGGGATCGACTCCCATCACATTAGCATACATTGTAAATTTACCGGACACAATTTTTAGGCCTGTCTGAAGAAATGGGGTAACCGCTTCCACACCTTCTATCGCTGCTATCTTTGCAACAGCCTTATCGTCAAGCACGGTCTGTTTGGAGTACCCTCCGCCTTTTCCGTCCTCCTCGAAATAATATGGGTTCACATCAATGACATTGAGGCTGCCCATACTTTCCAGTTGCTGCTGGAAGCTGACATTCATACCAATACCGAGCGAAAGCATAACAACAATGGACGCCGTACCAATCAACACACCCAATATAGTCAGGATGGATCTGGTTTTCCTTCTCATGAAATTTTTCAAAGCCAGTCTTACTAGATCCTTTTTACTCATCCAGACTCATTTCCTTCCTTCTGACATGTCTTTTTCTTAATATGATAAATACAACAGCGCCAATACCCAGAACAACTACTCCGATGATGATGTAAACCAACAGACTGACCTTTGGCGCGCCACCGGGCATTCCATCCATTCCCGGCATTCCCATATCTGGGTTAATCGGCATTCCGTTTTCGTCCAGCATCGGGCCTTCCTGCATCATTTCCGTGACATTGAGGGTGAATTCCTTCCGTACCTCGACCGGTTTTCCATTAGCGTCTTCGAAGCTGAACAGTACACTACCTGTTTGTGTTCCCGCTGACATCGGAGTGATAGCTACGTCAAAAAAGTCCGTTCTGCCCGATTCAAAATTGCCTACATAATAGCTGAGATTCTGTCCCTGAAAATCGCCCTCTACACTGACCATCAGGTTATACAGGATTGACTTGCCCATATTATAAAAATCCAGATAGATCGAAACCGGCTGTCCAACAAAGGTATCCGTCATCAGATTGAGCTGGCCGGTAACAAGCCTTGGACTCTGTAATACGCGCACACTCATAGTCTCCTTGGCAGTGTATGGATTCCCTTTGTCATCCTCATACTCAAAATCAACAGTCAGCATATATGACTTCTGCTCAGCATCAGGTTTAACATGCAGCAGAAGCTCTCTCTCGACATTCTGCTTGCTTGGGATACCCTCAAGGAAAAAGGTGTTTCCGGTATCTGTAGGTGTAAAGACACCGTCAGCAGATGAGACAGTAACCTTAATATTGGACACATCCACTGTTTTGCTTGTATTCAGGAATGACATCTTCAGGTTAAAATCATCCCCTGCATTAACAGGGAAGGGATCCATGGAATAATTATCAATAATAATCCTGGGGACTGTCTTACCTGTTTCGTTTTCAACAAACACTCCGACATATTGCGTTGCATTATACTTGACGCCGAAGATATCCTCGTATTCCACATTCAACGCAACCGGATAATTTTTCGTCGCAGCATCATCCGCTGCAAACAGCTTGAATGAGATGTTCTTAGCTGCTTTGGCATCAAGACTGCTCACATAGACAGGATTCATCGATTTTGTAATAATACCTGCCTCCGTTGTTAATGAAACCTTTATATTCTTCGCCGTCGCACCGCCGTTGTTTTTCAGATCCAGACTGATGGAAAAATCATCATTGGCGGATAAGGCGGCTTGAGGTGACACGATTTTTTCAAATGAGATGTCCGGCTTTGTATCCTCACCCTCTCCGGCAGGTACGAATATCTGGTTTGTCTCAGTATACTTTGTCCCAGCGGCATCCTCATATTCAATCTTTGCAGAAAGCTCATTGCTTCCCGCCGCTCCTGAAGTTGGCATAAGCAACTGGTAACTTACCGTCTTGCTGCCGTTGCCGCTAATATTACCGGCAAATTTAACATCAGTGGAATTGAATGTAGTAAAGCCGCCGCTTTTCAACCCGCCGAGGGTAACCTTCACGTCCTCCGCCGCCAGGGTTCCCAGATTCTTAATCTTCAGTTCGAGCATGACTGCTCCTGAGGCAACTGCGTTTTCTTTTAGCGATACGTTGTCCACAATCAGTTTGGGGGTGGAATTGTTATTCTCTATCTTGATGTATACGGTTTCGGAAGTACTGAAATGGTCACCAAATGCGTTATCAAATTCATAATTCAGCTTCAAAGCAAATATTCCTTCAGGAGATGTCTTAAGAATATTGATATCAAACGTAATATCCTTACTGCTGTTAGAGTTGATACTTTCCACAGCCTGATTCAGGACAAAGTTGTCAAACACCAGCGGTGCCTTTGTCTCATCCACCATTTTCAAAGAGACGTCAACATTTTTAGCCTGATGACCGGTGGTGTTTTTTACAGTGTACTTCAGCTTATATGGGCTGCCCGCAGCGATGACCGGTATGCGTGACGTGCTCGCAGAACTCAACTTCGGCACGTATTTTGATGTGTCCACCGGCGTGGAGGGGGTGTCGTCCTTACCATCGTCCGGCTTGGCTTCACTTATGTATAATGTATGAGTTTCCTCTGCAGCAGTACCGTCAATAGTATATCGGAAGATTAATACTAAAGTATTGCCGGTGCCTTTATAACCCAGTTCCAGTTTACTTACAATCTGGTGAATGCCGTTGTCTGCCGGCACTTGTTCATTTGTGAATATATTTGTATACGAAGGATCCCCGTAAAAATCCGATGACAGACCTACATCAACATTCAGATTGGTTATATTCTTTGATACATCAGTACCATTTTGATTTTGCACAGACAGTTCCAGGGTAAATGTATCTCCTTCACGGATGCTTGTTTCCCCTGTCTCATACCCTTTTATTAGTATATTGTCTCCCACAGCCCCATATACAGCCGTCCCGCTAAATACCTGCAGACACAGCATCAGCGTCACTAAAACTACCGTCAATTTCTTCATGTGAACTCCCCCAAGCATTATTTGTTATGTCTATTTTCTCTATATTACCGTCCAGTATATGGACGATTCTATCGGCGTAAGAGGCTATTTCCAGATCGTGCGTCACGATAACGAGCGTCTGGTTGTTTTCCCGGGCCATAGTTGTGATAAGTCCCATTACCTCTTTTGTGGTTTTGGAATCCAGGTTTCCAGTAGGCTCATCGGCAAACACAATCTCCGGCATCGCAACAAAGGCTCTTGCTATACCGACCCTCTGCTGCTGGCCTCCACTCATCTGGCTGGGCTTGTGTTTCTCATGGGTGGTCAGCCCGACCGCTTTGAGCATTTCCTTTGCCTTTTTATCCCTCTTGGATTTTGACATTCCTTTAAACGTCAGCGGTATACTCACGTTTTCAAGGGCTGTCAGCATTGGAAGCAGATTGTAAGACTGAAATACAAAGCCAAGGCTCTCCTGTCGGAATTTTGCCAGCTGCTTTTCAGTCATTTTTTCAACAGCTCTGCCCTTTATTCGGATCGTGCCCTTTGTCGGCTTTTCCAGTCCGGCCATCAGATTTAAAAGGGTTGATTTGCCTGAGCCGGACGTACCCAATAGGCAGCAGAACTCACCTCTTTTTATTTCAAGAGTTACATCGTCAAGTGCAACTACCTTTTCTTCGCCGATTCTGTATACCTTTCTCAAATTTTTCAGTTCGATTATGTTTTCCAAGGTTGCTCATGCTCCTTTATGTAGCTTATATACAAACTTCAAAACGCATACGCTAGTATTCATCAATCGTTTAGACTGAATTTTTTGTACAATGTTCCATTTATTTAAAAATATTTATTCTAAACACCGTCAAATACAGGATACTTTCAATTGCGAAACTACTCCCGATTTTTGAACTGGATGTCACAAAGCTGCTTGTACATACCATTATACGCTAGTAATTCGGAATGGTTTCCTGATTCTACAATTTTTCCATTGTGAATGACAAGAATCTTATCGGCACGCTTTACCGTCGATAGCCTATGGGCAACCACAATAATCGTCCGGCTCTCTGCGAGCTCCTGTATCGCCTGCTGTATTTTCTCTTCTGTCTCAACATCCACTGCGGCGGTAGCCTCGTCAAAAATCAGTATAGGAGCGTTGCGCAGTACTGCCCTGGCGATAGAAAGGCGCTGCTTCTGTCCTCCTGACAGCTTGACTCCGCGCTCACCGATCACAGTATCATAACCCTCCGGCATTTCAGCAATAAATTCGTGTGCACGGGCTATCTTTGCAGCACGAATAATTTCCTCCATTGTAGCCTCTTTACAGCCGTAGGCAATATTATCAGCTACTGAACCGTTAAAAAGGAATATGTCCTGCAATACAATGCTGATCTGGTTTCTGAGCGATGATAGCGTTATATCCTTCAAATCCCTGCCGTCCAGTAAAATCCTGCCCTCTTCCGGATCATAAAAACGCGCGATCAGACTAATTATCGTTGTCTTACCGACCCCTGTCGGTCCCACCAACGCCACCATTTTACCCGGCTCAGCACTGAAGCTGATGTTCTGAAGCACTGAAATATTATCAATATAGCTGAAGCTGACATCATCAAAAGTGATCTCACCTTTGCATGTGGTTAAATTTACTGCACTCGGGCTGTCCTTTATATCCGGCTCCGTGTCCATCACTTCAAAAACCCTGTCAGCTCCGGCAATAGCCTGCTGCAAGTCCTCAATAACTCTGGCCAGTGCGCTGATCGGAGTATAAAATAAATTCAGATAAAGCAGGAAACCAACAATCTCCGACACTGTAAGGCTTCCGCCCAGCGCAAGCCTGCTGCCGAAGAAAACCACAATGACGGTGCCAAAGGAACTGATAGCCTCAACTGCCGGATGAAACACAGCAGATAGCTTTAGCGCGTGAAGGATGGCCGATGTATAGCTTTGTGCCTTTTTTCTGATGTGCGACTTTTCTCTTCCCTGTTGGTTGAATATCTGTATCTCCTTCATACCGGAAATATTGTCCTGCATCGTAGCATTCAATTCAGCCAGATTTCCCTGGGCCGTCCGGAAATTAGGCCTGATTCTCTTTATAAACAACCAGCTTCCGGCAAATAAAAAGGGAACCGGTATCAATGTCAGCAAGGCCAGATAAACATTCATTGAAAACAGAATGACGGCAACACCGATTACTACCAGAATGTTCGATAACAGCTCAGGTACGGCATGGGCGATCAGCAGCTCAAATGTCGCAGTATCGTTAATCGTTCTGGACATCAGCTGCCCCGTCTGCTTGTCCTGATAATACCGTAGGGACAGCTTCTGCATATGGTCATATACCTGCACTCTCATGTCAGCCACGAGATTCCATGCTGCTCTGTGTCCCAAATAATTGTTGAGGAACCTAAACACGATCTTCAGAATTAAGGTGGCTCCGATGATAATCGCAATACTGCCGATCGCTCCCATTGACGCTTCGGTGAAGTCGCCCGTCAGAATTTCTATCAACCGTGTAATCATCCAAGGGCTGACCAGATTCAGCAGAGTAATAGCAATAATGCTGATGCCGGAAATGATGAGCAGGTTCCAGTATGGTTTTGCATATTTGATAAGCCGCAGGATGTTTTTCATGTTTTCCTCACTTTGTAATGTATGAAGTATATTGAATTTTATTTATCCTTATCTATTATACCAGTATTAGCTGAGATGTTAAGACAGATATGCTTGATTTCATTTAAATTGGGGGTTGGATGAATGAAGCAGGTAATTTTGTCATAGCATAGTTTGTAAATGAAGGTTATATCACAAAGGTCGCGCCACAACAGCCGCGCGTAAATAAAAAAGAGGAGCTTTGCCTCGCCCCCTCCTGTTAATCACATTAGTAAATATATAGCTCGTTTTTAGGCCATGCCACCTTTTATGACACGAATTTCTACTTGCTGTTTTTCAACCGCTGATTTCAATTCGGTGATATCCTCCATTGTCTTGGCGACCACCTCGGTTATGCCATCTATTTTTTTGTTCAATTGCCGATCCAGCATACCGATTCTTTCGTTGACAGCCGCAAACCCAGTATCGGTCTTTCTTTCCAAATCATATAACTTTTCAAGGATTTCATTCAATACTTTCTCCACACTCACACACTCCCTCTACGTAAAATATTTTATCAGACCGACAAAGAAAACACCACATGATTTCTGTCTATATTATGAAGATTTTAGCTATTTCAATCCGGGCAGCCGGTATGTAGCAGCCTATTCTTGTAGTTGAGATAACCTCCCGTTTAAACTGTTTGTAGGACTTTTCCTATCCATTCTATAACCATATTTTCCAGTTCCTCTCTAAGCAAATTACTTTGTTCTTCATCTAAAGGATTTATATTTATCACCGTGATAGCAAAACGTAAAGGGGGATATCTCCTTTTATCCCCTTCATAAGTGTTAACCATTTTATCATTTTCTTCATAATACCAAATCTTTACGGTACCATTGTCAGTTGCATTAGCGATCCATGTCACTTTTGATCGTAAAATATTTCGGATTTTTTCCTCAAAGCTTATTATTAAATGATCTGCTTGTTTAAGTGAAAGCATCTTATTAATAAAACCAAGCCTCATAATCATGTTATCTCTAATTATTGCTCCATGATACTGTATTGACGTCCCCTCTGCATTACCATCAATTTTGGGAGAAATACAAATTTCATATTCGTTTTCCTCAATAAACACTTTTTTATGGGGCCATATTTCACAACAATATAACTTTCTGTCCATATATCTCCACCATCCATATTTATTTTTGAAAAAGAACTGTATTGAAACACCTGAATCTTTATAAACATTAATTGGGTCAATAACAATTTCCGGTGCACCACCACTAGTATAACCGCCAGGAATAAAATATTCATTGCCTGAAGTTGGCAGCCTTACATTTTTATTAGTTAAATCAACTGTGGTTAATACTACACCCGGGCTATCTGCCCTTTGATAGCATCTTTATTAGTTAAAAATAGCTGGCCATTCTTGCCCAAATTTTTCCCATATGAGGCAATGTCATTTATAGTATCTATTCTAATACCAACGTTATTGCTATTTTGAGTAATGCTATTATAGTGGCTTAGATTATAATTAAGTACGCCATGTGTGTACATTGTTACAGCATTTCTAAATCCAAAAACTTCAACCCCAGCGAAGAATACTCCGAGCTCTGCTGCTGCAACTCCTGCCATTGTAATTATTGCTGCTGGTTCTATTAATGAGATCAAGTCATCTGGGTAATTGGCACCTCTATCTAGCATAAAATCCGCATCAGCTTTTATACTGGACAATAAGTCGCCCTGCTTAGTATCAGTTACTTGCCAACCACCAAATAAAACATGCTTATAATTAGTTGGTTTACTCCCAGTTAACATTTCAAACACTTCTGCCCTTAATTGTGTATTTTTCTCTCACTTGTCTTTCGAACCAAAAGATGATAAATAGTCCCTAACACCATGAGGATCAATGAGGTAAAGGAATGCAAGTTCACTAGATGTTAAATCTATTTTATTGTTATGTGGGAGTACCTGAGTCAGAATTCGATCATTAGGAGACTTTTTCAGATCTTGAGTATCTTTTTGTGATCTGCAAGCAGCAGCTTGGGTTGTTGCTGCTTTGACTACTAAATTTACATCTCCTCCAACATTTTTCCAGACGGCATTTTTATTAGAAAAAACCACGTCCTTATTATCTAATACTGTGATATCGTTATTTCTTATATGATTTGCAAGTGCGTGTAATCGTTCTCTTTCCTTTTTATCTTTTGTAGCTGTCCATTGATTACCCAAGTCTACAAGAATTTTATATATATCTGAATCCTCACCAAATCTTTCAAGATCTCCTTGCATAACATGCCCTGTCGGATCCCAGTATCTTATAGGATTATTCACACAATACGTATAAAGATTCAAACTTAATGGATCGCTTGCGCTTCCCATATACGTATCTTCTGACAAGAAGCGTGCAATCTTCGAATCATAGTACCTCGCATTCAGGTAATATAGCCCCGTCTCGCTGTCATACTCCTAAATAGCATTGCTAAATATCCATATGAATCAGCACCATTACAGTGCCGGTATTATCAAGGTACAAGAAGGGAGCTTTATCAAAAAGCCCCCTGTGTGGTTTGATGCTATCAAGCGTTTGCTGCTCCACCTTTTATGACGCGGATTTCTACATCTTGTTTTTCAACCTTTGAAGAAATTTCATTCACGGTTTTTTTAATGTCCACTACTTCTTCATAAGTCTGCTTGTAACCGTCATAAAGCGCACTTATGTCTTTTTTCACATCATTCTCTATCAAAGATTCAACTTTTTTCAGCCTGTTTTCCATACCGTCAAACCGGTTGGAGAATTCACTGTACATCTTGGTCAACAGTTCAAATGTTTTATCTTCCACACTCACACGCTCCCTTTACGTAAAATATTTTATCAAACTGATAAGGAAAATACTACTGGATTTCTGTCAACATTTTTGCGTCCGGCTCCCTGTACTCCGTCTTGTTCTTCATCATGCCGTAGATGATATTGACCAGCCTACGCATGACGCATTTGAGGGCCTGCTTCTTGGTCTTGCCCTCGGATATTTTCTTTTTGTAGTCCCTGTGGAATGCCCCCCTTTTTCGATTAAAACAAGACAGCGCTGCTATGAAACGCAAAAGCCAGCAGACAAGACCGTAACCGGCATAGGGTAGCCGTGGTTACATTCAGGGCATGGTAGTGAACCAAAGGGCGTGGAACGGCGGCATGAATCCAAGTTGCTACGCTCATGCCAGCCGTCGGATGCTGGACTGGGACACAGGTTTATCGGGACACTCGGGCATCCCCTGCGCTGTTCCGGCGAAACGGCAAGCCAGGCCAGCCGCAAATGTTCAGGCTCCCGCGGGTTTGCAGGCTGCTGGCGATGGTTTGCGGCGGTTCGCCTGCAGCGCGGGCACGCCCAACTTAGATTATTGTGGGACGATTTTCAATAAATGACCACACAGGGACGAATTTCAATGCCGCAGGGACACTACCGCGCAGGGGAACCAACCCGACAGGCAGCATCATCCAGCCTGCTGAGATGCTTGCCTGGATGGGTGTTCCTGCGCCTGCCCGCTTACAGAGACGCTCACCGGAGCGACGGGCCGTATCAGGAACACGGGCGGCACAGATGCGACAGGCACTGCGGAGGCCGCTACACATGGGAGCCAGGGATGATGCTGCGGAGGAATGACCCGGGGAAAACAAAAAGAGCTTAGGGTTTACGTTCTAAGCTCAATACGAATGACTATTAAATTCAATTCTGGCTATATATAGATAGCATGGATTCATTTCCATCTTTACTATATGATAAAAATTCGACGATGCAGTTCTCTATGATAT
>JAEYON010000033.1 GCA_023411645.1 Bacillota bacterium | reverse complement strand
AATAATGATCCACCGGCCTAGCCGGTGGTTTTTCTTTAACGGGCGAAGCCCTTAACTACTAGCCACGCCTAAAAGGCGTTGGTACGGTCTGCCACTTGCGAAAGTTTGTTACCAGCTACCCGTTAACGGGCATTATTTCTTGCCACCCGTAAACGGGTTAGCATCCTCTATCATTAGCTGTCCACTTAATTCGTCCTCTTTTAGCTGGTTTTGTATGTACTCTTTTATCTTTTTTGCATCTTTCCCTGCTGTGTCTACATAATAACCTCTACACCAAAATTCCCTGTTTCGATACTTGTATTTCATGTTTCCCCACCGTTCGTAAATCATTAAGCTGCTTTTCCCCTTGAGAAATCCCATAAAGCTGGATACACTCATCTTTGGTGGTATTTCTACTAGCATATGAACGTGATCCGGGCATACTTCTGCCTCGATTATATCGACACCTTTCCACTTGCATAACTCCCTTAATATTGTCCCCACCTCTATTCTTTTCTCTTCAAAAAACACCTTTCTCCGATACTTTGGTGCAAAAACTATGTGATATTTACAGTTCCATTTTGTGTGTGATAAACTGTGTGTATCATTCATTTTGAATGACCTCCTTTTGATATTCATGTTGCAGTTAGCAGACCGCAACACTCATTATATCAAAAGGAGTTTTATTACTCACCGCTAAAGCTTTCCGGAACCCCGCGTCTAACGCGGGGTTTTCTAAATACAAATAAGCCCGTGCTTTTATTCGCACGGGACTGGCCTTTCTAATTATGTGATTGCCTCACGCATCAGTAACCCTTTTCAATGATGACACTGTGTGCTTCTTCTACTTCTGCTTCCGGTACAAGAACTTCATAATAGTTATCGTTATTTTCGTGGTTTTTGCTTATCGGTCTGAGCTTAACAAGTATTCCTTCTTTAGCAAGAAGCTCTTCTAATGCTGTTGCGATCTCTTTGCTTTGAGCCATATATACTACTGTCCACATTTTAACACGCCCCTCTTCGGACTAATCCCCGGATATAATTTCGCCATGGCGGCTTAGTATTCTGGATTTTCCTCTCACCTTAATAGCGGAGGTGTTTTCCGTAAATTGAGCCAGTAAAACCTCTCCCTTGTCAAGCTTTTCTGTGTGGTGGAATTTGGTATCCCTACCTCTGGTAAGTCCAATTACATTGACTCCGTTCTCTTCAGCCTTTATTACAATGTATTCTCCAAGTATCTTTTCCACTTCATTGTCCATGTAACCACCTCAAAATAACTATATATTATTTCATTTGAAAAATCAACACTATTTGTCCATTAAACCGCTAAAAGCCTTTATTTATCTATGCTTCGATACAAATTTCACGTTTTCCTCACCAAAACGCTCCACAAGCTCCCTATGCAGTGTTTCACACATCTGCACGCGATATTCCTCCGTTTTCATTTTGGCAATATTTCCCACATCATCAATGCTACAAAATTGTACCGGCGTAGTCCCATGGAAATACTTCAATAGAGAAAAAACCGATTGCAGTTGACTGCTGTCCGAAGAAGCATCGGTCCTGATAAAGATTTTATCCTTCCCGCCTGTACCGTTCTCTCTTTCCGTTCCCGCGGAATCTGTCTGCCTGCTGCCGGCGTTTTCATTCTTTTTGATCTGCCGCACCGATTCACAGATGATTTTAGGTTGCTCTTCTTCTCTTATGCTGAGCCGCCCATCAACAAAGACGGCATTTTCATTTATCAGAATGCTGCCGTATCTGGTCAGTATTTTGGGAAATACAATGACCTCCATACTTCCGTAAAGATCCTCCAGCGTGACAAAAGCCATCATATTATTACTTTTTGTAGATTTAGTTTTTTTCTCTGTGATGATCCCTCCCACTGTAACAAACATGCCATCTATCAAATTTTTCCCCTCTGAAGCCTCTTCATTTGCGGCATGTTCGGTCCCCTCCGTACCAATCTCGCTGAAATCAGAGCTGTTTATCGTTGTTTGCTCCAGGATCTCATCCTCATATTCATTGAGTGGATGGCCTGAAATATACAGTCCCAGCATTTCCTTTTCCATTGAAAGCAGCATCCTGGGAGAAAACTCATTCAGCTCCGGATAGATTTCCTCGGTTTTTATATTTTGGACCTTCCCCGGTATTTCAAAGAGAGAAAGCTGTCCCTCAAGCTTGCTTCTGTTACTCTGCTGCGCTCCTTCAAGCAGCTTTTCGTACACCGCCATCATTTTTGATCTGTATACTCCAAACGAATCGAATGCACCGCACTTGATCAGGCTCTCAACACATCTTTTGTTAAAATCCTTGCTGCCGATTCTCTCACAAAAATCCCCAAAGCTTTTAAAGGGTCCTTTTTTATTCCTTTCCATCTTCAACTCTCTGACTGCATTTTCTCCGACATTTTTGACTGCCGCCATACCGAATCTGATTTTATTATTGATTACAGAAAATCTGACATCACTTTCATTGACGTCGGGCGGAAGGACTTCAATACCCATTTGTTTGCATTCGTGGACATAATGGGACACCTTTTCACCGGAACCCAGGAAGCTGTT
The DNA here is from genome assembly GCA_023411645.1 of Bacillota bacterium. Lineage (GTDB taxonomy): Bacteria > Bacillota > Clostridia > Acetivibrionales > DTU013 > JAEYRF01. Next base: position 65,546 of record JAEYON010000033.1, on the reverse strand, counting down.
GAGCGACGCGGCCATGAACTCCACAGGGTAATAGTATTTGAGCCAGGCTGTTTGATACGCTACCACCGCATAAGCTGCGGCATGGGACTTGTTAAACGCATAGCTGGCGAAATCCATCATCTGATCAAAAATGCGGTCAGCAGTTTTTTCATCTACCCCGTTTCTGACAGCGCCTTTGACCAAAACCGTCCCATCCTCGTCAACGATCCCATGGATGAAGTTTTCTCTTTCCTTTTGCATTACGTCATGCTTCTTTTTGGACATGGCGCGCCTGACAAGGTCCGAGCGCCCGAATGAATAGCCTCCCAGTTCGCGCACGATCTGCATGACCTGCTCCTGATAAACCATACATCCGTATGTCACATCCAGTATCTTCTCCAGCATGCGGTGCTCGTAGGTGACCTTGTCAGGATTGTTTTTATTCCTGATGTATTTGGGGATTGACTCCATCGGACCTGGCCTGTAGAGTGAGATGCCAGCAATGATATCCTCGAGCGAAGTCGGCTGCAGTTCCTTCATGAACTGCGTCATCCCTGCGCTTTCCAACTGGAATATTCCTGACGTCTTTCCTTCACCAATCATTTTATAGACATCCGCATCCTCCATATTCAATTTATCAATGTCAATACGGATCCCGTGGTTCATATAAATCAAATCTACTGCATCCCTAATTACCGTCAGCGTCCGGAGACCCAGAAAATCCATTTTCAACAACCCAAGCTCTTCCAGCAGTCCCATCGTAAACTGTGTTGTGATACTCTCATCATTTCTTTGCAGCGGGACATACTCCGTGATCGGATCCTTTGAAATAACAACACCGGCCGCATGTGTGCTTGCGTGTCTTGGCATTCCTTCAAGAAGTCTTGCGGTGTGGATCAGTTCCTCCGCATTTTCGTCCTCTTCAACCTTCATCCTGAGCTCCGGATTCAGTTCGAGTGCCTTGTCGATGTTCATGCCAATCTGGAATGGAATCATCTTTGCAATTTGATCCACTTCTCCGTAAGGGATATCCAGCGCCCTTCCTACATCCCTGATGGCCGCTCTTGCAGCCATGGTTCCGAAGGTGATGATCTGAGCCACCCTGTCCTCTCCATATTTTCGCACGACATAATCAATGACCTCCTGCCTTCGCTCATAGCAGAAATCAACATCGATATCCGGCATGGTGACTCTTTCAGGATTCAGGAATCTTTCAAAAAGCAGATTATATTTCAGGGGGTCTATGCTTGTAATTCCAAGGCAATAGGAGGCAAGACTTCCCGCAGCGGATCCTCTGCCCGGCCCCACCATAATGCCGTTGTCCTTTGCATATTTGATGAAGTCCCAGACAATCAAAAAATAGTCAACATATCCCATTTGAAGGATCACCTGGAGTTCATAATCCAGTCTTTGTGTATACTCCGGGTTGGAGGCTTCCTTACCATACACGCGTTTTAGGCCCTCGTAACAAAGGCCGGTCAGATATTCAAAAGGCTCTCTTCCCTCAGGCACCTCAAATTGAGGCAAATGCAGCTTTCCGAACTCCAGCTCGACATTACAGCTCTCCGCAATCTTTACAGTGTTTTCAAGCGCTTCCGGGATGTTTCTAAAGGCGGCTTCCATTTCCTCCGGGGCTTTAATATAAAAGTCATCGGAGCTGAATTTCATCCTGTCTTCGTCAGTAATCTTTTTGCCCGTCTGGATACAAAGCAGAACTTCGTGAGCTTTCGCGTCCTCCCGTCTGAGGTAATGCGCATCATTTGTGGCAACAAGCGGGATGCCCGTCTCTCTGGAAAGCTTGATCAAGCTCTGGTTAACCAGATTTTGCTCTTCGATCCCATTACTCTGAAGCTCAAGGAAGAAGTTACCCTGGCCGAAGATTTCATTAAAGTCAAGAGCCCGTTTTTTAGCCTTGTTGTAGTCGCCCTCCAGGATAGCAGTTGGAACATCGCCTGACAGACATGCGCTCAGTGCTGTAATCCCTCTCGCATATCGCCTTAATACCTCTGTATCGATTCTTGGTTTATAATAAAAGCCCTCAGTAAAGCCAATAGACACTATCTTCATGAGGTTTTTCCAGCCTTCGTTGTTTCTTGCCAGCAGCACTAGATGTCCCTGATCCGCGTCCACACCGGGCTGCTTGTCAAGTCGCGACCGCTTTGCCGTATAAACCTCACAGCCTAAAATTGGCTTTATGCCATTTTTCTTTGCAGTTTTATAGAAATCTATAACACCATACATCACACCGTGGTCTGTGATCGCAATGCTATTCATACCAAGCTGCACCGTACGCGCAATCAAGTCCGGTATTCTGTTGGCTCCGTCAAGCAGGCTATACTCAGTGTGAACATGCAAATGTACAAAGCCCGGCGCTGCCGTAGTTGCTCCGGTCATCATTATCATTAACCCCTCCAAACTAATACCCTAACATTATTATAACGCTTAAAATCGAAAATGGAAATTATCGTTCGTAGATAATTTCCATTTTCTCAGCAGCGTTTCAATGAGGCTTTGCCTTGTTATAACGCTTAAAATCCAAAATGGAAATTATCGTTCGTAGATAATTTCCATTTTCTCAGCAACATGTTTTACTGTTCAAAATCTTGCTATTGATATTCTGCAATAAAGGAAACTTTAGCAAAATGCAGCTTAGAGATGTATAGTCAGAGCGAGGAGCAGCAAGCCGACTGTTTGAGCAAAAATGCTACAAACAATATTTTATATGCATTTTTGCGAGTTTCGGCTTGCCCGATCTGAACTATACAGCTCTTGCAAATGAAGCTACTGTTTCCGCTATTGCACAATATCCATAATAGGCCTGAACAGTAATGGCAGCGTTTCAACAAGGCGAAGCCTTGTTATAATTCACAACCGTCGATAATAAAAACATTAGTTGTCTCGGAAAGGTCAATTTCTTTGAAAATGGTCTGTTTTTTCATGGCGTCATTATATACTATCCGGACTACAGGTCTGGTTGGAGCATGTTTGTTATCACGCAAAACAATGCCTCGCTCTTTCGTGTTAAGAAGCACTCCTGTACCAACCGGATAAATGGAGACATATTTGACAAAGCTCTCAATAACTCTGGGATCAAAATGGTGGATCCCAAGAGTTGTAATATATTCATAAACCTCGTTGGGTTTGAGCTTCTTCCTGTATACACGATCCGAAGTCAGGGCGTCATAAACATCTGCGACCGCTACGATTCTAGCGCAGATTTGAATATTCTCATTTTTCAGCTGAAGGGGGTATCCGCTTCCGTCATACCTTTCGTGGTGTCCAAAGGCAATATATGCCGATACAAGATCGACCTGACCGCTTTTTTTCAGAAGCTCATATCCAAGGACTGTATGCTTTTTTATTTCTTCAAACTCTTCGACTGTGAGCTGCATCGGTTTTTTTAATATTTCTCTGGGGATGCAGAGCTTTCCGATATCATGCAGCATTGCTCCTATACCAAGCTCCCGCAGCCGGTGCTGATCAAACCCGAGCCCGATTCCTGTAATCAACGAAAGAATACACACATTCACCGAATGTTCAAATGTATAGTCATCTACGGATCTTATCTGTGAAAGATTGAATAGAATATCATTATTACTCAGAAGTTCATCTAATATCTTATTCACAACCGTTTTCACTTCTGTTACATCCATTAAAGGTGAAAACTGGTAGTTATTCATCGTTTTCTTTACAAGAGACACAGCTTCGATGCGAGTCTGCTCTTCGATTACATCTTTGGCTTCTATATCCGAGGAGATGTCATCCTGCATGTATATTTCAGTAATTCCATACTTTTTGAGCCGTCTTGCATTACTCTTTGTCAGTTCCACACCCTCAGCTAACAATACGTCCCCATCTGAGCTGAATATGGTTCTGGCCAGTTTTACACCGGTCTGTATCGAGTCGATGCTTACTCTGCGCATTTAATCCTCCAAGGAATTCTCTTTAGTAAGTAACTTTATTCATTATTCGACATTATTAATCCAATTCCTTCAAATAACAAAAAATAACGAACTAATTATTCTGTATTTTTTATGAATGCAGATTTTAATATTTCCCGGAGATGGCATGTACAGGGCAATAACTGTTGTTTTGAGCTATTTATGGTAATATATGTATATTATACCTAAAGGAGGCTGGTTTCTCGAGATGTCATCTGAAAACATCCTACGGCAAGATAGGACGGAACGACTGAATCATTTTTTTAAAAAGCTATGCAAAGCAGCTGGTTCCTTCAGTCCGGTCAGTTTATTAACTGATGACGCCCAATACAAGCGGTATTTTATCAAGGAGTATCTGCCAGGGCTTTATCAGAAGCACTCATGTGAGGAATATGCAAGCTGTATTTTTTGCTCTAATCTTGTACGTTCCCGGTGTCACAGCAACTGCTTGAAATGCAGCGTGGGAACATATATCAGGTGCGCCCCTTCCCTGCCCGGAGCAATCTACAAAGAAAGCAACTACCACGACGAGACAGAATGTATGCCAATTCCATGGTACTACAGGAAACCCTGCTATCATTTTAACAGATTGCCGCTTGCCCGCTATCACAAAAACATCTATCCAATGCTCAGTCCTGTCGGAATCCACCATTTTGAAATCCTTGAAGGGCTTGAAACAGGTCTTTGCTCCGACACCAGGCCTTGCCACATTTGTGCTTCGGTTAATTATGAGCTTTATCGGGAATGCTCGGGACGGGAAGATTTTAATGAAAATATTCCCTGCCACAGGATAAAAACGAAACTGGAAAAAGCATTCGAGTCTCAGCAACGTAAAGTACAGCCTCAATAGCTGCCTGAACAACTGCCCCAATCTCTGTTGTCGCAGCAGTTATCACAGTTGTAATCGTGGTGTTATTGCGGTTGTAACTCCCAGCTGTTTTAATTTCCGCCTCAATAAAGCAGCTTCTTTATCTCTCCGATAATCGATTCTCTGATTTTGTCAAGCTTTTGCTGTGCTTTCTGCTGCGATGCTTCCGATACGCCGCAATAGATTTTTATCTTCGGCTCGGTGCCGGATGGTCTGATGCAGAACCAGGATCCGTCCGCCAATTCGTAATACAGCACGTTAGACTCGGGGAGATCGAGCACTTCCTTCGTCCCTGCCGGGAAACGAACGATCTCCTTTTTCTGATAATCTCTTACTGCCGCCAGCTCACAGTCTCCAAAGCCCGCCGACATCTTCCGCATTCTCAGCGCTTCCATAGCCGCAGCAATCTTTTCCACACCTTCCTTGCCTTCGAGCGTGAAGGAAGTAATTCCTTCTATAAAATAGCCATACTTCTCGAATATTTCCTGGAGTCCTTCATACAACGACATCCCACGATTTTTATAATATGCGGCCATTTCGCCGATCAGCATGCTTGCCACTACGGCGTCCTTATCTCTTGCAAAGGTGCCGGCAAGATATCCGTAGCTTTCCTCAAAGCCAAATAGGTACTTCATCCGTCCTGTTTCGTCCAGTTCTTTTATTTTTTCACCGATGAATTTAAAACCGGTGAGCACTTCTATCAGCTTAATATTGTAGTTTTCCGCAATTTTTCGTGAGAGCTCGCTGGTGACAATTGTCTTAACAACAAATCCATTTGCCGGAAGTGTCCCCGCTGCCCTCTTCTGAGACAGTATATATTCCATCAGCAAACAACCGGTCTGGTTCCCCGTAAGGACCATATATTCGCCTGAAGAGCTTTTTACGACAACACCAACCCTATCGCTGTCCGGATCTGTGCCAATGATCAGATCTACGCCTTCCTTCTTTGCCAGTTCGATCGCCAGCTTGAACGCATCCTTTTCTTCAGGATTGGGTGACTTGACCGTACTGAATTCAGAATCTGGAAGCTCCTGTTCCGGAACAACAAGCACGTTTTTAAAGCCAATTTCCTTCAAAATCCTTCTGACCGGCTTGTTGCCGGAACCATGCAACGGAGTGTAGACAATTTTCATATCGTCTGCAGCGCGGGCAACGGTTTGCGGGTTTACCACCAGCGTTTTGAGACAATTTATATAGGCATCGTCAATCTCGCTTCCTATTTTTATTATCAAGCCCTTTTCAATGGCTTCATTCTGCTCCATTGGTTTGATCGTTGTAATATCGGTGATAGCCTCGATCTCATTCAAAACGGCTTCCGAGCCTTCCAACGGAAGCTGTCCCCCATCCTCCCCATAGACCTTGTATCCGTTGTACTGCTTAGGGTTATGACTTGCAGTGACAACGATACCCGCCGCTGCATTCAAATGCCTCACAGCAAATGAAAGCTCGGGCGTCGGGCGAAGCTCATCAAATAGATACGTAACAATGCCGCTTGCTGCAAAAACTCCGGCAGCTTCTGCCGCAAATTCCGGCGACATGCGCCTGCAGTCGTAAGCGATAGCGATACCGCGCTTTTGAGCATCCTTAATATTCTTAATAAGGTAATTGGCAAGACCCTGGGACGCCTTCCTGACGGTATATATGTTGATCCTGTTGGTACCGGCGCCAATGACTCCCCTCAGGCCGCCAGTGCCGAATTCCAGATCCCTGTAAAACCGTTCCTCGATCTCTCCAGGATCATCCTTGATTTGCGCCAGTTCCTTTTTGGTTGCCGCATCAAAGTAATCGCTCTGCATCCAAAAATCATATATTTTTCTGCTGTCCATGATACCCTCCGAATGGTGTTTCCCTTTAATTATCATATATATGTACTATTGTTAACAATAAAAAATATACCATGCTTATTTTACCATAAGAGTTGATAATAGCAAAAGAAACTTGCGAACTAACCTGGAAAAAATCAGGACCATTCCATTTTTTTCGGAGTGAGGTGAGCAAATATTTCGAATTTGTTCAATTTCAAAGCAAAAAAAGTGCAAAAAATTCGATTGTGTTTAAATTTTAAGCAAAAACACTTGATAAATCTGAACACAATCGAAAAATCTGCACATTTTTTCCAAAAAGCCGGTTTACATAAAACAGGTTGTATGTACCACGCCTGACTGCTACAGTATAATGCAAATCAGCCCGCCGCTTCCCTCATTGATGATCCTCTGCAGCGTCTCCTGAAGCTTGAACTGCGCATCCTCCGGCATCTTGTTCAGCTTGTTGTGGAGCCCTTCGCTGACCAGCTCATGAAGTGATTTCCCAAAAATATTGGATTCCCAGATCTTGCCCGGTTCACTTTCAAACTCTTTCAGCAGGTAATTCACAAGCTCTTCGGACTGCTTTTCCGTACCGACCAGAGGTGCGATCTCCGTCTCGATATCCGCACGGATCATGTGTACGGAAGGCGCGCTGGCTTTAAGCTTAACGCCGAACCTGTTCCCCTGCTTAATAATTTCCGGCTCATTGAGTGTCATTTCTTCCATCTGCGGCGTCACAACACCATATCCCTTTACCTTCACCTCATGCAGCGCAAACTCTACTCGCTCGTATTCCTTCCGGATCCTGGCCAGATCCTTCATCAAAGCGATCAGCCGGTGTTCACCCTCGATCTGAAGTCCGGTCGAATCGCTGAGCACCTTGTAGAACAGATCATCCGGCGTTTCAATATTCAGCAGCATATTTCCTACTCCGGCATTGATTTCGGAAAGGTTCGCTTTTTTAACAAAATCATAATCCGCAAACTTACTGATGGAATCCTTTGCTTCACGGATTTTCTGAACTCCCCTGAACGTATCCCGGATGGACTGCATCATATCGACCCTGAGCCAGTGATCCTGCTCCAGCGTCTCGACCCACCTGGGTATATTTATGCCGATTTCACAAATAGGGAATTCATACAAAATACGCTCCATGATATCAGCTAACTCATCATTTCTCATCTGCGCACAGTTCACACTGATGACCGGCACCTCATACTTTTCCTCCAGCTCCAGCCTCAGATTTTCCGTTTCCGGATCTCTTGGAATCACAGAGTTCAATACGATCACAAAAGGCTTATTGATCGCCTTAAGCTCACTTACAACTCTTTTTTCCGCCTCAATATAGTCCTCTCTCGGAATGTCGGTGATACTGCCGTCTGTCGTAACGAGCAGTCCAATGGTTGAGTGGTCATTGATTACCTTTCTGGTACCCAGCTCAGCGGCTTGCTCAAATGGTATCTGATAATCAAACCATGGCGTGGAGACCATCCTTGGGGAGTTATTCTCCAGATAACCAAGCGCACCCTTAACAAGATAGCCTACACAGTCAACCATTCTGACTTTGAGCTTCAGGGCCTCATCCAGCGTGATTTCAACAGCTTCATTGGGCACAAACTTGGGCTCAGTCGTCATGATCGTCCGCCCCGTTGCACTCTGTGGGAGTTCATCTTTTGCCCTCTCACGGCTGTAAACATTTTCTATGTTAGGAATCACCAATAAGTCCATGAACCTTTTTATCAAGGTCGACTTCCCTGTTCTGACAGGCCCGACAACACCTATATAAATATCTCCCTGAGTCCGCTCAGCTATCTGCTGATATATATTGTATTTTTCCACTTGCTAACCCCCCTTAATCAATAAGCAAAGCATGAACAATATAAATATATGTCCGAAGGATGCGATTATTACAAAAAAAGGTGGGGTTATGGGTAGAATCCTATTTCACAAAGATCTTTAACACCTGACGGAAGAATTCGATTGTAATAGGCAGACCTTTCCACTCTTCTCCGTCAACGCTGAGATTGAAGCCCTTGTCGCCCTCAATGATGCATTTCTTTGTTCTGAGCCATTTTACATTTCTGTCATTTACAAAATCATTATTCAGCACCTTGAAAAGCAATCCAGCCATTTCTATATGCATGCAGTTTTTTAATAAAACGATATCCATATAGCCATCGGACAGATCCGCAGCACTAACCAAATTTGACAGGCCGGCTGCATGCTTCCCGTTTAGAATGAGGAAAAGCAGGAATTCACCCTCTACGATCTCATCGTCAGTAGTCAGTTTAAGATTAACGGTTTTCAGATTGGTAAATTCGCCCAGAGCAGTCAGATAATATGCCAGCGGGCCGAAGTTCTTCTTGAATTCGCTGTTGGTACTGTACGAAACATCAACAAAATTACCTCCAGCACATGTGTTCAGGCAGTATTTTTCGTTATTGATAAGACCGGCATCAACCTGTGATATGTTTCCCGCAAGGATTATGTCCAGACACCTTCTTAAGTCTGACGGCAGGCCGAGGCTCCGGGCAAAGTCATTACAGGTGCCTGCAGGAATAATGCCCATAGGGATATCCAGTCCTGCCGAGAGCAAAGTGCCGGCAATAGTATTTACGGTGCCGTCTCCACCTGATACTACCACATAGCTGTATTCATCCTGTAAAAGAACCTCCTGAAGTCTGGCTACGCAGTCTCCTTCAATCCTGAAAGGGACTGCTAGAATACCCTTTTGCATAAAACGGCCAACTATGTAGTCAAGTTTCCTTGGGACATTTCTATTGCCCGAAAGCGGGTTGTATACCAAAAGTACCTTTCTCATTAGAAATCCTCCGACAGCTTCTCTTATATACATTATACCCACAAGCTAAACTTCAAATCAATGGCAATTGCACCGCGTTCACCATGGTCTATTTCATCATACACTACCATTTTATTCACAACAAGTCTTACAAGGTCATTGGACAACTGTCCTGCCTCGACATTCCGCAGCGCCTTCTCAATAAATTTTTCAGCGTCCTGATCGCTTCTGCCGAGTCTTTGCTCTTCTTCTACTTCAGACTTAAGTAGGCTAATTCGATCTTCATATTGCTTGTTCATCCTGACAAAAAGCTGTTCTGATATTCTTCCTTCCAACCGGTCTTTGTAAATCATCTCATGCTGCCGCTGTATTGTTTCCAACTGCTTGAGCGCTCTTTCAATTCTTTCCCGGCTATCGCCTCCGGAAAGCTCTCCGCTCTGCTCTAGAACTGAAAGCTCCTTGCGAAAATCACTCTCTCTGAATAGCTTTATAATTTCCTCGCAGATAACCCGTACAATCGGCGCTTCGTAGACAAAATGGCTGGAGCAGGCGCTGCTGCCCATTCTGCAATAGTTTCCGCAGACATATGCCATGCCCCCCGTCCTTTTCCTCGCATACATGGTGCTTTGACACCTGCCGCAAAAAATAACGCCATGGAGAATATGGCAGCCTCCTGTGTTCGTACTGTAATGCGGTCCGTTCCCGGATCCCATTCCTGCAGTCCTGCTCTGTCTCAGCCGCTGAACCTGCTCGAATTCCTCATCTGAAACGATTCCCTCATGTGTACCCTCTGTGACGACCCATTCATCTTCCGGCAAACGTCTTGTCTTCTTACTTTTAAAACTGACCTTCTCACTGATTCCCTGAACCGTATCACCAATATATACGCGCGAAATCAGGATCCGTCTGACCGAGATCCTGTTCCACTTCTTCTCACTTGGAGAGGGAATACCTCTTTCATTGAGCCTGCCGGCAATTGATGAATACCCAAATCCGGACAGATAAAGGCTATAGATCAGTCTAACCACCTGCGCCTGCTCCTCCTCAATAACAAGCCTGTTCCTTTCAATAGCGGACTTTTTATAACCGTAAGGCGCATTTCCCAGATATTCGCCCCGTTCTATCTTAAAGCGGAGGCTCGAGCGGATCTTCCTGGAAATATCACGGACATATCTCTCATTTGCCCATGTTTCGATCCCCAGCATATCGTTATCCTTCAGGCTGTCATAACGGCTATCTGCCGTAAGAATACGTACGCCGTATTCCTCAAGAAAATCGATCCATTGCAGTGTTTTAGCGTTGTTTCTGCCGAGTCTGGAAAGATCCTTTAAAAGAAGAAGCTGTATTCTCCCTTTCAATACATCATTTTTAAGCCTTGTCAGCCCCCTTCTGTCAAAAGCCGAGCCGGATACATTATCGTCGGTATATACGGCAATAACCTCTCCTAATTGTTTTTTAGCAGCATAATCCAGAAGCATTTCCCTCTGATTTTCAATGGTCTCAAAATTTTCTCCGTTATCATCTCTGCTGATCCTTACATATATTCCAATATGATTAATCCCGGTCTCTCGCATTGGATCCGCTTCCCCTTCCAGTCTCCGCTCCTGTGAAATGCTCCTGTAAAGAGTGCTCCTTTACATTGTGCTCCAGTAAGGTATGTTTTTGTATATCATACTCCTGCAAAAGATACTTCAGTATGCTCTGACGAATTTCAGCTTTTGAGATACTGTCCCGGCAGCGGAACACAATCCTTCTGTCCCGGACCCTTCTTCCGCTCATTAAAAAGACACCCCCAAGGGAACACAAACTCCATATTTAATTATATTTTAGCAAATTTGTCCTTTATCATAAAAACTCTTTTATTCCTATGCAATCGTTGTATAATAGATTTATAGCGAAAAGGAGGCTGGCATATATGTCGAGGAGAATTCCTGATAAGCTTATGGTTTTTTTAAAGACTGCTCTGGATGATGTGGACGACGGTTTTGAGTATGCGTCTGAACTTAGGCGTATATTGAATTCAGACGATTGTCAGGAGGTACTGTCCTCCAAAGAAATAGATGCCCTGCGGGAATATGCAGATGAAGTAAAAACAGTAGGTGAGATAAACCATTACTCCAGGGAGCGGATTATAGAAATTGAGAAGGAGCATTTTGGGACAAGAGGAATTTCAGGGTACCTTAAAGCCGACCACGGTGAGCCTGAAAAGCCCATATGGCCTTTCTGACAAGTAATTGTGATCTTTTAAAACCTGCTTATCCTTTTGAAGTGCCTGATGCCCTAAAAGAGCTGCTCTTCAAAAAAGTATGCAAGTTCATATATTCCCCATTTGCATTGCAGGTACTTTCCTTTCACTGCCTTATCCACAATGGACTCATGCATGCTCAGCGATGCTGCAAAGATAGATTTGTCAAGCATTCTGAGTTCTTTTTCACCTTTGAGGAAAAACGTCTTTTCTTCCTCGCAAAGCTTTTGCGCAATAGTAAATAAGATGTCCTCCCGCTGTTCAAGACACTTAATGAGCCATACCGCATCATTGAGCCAGTCCTTAACACCGCTGTCCTCCCTGTCGTTTTCGAAAAACACCCGGTTTGAATAATAACTCTCTGATATGCAGATATCCGGATAGGCCATTTCGTTGAACAAAACAACAAGACTCTCCTGAGTCTCCCTAATGATGATGTCAGCAATGGTGGGGGTATCTGTTTCGCTTTCAAAGAACTCCCTTCCGGGTCTTGGTTCAAGCTGCTTTACCATGTTGAATAATTTGCGGACCCTTTCAACCGGGATTCCTGTATTAAGTGCTACAGACTCGGCATCATTACATGCAAGTGCATCCAGATAACTGTCAACAATCAGAATGGCTTGCTCTATCTCCCCATCCGCTTCCCGGCCTCCCTCTGAATCATCAACCGCTCCCTCCTGCGCTCTGAGCTGAAGCAGGAGACACTCCCTCAGGTCCCTGGCGCAAATACCCGGCGGTTCCAGAGACTGAAGCCTCTCAAGAACCGAAAGAACCATTTCCTCTGACACCTCCAGATGTTCCGCGACCTCGCTGATGTCGATCTTAAGATAGCCATTTTCATCCGTATTGTCGATCAGGTACTCCCCGATTAGATAACTGCTTCTATCCGAACAACCGGCATCCATCCGGATCAGAAGATGTTCTTTCAGAGACAGTGTTGTCTGCGTCACGTCTCCCAATGGGTTTTCAGCATCTTCCTCAGTACCGTCAATCACCCCTGTGCCATAGCGTGCGGCTGTCGGATTTGCGTTATCGATTGCCGCCTCGAGCGCGGGATTGCTCTCGAGCTGGCTTTCTATATAGTGAAATAGCTCCTGAGAATTCATTTCAAGTATTTCAATGGCCTGTTTCAGTTGGGGGATTAATAGAAGCTTTTGAGAACGAACCAGATTAAAATCAATGTTGAAATCCAAATGGGATCACCTCGAAAAAAGGTTATATAGTATTATATAACCTCTGAGGCGACTTTATTAGTGATGCCAAGCATGAAATATTACAGCCCAAGCCTTTTTGTGAGGATGATCGTCAGAAAATACATCATCATCATCAAAAAGTAAAGAAGGATATACACAATGATCGGCCAGTGTGTCAGCATTGCCTTTACATCCCCTCCGACCCGTGAGATCGGTTGAACAATTACGGCTCTGTTCTGCGTGACCGTTTTGAACAGGATCAGCAATCCCGCAGTAACAGCCATGGATACAATCCCGATAACAACCGCTGAGATTAGTTCCTGCTCCGATACGGTAAGCGTTTCAAGCTGAGGCTGCTTCGTCAGGAACTGAATGGTCACTGAGATGGCGTTATTCAAAAAATGAGCATATATACCTGCCCATATGGAATTTGTTCTGACAACATAGTAGCCTATAATAAGTCCCAGAAAAATTGGCCCAAGTAGATTGGTGATGTCAAAATGAAACAGCCCGAAAAGGATCGCCACAATGACCACAGCCTTATAGGTGCCGCGTCTTTCATAGGACCTTAGCAGCAATCCCCTGTGAAGCAACTCTTCACAAACACCGGGCAACACACCGATAATCAGAAGCCCCAGCAGCCACTCCTGTATATTCTGAGGCACCGGAATTCCTGCCGAAGGAATATCTCCGATAAACTGCAACAGATAAACCACTATCGTATTGAACATTCCTGCAGCAAAAGTGGCCGGAAGCGCCAGTAATGTAATTACCAATATGGGGACGATCCCCGGATTGTTGAATCTGAACGTCTCCTTAATGTTGATTTTTTTAATGAAGCAGTAAACCAATACTGATGCCAGTATAATCAGCTGATTGATCACCACAATGAGGTAGACATAGTCTGTGAGCGCCGTGCCCAGGATAAACCCCAAAACCAGCTGATATGCTAAGAACAGCACTGTAAAAATCAGAAAAAGGATATTAGCTCCTGTAAAGGTAAGTTTATTGTTCATTTTCCCGTCCTTTCCTTTAGCTCAAACGATCCTGAGCTCTGTAATAACAAAATCCATCGGAATATCATACCTCTCGGCATCAAACTGTTCAAGCATCTGCATTTCAAATGCGATCCCTACCTTAAGACAATCGGGCCTCAATGAAAGTAAGAATCTGTCATAATAACCCGCTCCATAACCGATCCTGTACCTTCTGCTATCAAAAGCAACGCCGGGAACGACAACAATATCTATCTCCAGCGGATCTACCTTATGCAGTCTGGATGTATCAGGCTCGGGAATTCCCCATAAACCTGGAAGTACATCCTGTTCCTGATCCTTTATCTCATATGGCAGCAGTGACATATCAGGTCTCTGCTGTACCTTAGGTATCACTACCCTCTTCCCGTCAAGGATGCATTGGCCGATGAGAGCATTGGTTGCCACCTCATTGCGAAAGGACATATATGCCATTACCGTACCTGCACCGGCATATTGGTTAAGAGAACAGAGTCGCCCGGTAATTTCACTGCTTTTATCGGAAACCTCCTGAAAACTCAGTAAGCCTCTTTGTTCGATTATTCTTTTGCGTATCATTTCCTTTGTTTCCATCATGTATAACAAAGCTCCATCAAATCTGTATGCGTGCTGCTTGCGTCTGCTCAGCTATCAGTCTGCCGGCTGTCTGTCTCACCCTTTGAGCAGCATTTCCTTCAGTGGCTGAAGAACATGGGCAGAAAGTAAATATAAAACTGTCAGGACACATAACGTACCCGCTGCAGTGAGCGGATATAGTATTCTGTGCCGAACCCGCCGCATTCTTGCTAAAATAGTATAAGTAATCCTTGATAACAAAAAAACAAGCCCAAAAACATAAATCAAACCGGCCAGTTCATACGGTACAAGGCCTTTTAACAGCAGAAGACCCAGTATCGCTCCAATGACGTAGACTGGCAGCAGCTCAATTATGTGCCTCAATACGGGTCTTTCATTCTGTCCGAGAATACTGTAATGCGCTGCCGGAATCAGTAAAAAAGGGATTGGAAGTCCAAAAAGCAGTCCCGTAAACAATCTGGCGGCATTATTAGTCTCTATAACGCCGGTATAAGACAGAATTCCGTCGGAAACCATCGGCAGCATCAGCACACACATAACCACAGTTGAAACAATGTCGGGGGGCTTTTGTGCCCTCAGTCGCCTGAGCACCATCAGGAACAATGCCGAAATAAATATCCCCGAATAAATCCCCATATCTCTCGCACAGACAGGCAGCAATCTACCCCCGGCATATAATGTTCGGGATGGCAGCTGATGACAAATCAGCGATCCCATTCGATCAAAAAGCTCTTCCATTTTTTATACTCATCCTCAGTACATGGAAGGGAGGTTAGAAGCCGCAATTGAGAGAATAAAGCAGCCAAGGCATGCAAATACAAACATGATCAGACTGGCCACCAATATAGCTACTCCGAAAGACTTTCTGTCTTGATCCGTCGAGCCCATGAATACAATTGCAGTTATGATACCGGCGATCTGCCCGATACCCGGTATCACCGTAAAAAGTATCGTCAGAAACACTTTGAGGCCGTTACTCAAAGCTGGCCTGTTATCTGCCGGACGATTCTGATAACTGTTTTGATAAGGTGATCTCTCGTTGCCTTGTATCGGTTTGTATGGCTGCATATGCGGCTGCGGGACGGGTCCCTGCAGCGGCGGCTGTATCTGTGGTTCTTGTGACCCGATTCCCTGCTGCTGTGGATCCTGGTGAACGGACTCTTGCGGCGACACACCGATGTCCCCGCTTACACCGTAATGGCTTGTCTGATCCTTCGGTTGATCAGAGTTCGTTTGGCTGCCGTTAATCGGCTGTCCGTCAGCGCCATGCTCAGATACATTATTGTTCAGATACCCGTCGGGGTCGATCTGATAATTGTCCTCAATTGTCACCTCAAGAATACTTCCGCAATACGGGCAGCGGCCGGCACCCGTCGGTACGCTCTCACCACAAAACCCACATTTTTTCAGCGAATTAAAATCTGCCAAAAAGATTCCTCCCCATTACACGTTTTTATACTACTATTCGCTTTACAAAACAAAAATCCTTTTTTCGGCAGCTTTATCCCCTATCTGGATTGCTTTCCTCCCGAACGGGCGCACTCTTCTCCGCAATCTCCGCAGGTTGAGGTTCGTCCTGCTTTCTGCCGCATTTGTAACAGTATTCCATCTCAATATCCAGCTCCATGCCACAATTTGGACAAGCTTTGATATTTTTGAGTTCCAGAATCTTATCCCTCATATCGGCAATGGCACCGATGATCTCATCGATTTTCAGGCAGTGCTCCAACAGCTTCTCTCCGACAATTTTTCCTTCATTGTAATCCTCATAGAGCTGTTTTCCCATCTCCGAGTATATTTTTTTGATCTTTTCCTCTTCAGCATTGATGTTTATGTTTAGTCTGGTAACCTCTACAACACTGCCGGATTTCTTCGCAGCAGCCTTGGCTGTGTCTGTTACCTTTTTGGTTATATTGTCCAGTACTGACACACTCAACACTCCTTTCAGCGCACCATTAACATTACTACTATATTATGCCATTGCACCCTCAAATACAATAACTTTATTGATAGACCCATTTTGCCCTGTTTCTTGACTAATATTAATGTGAATAATATAATCAAAAGAAATGTCAGTACATAGAAAATTGTCTTTAATCGTAAAGGAGAAACCAAAGCATGACCGGTGAAATCAGAACCAGATTTGCGCCAAGCCCCACAGGCTATATGCATATAGGAAATCTGCGCACAGCCCTGTATGAATATCTGATTGCCAAAAGGAACGGCGGAAAATTCATACTGAGAATTGAAGATACAGATCAAGACAGGTATGTCGAAGGAGCCACCGAGGTGATTTATAAAACCTTGAAAATGGCTGGACTTCAGCATGATGAAGGACCTGACATAGGCGGTCCATTCGGTCCCTATATACAAAGCGAACGCAAAGGCTCCTATATGGAATACGCCAAGAAGCTTATAGAGCTTGGCGGCGCATACTACTGCTTCTGCACAAAGGAACGGCTGACAGCGATGAAGGAAGATCTCGAAAAGGCTGGGGGCTCCTATAAATATGACAGGCATTGCCTTAGCCTGAGCAAGCAGGAGATTGAGCAGAAGCTCACCGCAGGAGAGTCCTTTGTAATCCGTCAAAAAATGCCCGACACAGGAAGCACCAGCTTTGAAGATGCTGTGTATGGAACGATCACCGTTGAAAACAGTGAATTGGAGGATCAGGTACTAATCAAGTCCGATGGCCTGCCTACATATAATTTTGCCAATGTGATAGATGATCACCTGATGCAGATCACTCATGTGGTCAGAGGTAATGAATACCTCTCTTCAGCACCGAAATATAACCTGTTGTACCAGGCTTTCGGATGGGAGGTTCCGACCTACGTTCACGTATCGACTATCATCAACCCCGACGGGCGAAAGATGTCAAAGCGATACGGCGATCCTTCATTTGAGGATCTGATTTCGCAAGGGTATCTGGTGGAGGCTGTAATCAATTACATTGCACTGCTTGGCTGGAGTCCGGGAGCTACACAGGAAATATTCTCCTTGAAAGAACTGGAGCAAGCCTTTGACATTCACGGTATCAGCAAATCTCCTGCCGTATTTGATACCAATAAGTTAAATTGGATGAATGGTGAATATATCCGAAAAATGACGCCCGAGCAATTCCATGCAGCCGTCAGCCCATATTACTCTAAGGCCCTGCATGATTCAGGTATAGACGTAACAAAGGTCAGCAGACTTTTGCAGCCAAGGACAGAGATACTGACGGAAATACCGGCCAGAATTGATTTTCTGGAAGAGCTTCCGCAATATGATATCGCCCTATATGTGCATAAGAAAATGAAAACCGACACGGAAAATTCACTGACCGCACTGGAATCAGTTCTCCCTGTTTTGGAAAACATAAACCACTGGGAAAATGATGTGCTTTACAGTACGGTCGTAGAACTGGCTCAAAAGCTTGGCGTAAAAAACAGCCAACTGCTTTGGCCTATACGCACCGCTCTCTCCGGAAAGGATGTCACGCCCGGCGGAGCGACAGAGCTTGCAGATATTCTCGGTAAAGAAGAATCACTTAGAAGGATCCGGGTCGGAATTGAAAAGTTAGGCGGAAAGATATTATAACTTATTCAAATAGCATGGAAAAGCGTAAAGAGAGCATAAAAAAGCACCAGAAAATAGATTGGAACAGAAAATTAAGCGGAGGATGAACATGTCTGACAAATCAATAAACAATGCAACAGCGGATATCAGTTCAAATTTTATCTATGACTTCATAAATGAAGACATCTTAAACGGAAAGGTTGACAAGAACGCCATCATTACGCGTTTCCCCCCGGAGCCCAACGGTTACCTGCACATTGGACATGCAAAGGCGCTTTGCATCGACTTTTTAACCGCTCAGAAATTTAACGGCCGCTGTAACCTCCGTTACGACGACACCAACCCCATTAAGGAAAATGTAGAATATGCCCTATCCATGCAGGAGGACATCAAATGGCTTGGATTCCAGTGGGACGCTCTATATTATGCCTCCGACTATTTTGACGTGATGTATGAATGTGCCGTAAGGTTAATCAAAAACGGCCTTGCCTATGTATGTGACCTTAGCGCCGAGGAAATCCGGCAGTACAGAGGCACCCTTACGGAGCCCGGTAAAGAAAGCCCTTACAGGAACCGTTCTGTAGAAGAAAATCTGGATCTGCTTGAAAGGATGAAGGCCGGTGAATTTGACGAGGGCTCCAGAGTGCTCCGTGCAAAGATCGATATGGCCTCGCCGAATATCAACATGAGAGATCCTGTCATATACCGCATCATGCGGGTAGAGCATTACCGTATCGGCGACAAATGGTGCATTTATCCCATGTATGACTTTGCACACCCTATAGAAGATATGATCGAAAATATCACACATTCCCTCTGTTCACTTGAATATGAGGACCACAGGCCGCTGTACGATTGGGTTGTGGACAATGCAGGCCTCGATGCAAGGCCACGTCAGATCGAGTTTGCTCGTTTGAACCTTGCATATACCATGATGAGCAAGAGAAAGCTGCTGCAGCTGGTCAACGAAAAGATCGTGTCAGGTTGGGATGATCCCAGGATGCCCACTCTTTCCGGTCTGAGAAGAAGAGGTTATACGCCCGCTGCCATAAGGGATTTCTGTGATCGGATCGGTGTTGCCAAAACAAACAGCATGGTGGATTATGCGCTACTGGAGCACTGTGCCCGTGAAGATATGAATGCAAGCGCACCTAGAATAATGGCTGTTCTGCGCCCGTTGAAGGTCATTATCGATAATTATCCAGAAGATCAGGTGGAATGGTTCGATGTTGAAAACAACCCGGAAAACCCGGACATGGGAACAAGGAAGGTGCCTTTCTCCCGCGAGCTTTACATTGAACAGGATGATTTCATGGAAAATCCTCCGAAAAAATACTTCAGGCTCTACCCCGGCAATGAGGTTCGGTTAAAAAACTCATATTTCATTAAATGTGAGCGTATCGTCAAAGATGAATCAGGAGAAATAACCGAACTGCATTGTACTTATGATCCTGCATCAAGGGGCGGCAACTCGCCGGATGGACGTAAGGTCAAAGGAACACTGCACTGGGTATCAGCCTCTCATGCGCTCGACGCCGAGGTTCGTCTGTACGACCACCTCTTCACGGAGGCGGATCCCGGCGCTGCCGAAGACCTGCACGCCATCCTCAACCCAACATCCCTTGAGGTGCTTACTGACAGCAAGCTGGAACCGAGCCTTGCCTCCACAAAACCGGGCGATCATTACCAGTTCCTTCGCATGGGCTACTTCTGCACCGATCTGGATTCAACTCCTGAGAAGCTGGTGTTCAACAGAACCGTAGGACTCAAGGATTCCTGGAGCAAGGAAATTAAGAAAGAAGCTGTGTAGCTTTACCACACAGCTTCTTACATCTATCCAAACATTTCAATAAATTGATCCTCAGAAATGATAGGGATACCGAGTTCTTTGGCTTTTTTGTTCTTTGATGAATCGGACTCAATGTCGTTGTTTACCAGGTAGCTTGTCTTCTTTGACACAGAACCTGTAACAGATCCGTTCTGGCTTTCAACATAAGCTGTAAATTCATCACGGTTTTTATATTTATTAACATCGCCTGTGATAACGAAGGTAAGCCCCGAGCATTTGCCCGCGGAAGAAGCATTTATTTCGACCTTTTCGATCGAGACCTCTTTGAGTAATGCTTCAAACACTGACTTGTTATCCGAGGTTTGATACCATTCAATGATGGAGTTTGACTTTTCCGGCCCAATCCCATCAATATCATCAAACCCTACCCCACCTGATAGTCTGCTGACAAATCCATCAAATCCGACTGCTCCGACAATCTTCTTCCCTGCATCTGTACCGATCATGGGAATGCACAGCGAATAGATAAAGTTGACAGGATGCACCTTTCTGCTCTTCTCTATTGCATTTATCATATTTCTATAGGATTTCTCGCCGAAGCCTTCCATTTTCATGATTTCGTCCATATGATCTCTGATGTGATAGATGTCGGCAAATTTTGAAATATAGCCTTTATTGATAAACTTCAGTATCGTCTGTATGGATAGACCGTCAATATCCATGCCTGATTTACTGGCGAAACGCGTAAATTTCTTTACATGCTTTGCCGTGCAATCTGGATTGATACAATGCAGCGTTTTTGTATTGCTTGGACTGATTCTTATTTCAGTCTCAGCATGACATACCGGACATTCCTTTGGTATTTCAAACACGCCCTCAGTCTTCTTTACAGAAATCACTTTCGGTATGATTTTATTGCTTTTGATGACCTCAAGGACGGTATTCGTTCTCCCTATACCAAGACGCTCCATTTCGCTGATATTGCAAAGAGACGCCCTTGTTACGGTTGTTCCCTCCAGCTTAACCGGCTTGAATACAGCAATAGGTGATATTGTAGAAACGGCACAGGACCATTCTATATACTCAAGCTCGGTTTGTGCCGATTCGTCCTGCCACTTGAAAGCCAGGCCCGCTCTCGTGGCATGGTGAGCGGTAATACTGCCCGTAGCTGCATATTCGGTATCGTCAAAGCAAATAACAAGCCCGTCAACGGGAATATCCATCTCACCGTTTTCAACCTTTTTTGTCCATTTATTAATAATTTCCGGGAGATTGTCTGCTGTTGCAAGCTCTCTGTCTATTGCGGCAAATCCGAGTTTTTGGAGATAGTCCATCCTATCTCCCCAGGATTTGATGTCGTCATCGATATGAACAAGAGTGAACGCATTGAAACGAATGTGTCTTTCCTTTACCTTTTCGGGATCGTCAAGGTTAAGCGAGCCTGCTGCCAGATTACGAGGGTTTGCATACTTCCCGTTATCATCCTCAATGGTATCGTTGATCAGCTCAAAATCCTTATATGAGATCGTCGCCTCGCCGCGGACTACCATATGTCCTTTGTAGCTAATTGATATCGGAAATCCCTTTATAGCGCTTTTCAAAAATGTAATATTGGTTCCGATCTCGCCAGTACCTCTAGTAAGAATTTTAGTGAGCTTTCCGTTGTCGTAGGTTAACACCAGTGTTGAACCGTCAAGCTTCCAGGTGACCCAGACAGGTCTGTTCTCCGCCCATTTCTGCAGATCTGCAACCTTTTTGGTTTTAGCCAATGAAAGAGTAGGAAATTCGTGCGGCTCTTTTTCTCCGTTATTCTCTTGAAATCCTACTCTTTGAGTCGGACTGTCAGGCAGAATATATCCTGTTTCAGCTTCCAAAGACGCCAATTCATCATACATGGCATCCCACTCAAAGTTGGACATAATTTCTTCCTGCCCGTTATAATAGACCTCGGAAGCCTTGTTTAATTTTGAGACAAGCTCTTCAATCTTCTTGCTTTTATCCATAGATACACTCCATTTTTATCATACTTAACCTGTCTTAGTCTATCTCTCTTACATTAGCCAGATTTCATTCAGAATAATAAATCTGTCCGTGTCTATATTCAACATAATTTATACCGATTGTTTCTTTCCTTTTGCACCTGATACCGGCTTTCTTGACCGAGCGGACTTCTTTGTGCCAAGAACCATTGAATATAGGGCGATACAGGCAATCGAAAACCAGATAATCCCCCATACCACCGCCGGAATTCCAGTCATTTTCTGAAGCTGTACCGCGTCCGTCAGAGGTTGTACCGGTTTCCACCCGCGGAACCATTGAAGACGCAGATTGATCTGAAGCAGAATCGTGTCCACAAAGGTGTCGTATACCGCATAGGCGGCGCTGCATATCCCAATAATGTCAATGACCCAGTCGTTTACCTTGTCGTTTCGCAGCATGTAGAGCAACAGAATGATGCCTGCAAATATTGCTGCATAAATGATGGTAAATACTGAGTGTCCGTATGCTATTGAGACCCCCAGCAGCAGGATCGCAGACCCACCGAGAATATACTTTTTAAAAGCGGTTCTTTTCAGGCCGAGGATCAGAAGCGCGAACAACACACTGCCCAGATAGCCGCCATTGGCTATCATAAAGGCCGAAAACTCACTCTTGGGGAGTGTCAGCGCATATCCGCTCTCATCCAGATTAATCCTGAAACCTTTTATCCCATTTCCAAATATGACAGCCATTAATGAATGGCCCATCTCATGAAGAAATACGGCAAATATCTTTAATGGCTTGATCACAATCGTGTTCCATAGTGCAATCATCGCAATGAGGATGATCACGTATCTACCCTGTTGTTTCATTGTAAGACCCCCATCATTAAAACCCTTCATAAATTATACGTTATTTTCAGGTCAAAAGAAAGGCTTTCTCATGGATCCGGCCAATTCATCACCCTGGGTGCCATTGACCCTTAACAATGGTTTGATCAATTCACATACCTGTTCACATCATTGAGCGTGATCCCCTGATGCAGCGCAATATTCAGGCCGTTGGCGATAACCTTGGCAACCTTCTTTACCACTTCGTCAATTTCTTTTGGCGTGACTATCAGATTGCCTATATAAGGCTCCAGAACCTCCTTGATCATATTGTATTTTTCATCCCTGTCAATACTCTTCATCATGTTGTAGAACTCAGTTCCCTGAGGTGCCTGCTCGATCATACTGTCTAGGACAAGGTCGATGGTGTCGTTTGCCATCGTAGCAGCATCAACAACTGTCGGCACGCCGATCGCTATAACCGGAATCCCGAGCGTAGCCTTGGACAGCTCCATTCTTTTGTTTCCAACACCTGATCCCGGCGAAATGCCGGTATCGGCAATCTGGATAGTTGTGTTGACACGCTCCATCTTCCGTGACGCAAGGGCATCGATGGCGATCACATAGTCCGGCCTAATCCGCTCAACAATTCCCCGGATGATCTCACCTGTCTCGATTCCTGTGATCCCAAGCACGCCGGGCGCTACTGCGCACACCGGCCTTACTCCTTCGTCCACCTGTTCCGGCAGATACTCAAGCAGATGTCTGGTGACCATCATGCTCGAAACCACCTTCGGTCCCAGCGCGTCCGGCGTCACGTTCCAGTTGCCCAAGCCGACGACCAGCGTCATTGTCTTGTCACCCAGCTTCAATATGCCTGCCAATTCCTGCCCCAGAGCCTTACAGGTGTTCTCATACAGCTCCTGATCATTGTCCCTCAGCCCTGGGATCTCCAGCGTGACATAGTTTCCCATGGGCTTGCCGATTGCCTTTTCTCCGGCAGGCGTCTCCACTACAACTCTGGTGATTTTAATTTCGTCGTTTCCCGCATTCTCCAGCCTGATGCCGGGGATGCTCTGCTGCTCATTTTTTTCCTTTACAGCTTGCTCCCGCAGCAGCTCATGAGCTTCCAGCGTCAAATCTGTCCTTACGCTCTTCAATCCAGCCATCTTATCCTCTCTCTTTCTTTTCTGTGCATGCTTAATGTATTGATTTCGCCGCAACAAGCTTAGCGACTTGGTGCAGTGCAATCGTATTGTGGTTCTTATAGCTTTCCACAATCATGCTTAAAAAATAAGTGAAAAGACCTTTGAAATAACGAGTGAAAGGCTATGCAAAAAAACATGTGAGAAGAAGACTTGCCAATATAACAAGTGAAAGGCTGGAATAATACGACGATAAATTGAAACAGCAGTCGCTATAGTTAAAACATTTGGTCTATATATAGAACATCATCGTGTCGCCGCCCTTATGCTTCTCCGCCTCTGCGGCCAGCCCTTCGAGCGTAATCCTACCCAAGGTCTGCTTTACTGCTTTGTCCAGAACATCAAATGCACAGGATCGCATGGCTTCTTCAATTTCAGGCGCCTTAGCCATAACCGTTTCTTCCGCTTTTTCAAACAGAGATGTCTCCACCGAGGACAACACATCCAGCACGGTTATCTGTCCCGGAGCTCGCGTTAGCTGATATCCGCCCTGAGCCCCTTTTATTGAGTTGACGATCTTGCCGCGTTTTAGCAGTGAAAAGACCTGTTCCAGGTATATTTTGGATATGCCAAGCTTTTCAGAAATGCTGATCACTGTGATATGCTCACCATTATTATATTGCTGCGCCATGCTTATAACAGCAGCAAGCGCATATCTTCCCTTTGCTGAAATTCTCATATATATAGCCTCATTTCACATGACAATATTGTTTTCATATATTAATTGTATGTATTATTAAATGATAGGAGAAAACAGCTTGTTTGTCAATAGTGAAGCTCTCATCTGTGTCAAGCACCAATGAATGTTAGTTCTTATTTCGCCTTTGCGTATTTTTCACTTCTTTTTTCAGCGCTAAAGACAAAATACCCACCAACTTCAAAAATTTTACATCCGCCGAATATTGAATCTAATTTATTTTTATACCATTCCTTTCTTTTAGTAACCATCATAAATCGGCCACCTACCTGTAAACGATTAAACCCTTTTTCGATGAATTCCTTCGGCACAGAAAAATCTTCATGATATGGAGGGTTTGTCAAAATAATAGTGAAACCCTTTTCATTAAGATTTCGAAACCCTTCACTTTGTATAATCTTTACTCCCTCAGCCTCATTTAGAATGACATTTTCCTTTGCTAATCGTATTGCTTCATCATCTATATCAATCATAACCACATTTTGGGGCCCGACAATTTTTGATGAATAAATCCCAACTACACCGTATCCACATCCCAGATCCAGAACCTTATCATGGCTTTTAATATCGGCCAATGTCAGCATTGCCATAGTTCCCTTATCAATCGACATTGGTGAAAATACCTTGTTTGAGGTCAAAAATTTCAATTCTATTTTATTTATTTCAACATTAATCATATATGCTCCTGACTTAAGAAAACCACTGCACAGAACACCTTTTTTTACCCGGCAGCGTGGCTTCGATGCTTTATTATTATTATACATGAATTGTAAATTGAATTAAATATGTATCAATATACCCAACATGCTTGATTTTCAGATCTACGCCACATTCATCCTTGCATTTTAAAATTGTTCATGGTAGAATATTCGATGTCAATATAGACAATAAAATCGCAGGAGGTGAAAGGTTTGCCAAATATCAAGTCCGCTATTAAAAGAGTAGAAGTAACAAAGTCAAAGACTCTCAAGAATACGATGAGAAAGTCTGCTTTGAAGACTGCTATAAAGAAATGCAATGAAGCAATCGAATCAAAGGATTCATCTGCTACATCAGTTTTAAGCTCTACTGTTAAAAGCATTGACAAAGCAGCTGCAAAAAACATTATTCATAAGAACACCGCTGCGAGAAGAAAATCAAAGTTGGCAAAAGCGCTGAACACCGCTAAACAGTAATTTAATTACCGCGCATCAGCAAGCTGTTAACATTTACAAAACAAGAAAAAGCACGAGCATCGTATGGATATTCCAGGTGGCCGGGCTTTTTGTTTTATGTAGCTAAACACGGTTATATTGATAAAGAAGTTATCATTAGCTCAACTGCAGCTTTATCACGCAGTTGGCCTGTTTTTATGGCCAGATCCAATTCCAACCCTGTGGCGATCGCCTGCTCCAATTTATCCATTGAATATCGCTTCGCTTGATCTATGAGCTTTCCCGCAATAAACGCAGGCACTTTAAAATGCGACGCGATCTTGGCCTGATTTGCCCCGTCCTCTATTAGCAGCTTGACCTGAACAAGCTGTCGGAACTGCCGGGCAATCATGTACATAATCTTAGGCATGGGTTCCTTCAGTACATCCATATCATTGAGAAGTGATAGAGCCTTTGCCGTCTGCTTTGCACCGATCGCATCCGTCAGGTCGAATACCCTGCTTTTTACTGATTTGGTGCAGACCTTTACCACATCTGATTCAGTGACCTTCGCTCTGTTTCCAGCGTAGGCGCACAACTTTCTCACTTCATTGAGAATATCATCCATTCCGCTTTCGCAGTATTCTACAATCATTGCCGCCGTACGCGCATCTGTTTCATAACCTAGCTCTCTCATTCTTTTCACGACCCAGTCGGTCAGTTCATTCGGTTTTTTATAATCAAATTCCACGATCAAACCATTTGTTTTGATCAGATCAATGATTTTGAGACGTTTATCAATTTCAGTCTCGATAAAAATCAGGCAAACATGCTCGGGTACCTGCTGCAGCAAATCCGGCAGCTCATCATTTTTCTTTTTATTATCATTCTTCGCCTTCTTGCCCGCTTTCTCCAACGTTTCTGTACTCTCTGTATTCTCTATGCTATTACGCGATACATCCGCTTTCTTAGACCCTTTAAACAAACCTGAGTTTTTTACGATAACCAGTTTTTTATCAGAAAATACAGGCGAAGTCATGCAATTGTCGATAATAGCTGATGGCGCTGTCTTTCCTTCAAGTATAACCTTGTTCAATAATATAAAATCCTTTGACAGCAGCGTCTTTTCAATCTGCTCGGTATAATTCCTTATAAGGTATTCCTCAGGTCCGTAAAACAGGTACAAAGAACCGATCTCTCTATTTCTTATCTGTTTCCATAGGAGCTTCTCATTCTCTGCCGTATTTTCCTTAAACGCCAACTGCACTCATCTCACTTTCCTATCACAGTCCTTCGGACCGAAATGGTCCTTCCGTTACTTCTGAGCATCACAGCTCCGCATTCATCTGTCCTGAAGCAATTAACACTGCGCTCTTCAAGAATATCCAGCACCTCATCCGAGGGATGTCCGAAGTTATTTCTTCCAACGCTGATAACGGCAGCCTCCGGATCAACAGCGTCAATAAATGCTTCACCTGACGAGGTCGGAGAGCCGTGATGTGCGATCTTAATCACGTCCGCGTCTAAATCCACAGCTTCCTTCAGCATCCGCTCCTCGGCCTCCGACTCAGCATCGCCTGTCAGCAAAATTGATGTCTGATCGTAGCATAATTTTATCACGAGTGAAGCGTTATTGGAAGATGTCACATCTGCATCACAGTGCGCTTCGGGGTTCAGAATCTGCATGACAGTCCTGTCATCCAGACGGATGATGTCTCCCCGGGAGCACCTGAAAACCGGGATTCCTTTTGCTCCGGCTGCCTGCAGCAGACTGTCGAAGCCTGACCCGTCTTTCATGGAAGGGATAATGAGTCTGTCTGTTTTTATCTGCGCCAATACATCTTCCAGGCCTTGGATATGATCAGTGTGCGGATGAGTCGCAATGACGGCGTCCAGCCTGCCGGTGCCGTTATCTAACAGAAACGGCACCACCACCTTCTCCCCAACACCTGATTTCACATCCGGATTGTTACTGCCGCCTCCATCGATCAATACTGTCTTTCCGGAATATGTTCTGATAAAGGCGCAATCTCCCTGGCCGATATCAAGGAACACAACCTCAAGACAGGGAGGCTTAAGGCCTCCCGCAAGCAAAAAAACTGCGGTAAACGACAGTACAACCGCTGCATGACGCGGTCGCAGCGATATCATCTTCAGAGGCTTATACCATAACAAAAACCAGACGATTATGTAATACGCTACTACTAAAAGCAGTGGCGGTGTTACTGTATTGACCATGGCAAAGGACAATTCTGACGTCCATTTAGTAATATAGAGAACTGCGCTGAGGAATACACTGTTAAGATATCCGATCAGTTTGGACAAAAAGAGGCTGAACTGTCCTAACAGTGCCATCAGCATGCCAAGTATTGTGATGAGCTCTAATATGGGAGCTACAAGCATATTAGGAATAATCGATATAAGTGATACCCTGTTAAAATTAATCAAAGTGACAGGAAGCACTCCCAGTTGTGCTCCAACAGTAGCAGCTATTACCTGCGCCAGCTTTTCTGGGACATGACATCGTACAATAAGCGTGCTTATGTTTTTATAAAGCATAACAATCCCCAGCGTTGCACCATAGGACAGCTGAAAGCCTGCATTGAACAGCATGCAGGGGCTGATGGCCAGCAGAATGATACAGGAGAATGCAATAGCAGCATATACATCCGGCTTTTTGTAAAGGATTGACGCCATCAATAGAATATCGGCCATCAACACAGCTCGAAGTACGGATGGCTCGAAACCTGTTATAAACACAAACAGGACAAGTAAGCCCATGATCAGAAGGTTTGCAGACCTTTTACCTATCTTCATCAGCTTAAACAAAAATGAGAGCGGCAATATCAGGAAGGCAATATTTGCCCCTGAAACTGCCATTATATGTGTTAGTCCTGCATTGCCGAACGCTGTCTGTACTTCCTCTGATAAGCCTTCCCGGTAGCCGATCAGCATCCCGTTCAACAACCCGGCCTGCTGGCGCGGCAAGCTGTTATCAATCACAGAAACAATCCTGTCACGAATGCTCAACCCGGCCTGTACCAGAAAATTTCCCCTTTTGCCCTCACCCGTCTCAATGTTGTATGGATAGGCGAAAACTGATGCACCTACACCTTTCTGAGCCAGATATCGCCTGTAATCAAATCCGCCCGGATTCCTTACTCCTTGAGGCTGCGTTAATATGCCGTCAAAAAACACTTCCCTGCCGTAATCCAAAACAGCAGAGTCCTCCTTCAGCAGGGTGGTCAGCAGGACCCGTCCCTTTTTTGGTGCAAATGCTCCCCGGTAACCCTGCCTTAACCCGGAGACATTTACCGTATAGGTGATCTTTTCTCCCTTTATCTGTGCCTCGGATGCAATAAACCCTCTGATTGCGACCTCTCTGCCTTCATATCCCGAAAAGCTCCTTAGCTGTATATTGTCGATGACCAGGAATTCCAGCGACCCCAAAAGAAAAAAGACCAGCATTCCTGCGGGCACAAAAAAACTGCTTGTGCGTTTTTCACTTAAAACATACAAGCAGGCAGACATCAGCAGAAATAGACCCGCCGCCGCCAGTATGGAATTTGACAGGAATGCCGTGAGTATTCCCATAATATGCAAAATGCAAAAAGATACGACCGGACGTTTGTAAACAATACTCATTCCGACACCTTTTTGCATTTATTATATAACATGATTCTGTAATTGTAAATATTTTACATTTGATGATTTCGGTACCGTCAGCTCTGTTTATACCGATTGTGTTTCCAGGCACCTGGCTAATTCTTTATTTCGACAAATAGTCCCGAGCTCTCATATATGTCTTGGTGTAATACTTGTCATTGAGATTGCTGATGGTAACCTTCCTGCCGAGGCTTGATGAGGCATGGATGAATTTGTTACTGCCAATATATATTCCCACATGATTGATACCGTTCAGTCCGCCATTGGTATCGAAAAACACCAGGTCGCCCGGCTTCAGATCTGTCTTTTTAACCGCAATCCCGCCTTTTCCCATATCTCTGGAAGCTCTGGGCAGGGTCATCCCGAATTTATTAAATACAAAGCTGACAAATCCCGAACAATCAAAGCCTTTCGTAGTGGAGCCTCCATATACATATTTAATACCAAGGAGTTTTTTAGAATAATCTACGATTTGCTGCCTTAAATCCTTATCGGTATCCGCCACCGAATCATCAGGCGTCTGTACATTTTCGGTTCCTCTGGACACTTTCTCTTCCCTGATTGTAATAAAATCGCTGTGTATCCAGCCATATCTGTTTTCTCCGATGAATATCCGGTACCAATCACCCGACTGCTCAACTATTTCAACCATTGATCCCTTTTCCAGTTTGGCAAGAATCTCCGAGGTTGTATTCGGCTTGCTTCTGACGTTAAGCACAGTAGTGTTTACCACACCTGCGGAAATCTGCTCGTCGCGGACAGTGACATAATTGCCGTTTACCCAGCCTGTAGTGTCGTTATAACTTACTTGAAGCCAATCACCCTCGCTGGCAACAACAGATACCTTCGTTCCTTTTGACAGTTGACTGAGGATTTTAGAGGTAGTGTCCGGGTTGGATCTGAAATTGACCGTATCTTCTGTAATGATTCCTGTCTTTTCCGCAGCTGCAAATGCGGCGCCAGTCGCAAAAAATGTTAAAAGAAGTATGACAGATATAGTGAACAGTAATTTTTTGAAAAGTGGCATTACGCCCTCCTATTATAGCCTCCGAAGTTAGCTGGCGGGTGCGGGTATAGGATAGCCCTACCGTTCATGGAAGTTCCACTGAACGGATTAACCCCTGTCTTGGTTCCTCCGTACTCCTTTTCAGGAGATTCAGCTTTATTCAGTAATGAGTACCGATGCAAGAATATTATACCTATACATAAAAGCTTTGTCAAATTAATAGAAATATTATCACAATCTATATTATGTAAACTTCTACTGTTCAGTGCATTTACATAGCGTTCAGCACCTCTTTTTCATGATTACTACCTTATACATTTGATTTTCGCCAAATAATGTCTTGTATAAACTTCCTACCTGAGAAAATCCCTGCTTTGTCCAGAAACTAAGCCCTTGCATATTTTTTTCAGCAACGGAAACAAACGCGACGGTAGTACTAAATATTTCCATAAAATATTGAAAGGTCAAGCCGATTGCTCTTGAGCCTATTCCTGCATTGCGAAATGCAGGCAACACAGCTAAAAGCTTAATCCACAGCTCATTTCCCTGCAACATGCCCGCTACTATTCCGACAAACCTCGAGATTTCGGAAGAGCTCTTTATAAATATACCGGATATGAACTCATTCTCAGATGAAGCGGTATGATCCTGAATACAGGCTAACTGCTCCACAGTCACATCTTCCGCATAACCTGTCGCGTAGCGCATATCACTGCTGTTGTACAGCAAAGCGGCCTCTTTTAGGAAGCTTTTTGTTAAAGGAATCAATGATACAACGTCATCACCTGTTGTAATATCCACCACGCACCCCCCTTAAGTACCGGTTCCCCGAAGAGCCCTCATAACCGGCTTATGATGCCTTCACAGTACGGGTTCCGTTCCCCTGACATTAACGTCTGACCCGTCTCGTTTCCTCAGCTAATACATTATTCCACAATTTTTTCTCATCTCCTGCTTTTTTTATTTGATTAATGTGCTTCTATTAGTTATACTATAGGATGGAAATAAGGGTATGTACAAAATATTTCTACACACTATCAGATACAGGAGAGATAACATGGAATTTAAGGATTTAGTTGCGGGTTTTATGGAAATTAATATCCAGATGGTCATTATGTATGTGGTCGGTTTGGTTCTGATTGTTCTTGCTATCAAAAAGAATTATGAACCAATGCTGCTTCTGCCGATCGGTTTCGGCGCTATTCTTGTTAATTTGCCTCAGGCGGTTGTAAAGTTTGCAACTGTCAAAGAACTGGATCCATATGTGACCCAATTGGTCGCTAACAATCCAGAAGCAAGGAGCCTGTTTGAGGATAAGCTGAACTATATTTTTGAAAATGGTCAGGCTTTTAAGTACGATCCGGGCTTTCTTGATATCCTACTCAACGCAGGTATACTAACAGAGCTGTTCCCAGTGCTGATTTTCATTGGTGTCGGCGCCATGATCGATTTTACTCCTCTTTTTAAGAACCCGGTCATGATTTTCTTCGGTGCAGCTGCGCAATTAGGAATATTTGCCACTATGCTGGTAGCCGTTCTGCTGGGCTTTGACCTCAAACCGGCCGCCGCCATCGGCATCATTGGCGCCGCAGATGGCCCGACAGCGATTTATGTGGCAAGTAAGTTCGCAAAGGAGTATTTCGCTCCAATATCCGTTGCGGCATACTCGTACATGTCACTGGTTCCGATCATACAGCCCCCTGTAATAAAGCTTCTGACTTCCAAGAAAGAGCGTATGATCAGAATGGACTACAAGGAAGAAAAAGTATCCAAATTTGTACTGATCGCATTCCCTATAGCTGTAACAATTATTGCAGGTATTGTCTCCCCAATGAGTGTTCCACTGGTAGGTTCACTGATGTTTGGCAATCTGATCCGCGAATGCGGTGTCCTAGAGAGGCTTTCACAGGCTGCTCAAAACGAACTTTCAAACCTCGTTACACTGCTGCTTGGTATTACGATCGGAGCGACAATGCTTGCCGAGGACTTCCTCCAGCCCACAACATTGCTGATTCTTGGTATGGGTCTGGTAGCGTTTGTATTTGATACTGCGGGCGGCGTTCTGTTTGCCAAGTTCCTCAACCTGTTCCGCAAAGAGGGCAATAAGTTCAACCCGATGATCGGCGCAGCCGGAATATCTGCATTCCCAATGTCGGCCAGAGTCATTCAAAGAATGGCGCAAAAGGAAGACCCTACGAACTTTGTACTGATGCAGGCAGTCAGTGCGAATGTTTCAGGTCAGCTTGGCTCCATTATAGCCGGTGGTCTGATCCTTGTACTGGTACCAATACTTGTAGGCTAAAGTCAGCATTCAGAATTTTACAGGAGGATATATTATATGTTAGATACATTAATAAATGGTTCGGATTTTGGGAAAGGACTTTTTGTTACAATTATCGGAATGCTGGGCGTGTTTTTTGTACTGATCGTCTTTTACCTGATTATCAGACTCTTTACAAAGATTTTCCCGTATAAACCGGAAGAGATAAACGAGCAGTAACAGGTATGAAGAAGGTATTAATGATTGCTTACTCCTTCCCGCCTGTAAAAAATGCGGGAGCTGCAAGATCTGCCGATTTTGTCGGACAGCTCGCAAACTATGGATGGGAGCCGCTTGTGCTGACGCGCACAGTTCGAGCAGATACAAATAAAGATTTGACTATGCAGGTTCCCGAGGACACCGATGTAATTCGGACCAGTCCTTGGGAACCTGAAAATCTACCCGGAATCCTTCGTCCTATCGGAAAAGCATTGTCATCCTTGCTGATCCCCGATGCTGAACGGCTCTGGGAATTATTTTCTGTACGCAAAGCAGTCCGTATGGCAAAATATGATGGAGTAGATATGATCTATACCGTATCTCCTCCATCAAGCGCACATCTCATCGGCCTTCGGCTGAAGAAGAAATTTCCCGGTGTTCCATGGGTAGCTGATGTATGTGATCCGCTGCCGGGAATCAGCAAAAAAATAAGAAAGCGCTTTGACAAGAAGCTGAAAAACCGGATTATTAGCGAAGCTGACTGCATTGTTACCGGCAGTAAGGAAACCTATTCCAAACTGTTATCGGAAAGTGAAACTGAAGGTTCACAGGAAGCCCTCTGCTACGTCCCAGACGGCAATACTCAGCTGCTTTCCGAGCAATTTGAGAAGGCATGCCGTGTCATCGCTGCCAGGAAGATCATAAAGAATAGTGAAGATCAATAAACTCTATCTTACTTCAAAAGGCTAATAGTATTTGTTATCGGCAGGAGGTCCATGATGAAAATCGTACATTTAATCGGCGGCGGCGATACCGGAGGAGCAAAAACCCATGTGTTATATCTCCTCAAAGAACTGTCCCGACACATGGAAGTCAAACTCATCAGTCTGCGGCCAGGTGTTTTTGCCGATGAAGCCCGTGAAATGGGCATTGATGTTACAGTTGTAAAATCAAAAAATATTTTTTCAGATATCCGCAAGGTCACCGAGATCATATGTCAGGGCAACTATGATATCGTCCACTCTCATGGCGCTAAAGCTAATATGTTCTCACTGGCAGCACGGCGAAAAACCGGGCTGCCGACTGTTACCACCGTACATAGTGATTATCGATTGGACTATATGCACAGTCTTTCAAAGAGAATGACTATCGGCCTCATCAACTCCATTGCATTACGTTTTATACATAACCATATAGCCGTCTCAAGCAATTTCCGTGATATGCTGATTGACAGGAGATTTAATCCTCTTGATATTTATGTATTGTACAACGGGATGGATTTTTCCATACCGACAGCAAAATATTCACGAGCCAGACTTATTGAAAAATACCGTCTTAACATAGAAGAAGATCATATCATAGTCGGTATCGCCGCACGGCTCTATCCCGTAAAAAGTATTGAAACCATTGTACGCACGGCCAGGCTTGTCAAGGATAGGAATCCTAAGGTCAAATTCCTGATCGGAGGAGACGGTGAAGATCGCAAACAGCTTGAAGCATTGACTGCAAGCCTCGGTTTGAAGGACACGGTATTCTTCCTGGGATGGCTGGAGGATCCCAATGAGCTGATGAGCAGTATCGACATCAGTGTGCTAACTTCCATCAGTGAGAGCTTCCCCTATTCTATCCTGGAGGGAGCCAGATTTAAAAAGGCGACCATCAGTACTCGCGTTGGCGGTATCCCCGATTTGATAGAGCATGGCAAAAATGGTTATCTGTTTGAGCCGGGTGATGTTGAACGCTTCTGCAAACTGATTCTGGAACTGGCGGAGGATGAAGAGAAACGGACTGCTATGGGAGAGTTGCTATATGAAAAAGCGCTTAATGACTTTTCCGTCGAAAGTATGGCTAAAACTCAGACCGGTATCTATTCCGGCATACTTGAGAAACAATCTTTGCTCAAAAAGGGACAGAAGCCTTACGATGCCATAATTCAAGGTTATTACGGGTTTCGCAACATAGGCGACGACGCTCTTTTGATGTCAATTATCAATGATTTGAAACGCTATAAGCCAGACATACGTCTCATGATCCTGTCGAAGGATCCAATTGGTACTTCAAAGGATTTTAATATGCCTTCCATCAGCAGGATCAGCGTACTGCGCATATATAAAGGCATGAAAAACGCCAGAGTGTTCATATACGGCGGCGGAAATCTGCTTCAGGACAACACCAGCACACGCTCTTTATTCTTTTACCTTAGCACAGTTTGGCTGGCGAAAAAGCTTCGCTTGAAAATCATGTTCTATGCCAATGGTATCGGTCCGCTGAAACAAAGTATGAACAGGCTTATTACAAAAAAAATAATGAACCAGGTGGATGTGATCACGCTCCGGGAGGCTTTATCATTCGAAGAGCTAAAGAGCCTGGATATCGGAAAGCCAAAAATTCTGCTCACCTCCGATGCCGCCTTTACGGTTACCGATTGCCGCAAAAGCTCTAATACTGATATATTGCGGCAGCTTAACCTGACAGGCAATAAGCCCTTACTTGGCATATCGCTGCGGAAATATCCAGGTAATGAAAAGGTTGAGCATGAGAAATATGAATCTGCAATTGCCCAGGCTATTGACAGCATGGTCAATAAATACGGTGCCTGGCCCGTTTTCTTTCCAATGCAGCACCCGGACGACGTGCCCATTTTGGAAAATGTTGCAGCCATGATGAAGAACGAATGCACCATTGTTAAGGAAAAGCTGAGTATTTTCCAGACCTTTGATCTAATCTCAGAAATGCACATGTTACTTGGTATGAGACTCCATGCGCTGGTTTTTGCCGCAGTTGCCGCAGTCCCCATGGTAGGTCTCGTCTATGACCCAAAAATCCAGGGATTCCTCGACTACATTGGACAGTCTTCAGCCGGCGATGTTCGCACCTTGGAATACAGGCATCTTCTTGATTTGTCGGAAAAGGTATGGCAAGACCGTGAAGCCATAAGCAATCAGTTGAAGGAAAGCATTCCTGAATTGAAGGAAAAGGCGCGCGAGAATGCTAGGGTCGCAGTAGATCTGATCTCCTCCGTTACTTAAACGGAATGAAATGCCTTGTACCATCGTAAAATGTAAATACAAGCACAGCAGTTGCTGACAGCAGTGCGATAATAAGTGCTGCCGCATCATTGCGGCCAAAAGGTTTAAATGAATACCACGTACGTTTTTTATGTTTACCAAAATTACGAAGTTCCATTGCATTGGATATGATCGTTATTTTTTCGAGACTTGAAAATACTAACGGCATGAGAATTGCGAGAATATTTTTCAGTCTTGTCCACGGCTTTGCCTTTCCGGACATATCAATGCCCCTTGCCTGCTGAGCATGCGAAATGTTGATAAAATCAGTCTGAATGTCCGGAATATAACGAAGTGCAAGGGCAACTGCGTAAGATACCTTATAGGGAACACGAAGTTGATTTAATGATGCTGCGAATTCACTCGGATCAGTAGTCAGTACAAAAAGCAGCGCTACCGGTACGACCGTATAATATTTTAGCGTTACGGTCAGTTCATAAAACAGTTGCTCTACAGTAACAGTATAGCGCTCTGAAAAGCTGAAAAGAACGTTTCTTGTCCCATATATTCTCACACCCTCCTCAGGAGAGAAAAGATAAATAGTAATAAAGTTTAACAGCAGAAACAAGCTGATGAAACCAAGAACAAAAGCAACATCCTTAAATCGGATTTTCGAAATCCGAAATACTACGATCCCTGCTGCAAGGATTACTACAAGGGCACGGGCATCAAAGGTAATCATTCCGGTAAAGGACCAGATCAGAAAAATGATAAGCTTTGTCGCGCCATTCAGCCTGTGTACAGGAGAATCGGCCTTAATGTATGCAAGAAGCCTGCTCATTTTTGACCATTCCCCCTTTCTGATGCAATAAAGCGATTTGTAAATACTTCGGGCGATATGCCCATCTGTGAAGCAAGGTCGTACAGTGAAGTCTTCTTCAGGTTTGCTGCGGCAATAACCTCTTCGTTTGAAAAAATCTCCGCAACAGTACTGTCCGCTATTTTGACCCCATCGGCCACAACAATAGCTCTGTTGGTATATTCCAGTGCCAGATGCATGTCGTGAGTTATCATGATAATTGTAATGCTGTTTTGTTCGTTAAGGCCTCTCAAAAACTCCATGATCTCGGTATAATGCCTGTAATCCTGCCCTGCGGTAGGTTCGTCTAAAATCAGTACCTTCACATCCATCACCAGTATGGAGGCAATGGTAACACGCTTTTTTTGTCCATAACTCAATGCTGCAACAGGCCATTTACGAAACGGATGCAGTCCGCATATCTTCAATATATGCTGCACCTTTTCTCTGATAATTTCTTCAGGGACCTTCATCGCTCTCAGTCCCATTGCGACTTCATCATAGATCATTGTCTTTGAAATCATATGGTTTGGGTTCTGCATAGCAAACCCAATTCGCATTGAACGCTCTTTTATGGTATCTGCCGAGATATCACGGCCTTCAAAAAATATTGTCCCACGGTCAGGCTTCTCCATTCCGCAAATCAATTTGGACAGAGTGGATTTACCTGCTCCGTTTTTACCGACAATGGCCAGCATTTCGCCCTGCTTCACATGGAATGAGATGCCTTTTATTGCACGGGCGCCCGATTGATATCTGAATTCCAGATCCCTAACCTCTAAAATATTTTGTCCCGCTATTTTATCAGCGATGCTTTCATCCTGCTGTGCCCACAATAACAGTTTTTCACGGTGGGGCTCCAGATTAAAGGTTCCCACTCTTTCCGGATGATCATCAGCCCGCACTTGACAGCCTGCTTTTTTAAGCGCGGAAATAAATAAAGGCTCGCGGATACCGCAACGCTCAAGAAGATCGCCTTCAAGCAATTTGGACGGCGGCATATCTGCAATGATCCGTCCTTCATCGAACAGTATCACCCTGTCCGCACCCCTGTGAAGCACATCCTCAAGTCTGTGTTCGATGATAATAATTGTCTTGCCGGTTTCCCTGTGAAGATCATCAATCAGCTCGATGGCATATTTGCCTGTGGCCGGATCCAGATTTGCAAGGGGCTCATCAAAAAGAAGGATGTCCACCTCATTTACCAGTACCCCCGCCAGTGAGACCCTCTGTTTCTGTCCTCCGGATAACTGATGCGGATTAGCTGCCAGAAAATCCCCCATATCAACCAAAAGAGCCGATGCCATAACTCGCTGTTGCATCACAGGTGTTTCAACACATTCGTTCTCCATGGAAAAAGCAATATCCTCGCCAACTGTTAATCCTATGAACTGACTGTCGGAATCCTGAAGTACAGTACCCACATGCTTGGATAACCCAAATATACCGAGTTTGGACGTATCCTCCCCCAATACCCTTAGTTTACCGGTCAGCTCACCGGTGTATGAAAAAGGTATCAGACCGTTGATACAATGACCTAAAGTAGATTTTCCCGAGCCGGATGGGCCTATGACAAGCAGCTTTTCGCCCTGATAAACCGTCAGGTTGATATCAATCAAGGTTGGTTCAATTTGGCTGTTATATCGAAATGTAAAATTTTCAAATGTGATTGCTTCTTTTTTCATCAGCATCCTCGGGCACAACTCATTTGTATAAGTTGGTTTATGATTGGTACAGCATATGCATATACCAAGTAAACTGATAAAGGGATGATCCCGGTCCGCGGTGAACGAACCGGAGAATCATCCCCCTGGTTCCGAACAATATTACTCTTCCTTGGTCAGACTGGATGCCCTCTGCCTCGTGGCAGAATACCCAAACAGCAGGGCTGTTCCAAGCACTAGCATGACGACCATGTTAACTGCTCCGGCTACCAAACCCTGGGTAAATACTTTATTGGCAGGTTCGTCGTATATAATGATATCTAGCAACGGCGCAAGTCCAAACCAGCAAATTGCATTGGATGCAATCTGAACGGCATTAAATAGAACCGCTTGTTTCAGACCAAATTGCCCATCCTCTACACCGAATTTCTTCACAAAAAGTCCGATAAGGAAACCTGCAAGAGCAGAGCAAATAATCCAGCTCCACCAGGCTGATCCCCACATAAAAGTATCCTTCAGTGCATGCCCTATAAGACCGATTAACAGACCGGCTATTGGGCCAAAGATGGCTGACATCATAGCAAGAATACCATAAGAGGTGTCAAGATTTGTGTTCGGAATCCCTGTTGGAATGGAACCGAACATGCCAAGTACAATGAATATCGCAGCACCTATACCAATCGCGACCACCGTTTTAACACTGAGTTTCCACATAATACGCCCCTCCTTGCTCAGGCTTAGCCTGAAGATAAAAGTTTACAGTATTAGTATATATTATGGGACGTATTAGTCAATACAAATATAGCCAATAATCCTTTCCATGACCCTTTCCCATTTTTCCTGCACTCCCTTAAAATTCATCGCAGGAATGTAACAGGCTTCCAACTCGTCGTGAAGGTCTTTTGCGCTATGTATCAAATCAATCGCCTTGTCAAGCAGTACGTCAAACTGAGTCCGGTTATATTCAATTTCGCATCTTCTCAAAGATGTCAGTCTTTCATCCAGAAACTCCGAAAAATCAATTTCTCTCAACGAACAGACATCTGTTGAATGGTATTCGTTAACTGTTGTAAATGCTGAGTTTAATCCCGGTATAATAAGATGTTCGAGCTTTGCGGGGTCAAAGGCGCAATAAAAAGCTTCCACGGGGAGTCCCCTTTCCAGCGCTGCTGATTTGATCTTCTCCAGAAGCTTTTCCGTACCAGCCCCAGGAAATCCAACTAGCTTATAAATGTTATCCGCAATCATCAGATCATCCAGATAATTAACAAATCCATCCGGTGTAATTGCGCTGGCAAACATCCGCCTTTCTCTGGATACCCTTGCAGACATAGGGATGCCCTCCAGAAGCTCGGTGATCAATTCCTTTGCAAGAATATTCACCTTCGCTTCATCAACATCAGACCCATATAATGCTGCGCTGTCCTCATATATGCATGAGGCGGCAGCCAAATACCTGTATGCTCTTGCAAAACAACCGCCTATTTCGTTTTTTATTCTTATGATCTTTTCGCGATTCCGACACAGAGCGGCTTCGTCCCAATAATCCCCCAGATTGATAATTTCGTCAATAACACCAGGGCTCCTCGGATCAGTTACATGCGGTGCGGTTCCATCGATCAAAGCAACGCCAAGACCCGGTATCACAACTCCATCAAGACTGTGATTATCGCTGGAACAATGCATGTGCTCCACATCATATCCGCGCTGTACCATCACTTCGGAAGCTTTTTTCATAAAGCTGCTTTTGCCCACGCCGGGGCCGCCCTTCATAATAAAAATCCTTTTAGCTTCTTCTTCATTGATAATGTACTGATAGTAACTGAAAAATCCCTTTGATGTATTCCCACCCGGAAACATATTTCTAACTTTACCCTTTGGCATACTATCACCTCCCGCACTATAATATGCCAAAACGGTCGTTTTTAGTTATCCGGTAATTTATTTGCGGATTTTGAGATTGCCTGAAACCGTATTTATACGGACAGCTCCTTCACCACTGCCGACTGTACCCTTCAAACCCTTCTTTCCCTGACTGCCAGATACTGCAAAGTCACATTGGGCATCTCCCGACACAGTGCCATATTCCAGTTCAAAGCCGGCGTCCTCAGGAAGCCGTATCTCAACCTCACCGGACACAGTATTTGCTTCAATGGTATTTCCAAAATGTGAATATGAAAAATTCAAGTTGCCGCTGATAGCTTCTGCTTTAACATCCCCCATCTGTCCTGCCAGGCTGATCTCTCCCGACGTTGTATTGAACTCGGTCTTTTTTGATGTAAAGTCGTCAGATACAAAATTCCCTGAGGTTGTTGTGTATTTGAAGCTTTCGAATTTGCCAGCTAACATTGTTTCCCCGGAAGTGGTGCTCAGAGTGGCTTTTTCTGCATCGATCCACTCCGCATTTAAGTTGCCCGAGGTGTTTGAGTAATCCATCTCGTGAAGCTCAAACCTGCCAACCGCAACCTCGCCCGAAGTGCTATTAATCACAAGATCGTCTTTAAACTGCATCGGTATATATACATCCAGCTTTAGATTGCTGAAAAAGCTTACATGCACATGATTGGACTGGTACTTAATTTCTATGTTGAGTTGAGATCCTTTCTTTTCGACAACAAGCTCAGGCCGGTAATCGGGGTTGCTTGTGGAGTAGCTGCCGTAGTAATGCGCTTTTATCTCGTCAGAATCGACCGGGATCAGGTTGATGTTATCACTGACCGAAGCAACTGAGATATGGCTTATTCCTCTGACCGATTCAGTTCTTTCCACGTCTACATCGTTATTATTGCTGCGAACAATGCCAAAAATTTGGTTGAAGGAAGAAAAACTGTTGAGACCCAAGCCTGTGAAATTAGCTAATGCCAGAATAATTCCCACTACCATCAGTACCACACCTAGAATTACAAACATTCTTGAATATCTTGATCCATTACTCATTATATCCACACTCACTTTACTTTTTTAGTTTTGATATCAATAAATATGTTAACAAACAGCAATACGCAATACGGTATATATTGTCTGATAACAGGCGGTTTAACTTGGTTGAATAATTATATGTGCTAATTCCTTGACAAATATCACTAATTTTATGGCAAATTATCTCGAATTTCCTTACAACATATCTGTAGACTTTTATAGCTTTACAATGTATAATAATATCAGTATAATGTAATTACATAATAACAAAGGAAACTAATAATTGCGAATTGAGGACTAATGAATGCTTTTTAGTGGCAACAAAACTCTTAATAAAAATATACCTATCCCTCTTTACTACCAGTTGAAGACCATTTTGCTGGAGTATATAAAAGAGCGCCACGATGATTCTGAAGCACCGATTCCAACAGAGGTTGAAATTAGCGAGCACTTTGGCATCAGCAGACCAACCGTTCGCCAGGCCATTAATGAATTGGTCGTGGAGGGTTACCTCTATCGTATCAAGGCCAAAGGAACATTTATAGCAAAACCAAAAATTGCTCAGGATTTTCTGCTTGTGCTCGATAGCTTCAATAATGAGATGAAAAAAAAGGGCCTGAACCCTTCCACAAAGATATTAGCAAGAGAGCTGGTCATGTGTGATGAAAAAGTAGCTCAAACATTGAAGATCAATGAAGGCGACGATGTGATCAAGCTTACCCGCTTAAGGTTTGCTGACGAAGAACCCATTGTATTCGTCATTACTTATGTCCCCTACAAGGTATGCCCCGGACTGATGACTCACGATTTGGAGAAAATGTCCATATATGAAATTATTGAGAAAGAAAGCGGCATGCTGATTTCCACTGCCACCAGATCTCTTGAATCCATGATCGCAGGCGATTTTGAAGCAAAGCTGCTTAATATACCAAAAGGAGCCCCAGTGCATTATTTTGAAAGTGTTATTGCTCTGGAAAATGGTACGCCTGTTGAATACTCATTCGCCAAGTACAGGAGTGACCGCAGCAAGTTTACATTTGAGCTAAAACGCCAGCTTAGATAATTTTTTCTGTATCTTTGTAATAACATACTTACATTATTACAGAAAATTATTTGTATCATTAATGTAAATAATAAAGGCAACTATTAAAAGAAAGGATTACGTACAATGAGAGAAAAAATTCTAATCACACCAAAATCGTTCAAGAATCACAAACAGAAGGCCTATCCCCTTCTGGAATCAAAAGGATATGAAATCATTGAAAACACTTTTGGACGAACAATGACTGAGGCTGAAATCATTGAATGCGCAAAAGATAATGTGACCGGTATCATAGTTGGTGTTGATCCCTTGTCAGCCTCTGTGCTGCAGGAACTGAAGGATTTAAAAGCTATTTCAAAATACGGTGTCGGTATGGACAACATTGCCCTGGACAAGGCAGCAGAGCTAGGAATCAAAGTACGCAATGCTGTCGGCACCAATAATATATCTGTAGCAGAGTTGGCCATTGCGTTAATATTTACATTGGCACGAGATATTCCGGCTAATTCGGCTGGAGTAAAAAACGCAGGCTGGAGCCGCACCTGTGGGTTCGAATTGACTGGTAAAAAGCTCGGTGTGGTTGGCGGCGGAATGATTGGACGCGAGGTTGCCAGAAGGGCGCGTGGCCTTGAAATGCAGGTTTACATCTATGATCCGTGGTTCAAGGATGAGCAATTTCTGGATCAATACGCTATCACAAAGCTTGACGATCTGAATGTGCTTTTTTCACAAAGCGATATTATCTCGCTGCATGTGCCTGCCACAACTGAAACGAGGCATATTATAAACAAAGACTCTCTCAGTAGGATGAAACCAAATTCGATCCTTATCAATACATCCAGAGGTGAGCTGGTAGATGAACAAGCCCTGTATGAAGCCCTGGTATCCGGTCAGATCGCCGGAGCGGCACAGGACGTGTTTTCAAGCGAGCCTCCAGCAAAGGATGAAAAGCTCCTGACACTTGACAATTTCATACTTACACCACATATAGGCGCATTTACAGCCGAAGCCGGAGAAAAAATGGCACTTGTTTCAACACAAAATCTATTAGATTTGCTAGAACAATAAATCAAGATACTTATTACAACAATAAAACAAGAAAATGAAAGGAGATCACAATGAATCTACCAGCAAAAGCAACACAACCAACAATTTATTTCATTGGTGTAACAACCACCAAATCCTCCATCATGAAGGTGTTCCCCAGATGGGCTGAAGTTTTGGGACTCAAGGATGCAGTAATCAAAGGTATCGACATTGAGATTCATGCAAAGCCTGAGGTGTACAGAGAAGTCGTCGATTTTATTAAAAATGATGAACTATCTCTCGGAGCTCTTGTTACCACGCATAAAATCGACCTTTACAATGCCTGCCATGATATGTTTGAGTATCTGGACCCTTATGCGTCCATGTTTGGTGAGCTCTCCTCCATTTCCAAGAAGGACGGCAGGCTTGAGGGGTATGCAAAGGATCCTATATCCAGCGGA
Organism: Bacillota bacterium; assembly: GCA_023411645.1. Taxonomy (GTDB): domain Bacteria; phylum Bacillota; class Clostridia; order Acetivibrionales; family DTU013; genus JAEYRF01. Next base: position 21,780 of record JAEYON010000033.1, on the reverse strand, counting down.
CTTGCAATGGAAGCCTTCGTTCCGAAGAACTTCTTCAAAGATCATGACGGAGAGGTTCTGCTCCTGGGCGCAGGCGGCAGCGCAATTGCAATGAGCGCCTACCTTCTTAATAAAAACAAGGGTGATAACATCCCCTCCAGACTTGTTGTTGGCAATAGAAGCAAACCAAGACTCGATGAAATTCAAAGACATGTCGGAGTGATCAACCCCGATGCAAATGCAGAATTTTACCTGACACCCGAGCCTGAACAAAACAACGCGCTGGTCAGAAGCCTCAAACCTTATTCATTGATCGTAAACGCGACAGGTCTTGGCAAGGACAGACCCGGCTCCCCTCTTACCGATGCCGTTGAATTCCCTGAAAACAGCCTCATCTGGGAAATCAACTATAGGGGCGACCTGCTGTTCATGCATCAGGCACTGGCTCAGAAGGAAAAGAAAAATCTTCACGTAGAGGACGGCTGGATCTATTTCGTGCACGGCTGGACTCAAGTCATCGCCGAAGTGTTCCATATAGACATCTCAGGAAAACTGTTTGATGAATGTGACAGAATCGCAAATGAAATACGCAATGGATGATAACAATAAGAAGAAAAGGAGAAATATATGAGCGAATTAAATGTAACGCCATTTAATATGTTTTTTGATCTTAAAACAGGCATGTCAAATGAGAAGGAGCCAACCCGGCGCATCCTTTCAAATATGAAGGGCATGTATGCTGATGACGCGGCTTTTGATGCGGCAGTTAAGGCAAATGATGAGCTGGTCTATGAGTTTTATGAGTTGAAACTGCCGGAAACGCCGGGTGACCTGCTTTTTGGCACCAGTATTGTTTACCCTGGCAAGGTCGGTAATGAATACTTTATGACAAAAGGCCACTTCCATACCATACTGGATACCGCTGAAGTTTACTATTGTCTCAGCGGCAAGGGCTATATGCTGATGGAAAGTCCGGAGGGTGACTGGGATGCACAGTTGATGACGCCGGGCAAAGCTGTCTACGTGCCTAAGAGATATGCTCACAGAAGTATCAATGTGGGAAATGAAAAACTTGTAACTTTCTTCGTATTTCGTGCCGATGCAGGTCATGATTATGGTACAATAGAGACAAAAGGTTACAGAAAGCTGATCGTCGAAAAAGATGGGCAGCCCGTGATAGTAGACAATCCGAAGTGGAAATGAACCCATCGGATAGAGAAAAACTTACAGGAGGAAGCAGCATGAGCAAAAAATGGGAAATCATAAAAAAAATAACCGATTCCGGTCTGGTTGTCGTCGTAAGAGCAGACAATCCGGATATGGCCAAAAAAATCACTGATGCATGTCTGGAAGGCGGCGCGGCTGCAATTGAGATTACCTATACAGTTCCCGGTGCAACAAAAGTAATCGAAGAGCTGGCAAAAGAATATTCCGGTAAGATCATCATCGGCGCCGGCACCGTTCTGGATCCCGAAACAGCAAGAATCGCAATCCTCTCCGGCGCGCAGTACGTTGTCAGCCCGTATCTGAGCCGTGAAACGCTCAAACTGTGCAACAGATATCAGGTTCCCTGCATGCCCGGCGTCATGACGGTTGAAGGAGTTGTGGAAGCAATGGAGCTTGGTGCCGATATCCTCAAGGTCTTCCCGGGTGAAGCATTCGGTCCGAAGATCATTAAAGCAATCAAGGGACCTCTGCCGCAGGCTAATATGATGCCGACAGGCGGAGTCAGCATCGACAATGTGGGAGAATGGATCAAAGCAGGCGCGGTGGCAGTCGGCGCAGGCGGAAGCCTTACTGCAGGCGCAAAAACGGGCGACTATGCCAGTATAACAAAGCTCGCTGCTGAATTTGTTGCAAAGATCAAAGAAGCAAGAAATAAGTAGAGTCAAAAAGATAAACCCTTCGATTGCATAGTCGGAGGGTTTTTTGCTGATTATTATTTCAAGAGGCCGGTAGTCATGAGGAACCTGTGATATTGCTCCTCCCACTGTTCCGTATCCTGCGGATGGTATTCCGTCTGTGGAAAGCTGCTCTTTACCAGAGCTCTGGCCTGGTCATAGTTCGCAATCTCACCGAGAGAAACCAGTTGTACCAGTCCGTTGCCCAGCGCCGTGGCCTCAAGGGGACCGGCAAGCACAGTTTTATTACAGCAATTGGCTGTAAAGGTGCACAGGAGATTATTTGCAGCTCCGCCTCCAATAATGTTAATGCTGTCATAAGTTCTTTCTGTCAGTCTCTCCACCCCCTCTATGACAAATCGATATTTAAAAGCAAGGCTTTCCAGTACCGTTCTTACAAGACTTCCATCATCCGCAGGTACAGCCTGTCCCGTTTCGCGGCAGTATTCCCGTATCATTTCAGGCATATCGACCGGCTCATAGAAGGATTTGTCATCAGGATCGATCACTGCTCCGAAGGGCTTTGATGCAGCTGCAAGCTGACCGAGTTCCTCGAAAGTATAGCCTCTCCCTTCGGTCGTAAACCTTCTTTGTACCTCCTGCATTATCCATAAGCCCATAACGTTTTTTAACATCCGTATCTTTCCATTAACTCCGCCCTCATTAGCACAGTTGAATGCATATGACTGAGAATTGATAACAGGCGTCTGTGTCTCCGTGCCTACGATGGACCAGGTACCGCTGCTGATATACAGCGGCGAGCCCTCCGGTTTCGGAACAGCGGCTACCGCTGAGGCCGTATCGTGAGAACCCACCGCAATAAGCTTCATAGGCTCGATCCCAAGATTGTTGCAGACAGAAGGCAGCAGGCAGCCAATATCAGTTCCCGGCATAACAACAGGAGAAAACAGCTTGCCCGGCACGCCCAACTCGGACATGAGCGGATAATCCCAATCGGCAGCTTCATAACTGTAAAGCTGTGATATTGTGGCCATTGTATATTCATTATGAAGCTCTCCCGTGAGAAACCACGCCAACAACTCCGGTATAAACAGAAGTCTGTCCGCAATCTCCAGCATATGCGGCCGGTTATTTACAAGCGAAAACAACTGATAGAGAGTATTCATCCTCACCTGCTGTATGCCGTTGCGTGAAAACAGTTCCCTGCCGCCAACTCTCTGATTGACCTGCTCAACACAGCCAACAGTTCGTTTATCACGATAACTAAATGGATTTTCGAGCATACATAGAGACTTGTCCAGTAATGCAAAATCATTACCCCATGTATCAATTCCCAGAGAAGATATCTCTGTTCCCTGTTTTGAAGCTATCTGAAGACCGTTTTTCAGGTCCCTGTATATTCCAAGTATGTCCCATTGAAAATTGTCGCCCGCCATGACCGGACCATTGTCGAATCTGGCAATCTGATTCAGGAATAGCTTCCTGCCGGTGAACCCGATCTGTTGTATCCTGGTACTACCTCCGCCTGCATCAAATGCCAGTACATTTCTTGACGTGCCCGTGCCCATACTAGTCCTCCGTTATATGACTACAATCTCCATTTCTGGATTTGCCTGCTTTAGTTGGACTATCATCTCTTCGTCCGGTTTCTGATTAGTGATCAGAACATCACAAATATCCAGTCCCCCAAGCCTGATAGGTCCCAGCTTTCCGAATTTGGTATGATCGATTAAAAAGTAAACCTTATCAGCCAATTTGATCATATCGCGCTTATATCCTACTTCCAGCAGATTACCGTCCGTGAAGCCATACTCTGACGATATTCCGTGGCATGACAGAAAAGCCTTATTAGGAAAAAATTCACGTACAAATTTATCAGAAAAAGTCCCGGAGAGAGAAAGATTATTCTTGTTAAATACCCCTCCAGTGCAGATCACTGTCACATTGTCCTTACGGTATTGCGCATACTCCTGCAGCACTTTGACAGAGTTGGTCAGAATCGTCATTTGAATATTGTTGTCGATATATTTGATCAGATTCACCAGTGTGGTGCTGTTATCAACAAATATCAGATCTCCCTCATTGACATACTGTGCTGCTTTCTGGCACAGTCTGTCCTTCTCTACACTGTTTTTCATGACCCTGACATGTACAGGATATTCCTTCTCCTTCCGGTTTTGCATGATGGCGCCGCCATGAGTTCTCTTGAGCACTCCCTGAAGTTCAAGTTCGCGTAGATCCCTTCGAATCGTCTCCGAAACAACACTAAGCATTTCTGCAAGGGAATTCACTTCCGCCTTGCCGTTCTGCTCGAGATATTCAATAATCCTGCTTTTTCTCTCATATGCAAGCATACGCAACCTCCGATTCTTACCTCACATCCATAAATATGTGGATGACAATAAATTTCCACATTTATTAGTATATTATATCATCTTTCGGAAAATATTGCATTTTGCATCGCATTCTATCCGTTCTACAACACTGAAGGCCTGCTCAAGATGCTTGCCCACCGCGACCGTCCCATGCAGCGGTAGCAGTGCGCAAAGTCCGGTCCTTGTCAGCAGTTCTCTTTTGTCCTTGAAATAATCATACACATGGTCTGCCAGATCCTGCGAGTAGGCCTTCGCCTGCTCGATCAGCCCGCAATCACCCATCTTTTGAGTAGCCTCCGTCACCGATGGTATGGGCTTAGAGGCAGAAACATATACCATTGTATACTCGGGATGGGCATGGATCACTGCGCCAATCTCCGGTATATTCTTTAGCATCAGGGCATGCATTTTACATTCCCTGGACAGTACGCCTTCTCCCTCAATTATATTCAGATCATAGTCGCACACCAGAATTTCCTCCGGCCTGAGTACACAATGCTTATGTTCCGACATCATGGAAGGCGTAACAAGAATGCGGTTTTCCCCGACACGCATCGCCGCATTTCCTCCGGCTGCGTTTGTCAGCTTTCTGTCAAACAACAGCTTCATCGTACAAGCTAATCTATTTCTTTCTTCATAATAAGCGATGGCCATATTCATTCCTCCGGTATAATTTAGTTTATTTGCTTAAATAAATAAAAAATCGATATTGCGGCACTAAAAGCGAAGCTCTGTTACTTCAATACCTGTTATAAGCTCTTGAGCTGCTTCAGGATCAAAGCCGACTGTCGATTCATTCATGGCAGTCGCCGCCGCAATGGCTGTTGCCTGCCTCAGGTTATCCACGTCATTAAGCTTCATCTCAAAACCGGCAATAATGCCTGAAAGCAACGCATCTCCGCAGCCAACCGTATTCTTCACCTCAACTGGGGCGGAGTTCACACGGTATAGCCTGTCGCCAAGCAGTGCATATGAGCCTTCCGCTCCGCACGAGGCAACTATGTTTTCAGCGCCTGCTTCATGGACCTGCCTGAGAGCTGCCAGAATATCTTTCTCCCCAGATAACTCCTTTCCGTAAAGGAATCCCAGTTCATCCAGATTCGGCTTTATCAGAAACGGTCCTCTTCTGACTCCCGCAGCAAGATGCTCTCCGCTTGCGTCAAGACAAAATCTGGCCTTGTGCGATAAAGCAATGTCAATGAGTCTATCCTGCAAGGACGTATCTCTTTGATTGGATGCATCTCCTGATATCACAACTGTGTCGCCGCTGCCTATCACGTCCTCATACTGCCTTACCAATCTTTCTATGATATTCTGTTCCATCAGTTCGCCCTTTTCAGAAATCAGGCTGCTGTTTCCCTCAGCATCCACCAAAACATAATTTGTCCGGGAACTGCCTTCATTAAGTCTGATAAACCTCAAGTCGATATCATAGGCAGACAGTTCTTTTATTATATCCTCACCAGTTAGTCCCATCACAACGCCGAGGGCTATACTTCTAATACCCATCAGACTTAAGTTTATTGAAACATGAGTACCCTTCCCTCCAACACATTTAAACTGCTTTTGGATCCGGTTTGTTACATTCTGCCTAAATTTTTCTATTTTAATAACTCTGTCCATTGCCGGGTTGATTGTTACTGTGATTACCATTTATTCTGCCTCCGGGATGTGATATTCTCAAAGACTTTATTTTTACTTGGAGTTATTATATCAATAAAACCACATTAAATCAACATATAAAAATTTTTTGCAACATTTGCGGTCATCTCCAAATCTTAATCAACATCACAAACCCGGTTACTCTTGCCGCGCTAATAATGTAAAGACGTAAAAAGAGACCCTTCACGAAATGTGCGGGCCCCTCTTTTTTTTTACGCAGCAAATAATTATGATTCAACTAGCATATATCAAGTGTGATTAACTTTCAGTCGCCCTTTTTCTTTACGTGTTTTTACGAGTACATCCGTATAGTATTTATTGTAAGTAGTACATCCGATCGGGCTTTGCTGGATCAAAAGCTCGAGGCAGTTGTCACATACGGTACAGTACTTGATTTCATTCTCGCGGCCCTCCCTCAGCTTTAAGGGAAGCAAAGGATCAGCAAACGACTGACGTCCAAGGGCAAGCATATCCACATACCCTCTTTCAATATTCATTGCGCCAAAGTTAAATAATGAGCTTTGCTCCTCTGTAACGGCACATAGCTTATTCTTGCCGTCACGGAAGAGTGAATAGTTGGATCCGATTACAACGGTTTCCGGTTTCAAATTGTCTTTGAAAGCCTTTGCAAATCCCATGTGCAAGTATGCAAAATACGGAGAATTTTTATCAGCTTGTGTCAGACTTACAGTTATGGACGGGCTGCCTGCAGACTGCACAAAGTACTGCGCGCCTCTCTCCTCAAGCCCTTTAATCAGGTCGATAGGCTCTGTCAGATCTATAATCGGGTTGTCCGGGCCCATGGTGCCAAAGCCTCCCGGGAAGCCTTCCCATGCCGATATCTTTGAACCAATCAAAAAGTTCTTATCGTTTACTTCTTTTTGTATCCTCTCATAAAGGTCAAAAGCAAACTGGCGTCTGTTTTCCCAAGAGCCGCCATATTTCCATTTGCGATCATTATAAGGACGCAGGACCTGCGAGCCCAGGTAGCCGTGGCACAGCTTCATATCTATCCCGTCAGCACCTGCGCTGTGGGCAATCTTTGCAGCGAGGACAAATTGATTCATGATTTCTTCAAACTCTTCTTCCGTCAGAACGTCGCCTCCATACCCGGGGAGCGGCTTTATACATACACGGCGTGAGAAACCAGGATGACTCAGTTCACCTGAATGGGTGAGTTGAAATACAAACAAAGCATTTGGGTTGATCTCTTTCATACGTTTCACAAACTGTGCCAGAGCCTTCTCGTTTTTAGGCATGATTAAAAGCTGCTCAATTCTCGATCTGCTCTTATCTGTTATTGAAATGGCCTCCAGCGTGACCATACCGGCTTCGCCGCGGAATAAGTTCTCATATCTCCGGTAGGTTAAGTCAGACGGGTTGCCATCCTTATCGGCATCCGTACACTCCATTGCCTGTATAAAAAAACGGTTTGGACATGTTCTGTTTCCGATTTTAATCGGTGAAAGAAGTGTTTTTTTGTAATCCATTGTATTTACCTCCTGAAAATAGTATAAACAAAGCGTTTAAAAATATGAATCCCAAAATACAAACAATAATTCACATTTATCACTCCTATTATAACATAATTCATTGACTTTGCAACATTTTCGGGCTAAAATAAACATAGTATCTTTAGTAAATACTACTATTGTGTTTTTTACTACTTTATCAAAATGGAGGATGATGAAATGAAACTTGGTTTTTTCACAGCAAATTATACTGAAAAACCGCTGGAGGAAGTTGCTAAGCTAGCAGCGGAAAACGGATATGAGGCCCTGGAAATACCCGCTTACGAAGATAACGGTCAATTTGACCCAAAAGAAGTCTTGAAAGGCAGCAATGCCAAAAAGATCAAATCCATGGTCGAAGGCTACGGCTTAACCATTTCTGCTTTGAGCAACCATGCAGATTCTCTGTTGATCCTTGGCCCTCATGGCGTAGATACAGATGGCATATATAAAGGAACAAAGGAAGAGAAGATTAAATTTGGTACTGAAAGTCTGCTCAGGACTGCACAGGCAGCAAGTGCCCTTGAGGTTCCCGTAGTAAACGGTTTTACCGGAGTAGAAAACTTTGGCCGTTACTTCCCTTTCCCTTACAGTCAGGGCTGGTCCGTTATGGAGAACGAATTTGCTGAAAAATTTGTCCCAATCCTTGATAAATTCAAAGAATACGGCGTGAAGTTCGCTGTTGAGCCCCACCCAAACAACCTCATCTATGATATTCATACCGCAGAAAGAGCCATCAAGCTCGTGGACAACCATCCCTGCCTTGGCTACAATCTGGATCCTGCCAACTTGATTTACCTCGGCCTCAAGGTTGAGAACTTCATTGACAGACTTGGCGACAGAATATTCCACGTACACGCAAAAGACGGTGAAATTGTTGAGCATAACATCGAAGTCGGCGGAATATTGATGCAGGGCGACTGGCAGAGACTTGACCGCGCCTTCAGGTTTAGAATACCAGGTTGGGGAAGCGTACAATGGAAGAAGGTCATCACAGAGCTCTCTATGGTCGGATACAACTATGTACTGAGCTACGAGCATGAGGATGTGACCATGAGCCGAGCTGATGGTGTCGTTAAAACAGCCGCCTTCCTCAAGCCACTTCTTATCAACGCCCCATATGAAGGCCGTCATGACAAGCTGTTTAAAGGAATTGAATAATTAAGGAGGTTTCCGCTATGGCACGAACAATGAGAGCACAAGTAGTTGAAAAACCAGGCAAGATGGTTCTAAAACAAGTCCCGGTCCCCGAAATATCCGCTGATGAAGTCCTAATCAAGGTTGCAATGTGCGGTATTTGTGGAACTGACTGGAAGATATATAAAGGTGAATATGCCTCTGAATTTCTTCCGATGATTTCAGGACACGAATTTTGGGGCTATGTTGAGGAAGTCGGAAGTAATGCAAAGGGTTTGAAAAAAGGCGACAGGGTATCCGTAGATATTTGTCTTCCCTGCGGCACCTGCTATTTCTGTCGCAGAGGTGATAATCTGCTTTGCGAGACCTTTACACAATTAGGCATTCATACAGACGGTGCCTTTGCTGAATTCGTCAAGGCTCCCTGGAAAAACTGCTACCCAATCCCTGACGAAGTGGACGCAATGTCCGCAGCATTCATTGAACCGTTGACAGCTGTTATGCAGGCGTCAAAACGCATGGATGTGAAAATAGCCTCAAGTGTGGTTATTATCGGAACCGGACTGGGCATTCTCCATGGAGCTCTTGCCAGGCTGCGCGGTGCGGCACCGGTTATTGTAATCGGAAGAAGCGAGGCAAAGCTGAAAATGGCAAAGGAGCTTGGTGCGGATTTTGTTATTGATGCGACCAAGACCGATCCGGTTGCCGAAGTCATGAGACTTACCAACGGAGTAGGCGCAGACTATGTCCTTGAATCAGTAGGAACAACCGAGACATATGAACAGGCATTTCAGATGGTCAGAAGAGGCGGCAAGATTGAAGCCTTCGGAATATGCCCTCCAGATGAAAAGGCTTGCTTCTCCCCTTACGAGTTTGTACTGGGCGAAAAGAAGGTCAGCGGCTCCTGCGCAGGTATTGGGAATGACTGGGGCGACGTATTAACACTGCTCAAACACAAGAGAGTAGACCCAAGTCCGATGTTTTCGATGATAGTACCTCTCGAAGAGCTGGAACAGGCTCTTCAGGAGCTAAGGACTAACAAGAACCTGATCAAGGTCTTCGTTGATCCGTCTGCAAAAGAAAGAAAGCTCCTTAAGTAATAAAGCGACTCACAAAAGAAGGACGCATATATCATATAAAGAAACACAAAAAAGCAGGGAGTGGTCAAGTGACCTCTCCCTGTTTTTATTATTTGGTGTATCTGCCCAGAAGCTTAATTTTATATGAATACCGGTCAGACCGCGTGATGGTTATAACTACTTCTACAGGCCGGTCGGCGGTATCTCGGGTGATGCGGGTCGCGTATAGTAGAGGCGCTCCTTTTTTAATATTCAGCAAAGCTGCCTCATTAGGTTTAGCTGCTTTTGCTTCAACTGTTTCCTCCGCTCTGCCAAAAAGAATATGATATTCTCTCTCAAGCATCTCATACAATGATTCTCCTTTTAACCCCTTAGACAAAAAACCCGGTACAAGCGCAGGCACCAAATAATTTGTCATCATGCAGACAGGTTCATCGTCCGCATATCTGATCCTCTCCAGTCGAAATATCTTTTCTCCTGCCGGAAGTTCCAGCATTTTGGCGATATCGGCCGGCACAGGTTCCTCAGAGAGGTGGATGACTCTGGATTGCGGATGCATGCCAAGCGCAGCCACCGTTTCAGCCCAGCTTGATATCATATTGAGCTCCTGAGCCGCTTTCGGCTTACTGACAAATGTCCCCTTCCCCTGCTGCGTATATAGATACCCTTCCGCAACCAGTTCCTGTACTGCACGCCGTATCGTGATCCGGCTAACCTGGTAGTTCTCCTGAAGTTCCGTTTCCGAAGGGAACAGATCTCCTACAGAGAATTGATTGTTTTTTATTTTTTCCAGAAGACTTTCTTTAACCTGATAGTACAAAGGTATGGGTTGAGACTTATCAATCAATATATCACCTCACAATCTAGCATTAACCCACAAATATTTTTAATCAAAGTATATTTTATTTCTCAGATACAGCAGACAGGAATTTTATAGCTGCAAATCATGTAGACGATCCGATATTGCCGCCTGCTGGACCGCTGCGAATTCAAATACCGGCAGTAGCCGCTCATAGACCTGATTGTTTGCAGGGTCGGGGGCAACGACCTCCAATGTTCTGTGTATACTGTCGATCCTGCTGTAATCCTTCCATAAGCCGCATCCTACGGCGGCTATAGCCGCAGCTCCCAATGCTCCGGCATCCTGATCAATATTGGTCTTAATGATATCCATATTATACACATCTGCGAATATTCTTCTATACAGAGCGCTTTTGCTGCCTCCGCCCACAATGAGCATTTCATTTTGGAGAGTGCATTTTTTCCTTAACACATCAAGCCTCAGCCTAAGATTCATTGCAATACCCTCCATGCAAGCCCGGATGAGTTCATTCCTGCCATGTTTCAGATCAAGGCCCATATACGCGCCACGGAGGTTCGCACTGGCATCCTGGGAAGTGCCACCGGCCAGACTTGGGTTAAAGATCAGTTTATTTGACCCCACAGGGGCTTTTTCCGCCAGCATATCCATCAACTGGTATGCATTTCTTCCGCCTGACACCTCCTGTGTCTTCAGGTCGCCGCAGATATTGTCCCTCAGCCACGTAAAGGTAGTTCCCGCAGAGAATATGCTCACAGCCGAGGTGTACATGCCCGGTATGACATGAGCGAATACATAAGGTCTGGCCTTCAAATCCAGCACCGGATCAGTTGAAGATACAGCTATCCACGCTGATGAACCCAAAGAAGTATATACCCTGCCCTCTTCAATGTTTTTAGCTCCAAGAGCCATACATGAATTATCAACGCCGCCGCAAACCACCTTTACATTGTTGCCAAGTCCGGTAATTCGGGCCGCCTCAGGAGTGATCGTGCCCAGTACACAGTCAGATGGGACAATATCGGGGAAGATTTCGGCAGAGATTCCTGCGGCCTCAATAAAGCCCTTATTATACATGTTATTTTTCAAGTCATAAACGCCTGTGCCGGATGCATAGGAATAATCTGTCTTCATGACGCCGGTCAGTTTGTAGTTGATATAGTCCTTTGTACCAAGTATTTTGTATGTTTTCTTAAACATCTCCGGCTCATTGTTCTTATACCACATGATTTTGAAAACTGTATAGCAAGGAGCAGGAAACCCGTTGCCTGTCGTCATGTACCATTGATCCGAATCCACCCCGGTAAAGAAATCTTCCGATTCCTTCTGAGCTCTGATATCGGACCATATGGGAGTAGTCTGCCGAAGCAGCTCTCCGTTTTTGTCCACCGGTACTGCTCCAAGGCTATGTCCCGAAATCGCAAGGCATTCAATCTGTTCGCCTCTCACACCGGTTTTCTCAAGCAGTTGTCTGGTGCTCACTACCACAGCGTTCCACCAATTCTCGGGACGCTGCTCATGCCAGCCCATATGCGGATATTCCGTATTATACGGGACAAAAACCCATGACATGCAATTTCCTTCCGAGTCATAAAGAGAAGCTTTATTTCCGCCTGTTCCCAGATCGTAAGAAATAATTAGGCTGTTCATGTTATCTCCTTCCTCAGATCACAATATTGTTATCTTTCCTCCCATATCAATACACTCGTCCAGAATCGATTTTCCGCTTTTCAAATTCACGCCGAACCGAACTGCACCAAGCTTGTACATCTCAACAAGTGTCTCAAGGTTCCTGATACCACCTGACGCTTTGATTTTAATTCTATCTGCGACAATAGCTTTTATCAGCCTGACATCATCTGTGGTGGTGCCCTTAGGCATCCATCCTGTACCTGTCTTAACAAATGCAGCGCCTGCTTTAATACATATTTCACATGCTTTTTCCACGATTTTCGGTTCAAGGCATGATATCTCAATTATCACCTTTACCGGTAGACCTCCGGCAGCAGACACAACTGCCTTCACATCATCTTCAACAGCTTCATACCGGTCGGAAAGCAGCCATCCAACATTAATGACCATGTCAATCTCATCACAGCCTGCCGCAACCATCTCCCTGGCTTGAAAAACCTTCAGGCTTGTCGAGTCTGAGCCGGAAGGGAAACTTACGTTGCCAACTACCTTTATATCCGGTCTATCCTTCAACAGTTCCTTCACTTCAGGGATAAAGCACTGCATTACGGAAACATGTCCGCAATTGTAATGCATGGCACACTCCGCAAGAGCCTTAATGTCCTTTTCATCACTGTCCGTTCTTACGCAGCTTAAATCAAACATCTGCGCTATGTCCTTTACTGTCAATGTCATAAAATAACCGCCTTTCAATAAATAGTATCTAAATTTGTTTCGTTCTCTATTCTTAGTGACATATACTTATTATAACGTTATAACAAGTTGTCTTCAATATATAAATAATATTTCAGGCTCCAACAAATAGACATTGTTTACGGCAAGGCATAGACTTCATCCTTGAATATGCAAAATAGGTAATTAGATTTGCAAAAATGTACTGCGGATGCTAAACTATCAGTAGTATTTTCTATTGGGGGTTAATTAATGAGCCAATTCGCCAGTCTGACACCGCTTCTGAAAAGCTTTGTCGAGAAGGGACCTCCCGGGTGTGCGTGCTCCGTAGTTCACAAGGGAAACACTGAATACGAGGAATATTTTGGCCTTGCTGATCTGGAAACGAATACACCTGTAACTGCCGATACATTGTATCGCATCTTTTCAATGACGAAGGTCGTTACCTGCACGGCGGCGTTGAAATTGTATGAGCGCGGGCTTTACACGCTCAACGATCCGTTATCGGAGTATCTGCCCGAGTTCAGCAATCCCATGGTGTACCGGACATCGCCGAACAGCGCGTTATCCGTATCGCCTGCCCTTAGTCCTATCCGCGTCAGAGATCTGTTCACCATGACCTCAGGCCTCCCGTATAACGAAGATACCTCTGAAACCGGTTCCCAGATAAAAAAGAAATTAGATGAATGGGATGCGTCCGGATTTAAATATGACCTGCGGACAGCTGTAAAAATGCTGGCCTCCATACCACTGTGCTTCGATCCGGGTACTCACTGGCGTTATGGCTTGAGCCATGATGTCCTTGCTGCTTTTGTTGAAGTGGTGTCCGGCAAAAAATATGGGCAGTATTTGAAGGATGAGATATTTGATCCACTGGGAATGAAGAACACCTTTTACCGCATTTCCGGTGATAAAAGAAAACTGCTCTGCAGCCTTTACAACCGGACTTCGGATGGAACAATGATCAAGACCCTGGAAAGAGACCAGTACACTCATAGTGACGATGTTTTTGAAGGCGGCGGCTCGGGCCTGCTTTCAACGCTTGGCGACTATCAGCGCTTTGTCCGGATGCTGTGCAACAATGGTGAGCTCGACGGAGAGAGGATTCTCAGCCGCAAGACCATTAATCTGATGGCGACGAATCATCTTGACGACAGACAGCAAGCCGATTATTCCTGGCAGCACCATGCCGGTTACGGTTACGGACTTGGAGTGAGGGTAATGATAGACCCTGCAAAAGGCGGCTGTAACGGAAGCATTGGAGAATTCGGCTGGTCAGGTATGCTGGGCACATGGATGATGATCGACCGCAGCGAGGATCTGACTGTAGTATATATGCAGCAGCTTCAGCCAAGCCTTGAGGAGTTTCACGCACCAAGGATACGCTCTGTTGTATACGGTGCATTATGATATTAATTTAGTTTGATTCAATTTGTAAGTATGTTCCAAATATAATGCAATTATTAGCAAGTAATACCGGTAACATTTATGACAAACAGGAGGAGGTCCCTGATGACTAAGCAAAAAAGGCGTTTTGGCGACAGATACGACGGCAGGAGGCTAAGATCACTCGATCCTTTTTACAGAATCATTCCATATATTATGAGATATCGCTCGGACTCTCAAAACTTTTTTGAGGATAAAATTGAAATCAGCCATACTGAGGCTTTTCTGCGAAGGCTGAAAAAAAACTCCGGATCAAGCATCGGTATGCTTCATGTACTTGTGGCAGCGATGGTCAGGACCATAGCACTTAGACCTGCATTGAACCGATTCATTGCAGGCCAGAAAATATATGCACGAAACGAAATACTTGTATCGCTTGCTATCAAAAAGGAACTGACGGTTGACAGCCCGGAGACTACAATTAAATGCAGCTTTGAACCCACCGATACCCTTTCAGAGATCGCCGAGAAAATGAACAAGCTGATTGCAGAAAACAAGGTTCCGGACACAAAGAATGATACGGATAAGTTAGCTCGGTTGCTCATGCTTTGTCCGGGCTTTTTACTCAAATTTATCGTCTTTTTACTCAGAGCCCTAGATTATATAGGCTGTATGCCTCGTATCATCAATAAACTGAGTCCCTTCCATACCAGTTTTTTCATCACAGACCTGGGTTCGCTTGGGATTAAGCCGATCCATCATCACCTCTATGATTTCGGAACAACCTCGATTTTTGTCGCCTTTGGTGTGAAGCTCAAAGAAAGAGAACTCGACACTAATAACAACATTGTGGAAAGAAAGTATATTACTATGAAGGTCGTCACAGACGAGAGAACCGTTGACGGTCATTATTATGCTTCCGCCTTTAAGCTGTTCCGCTCTCTCGTGCAGCATCCCGAAAAGCTTGAATCAGTGCCTGAAAATTTGGAACCCGATGTAGACTGAAGAAATTAAAATCCAAACAATGCTAGAAGCCGCTCCCAGAAAGTGAGCTTTTTCTCCACAATCTTTTCCGGCGCCTCCGGATCGGGCTCATCAATCCCGTCCGTTAAAAGGATGAACTGAACGGCCACAACATCAGTATTTTCCGCAGAGATAAATGAAACAGGTTCAAATTCGCCGCCTGTAAACGAATCAATCAATTCTCCCACAGCTGCGTCCACCTCACTGTCTATGGAGGTAGTGCCTTCTTTTAACTGTGCTATGCCTCCCGCAAGCTGACCCGCGCCTTCGGAATATTTGGAGATGCCGGAATACAGCGACTGGGCTCCCTTCACGATGGCAGCATACCCTTCTTTGACAGCCACGCTATTCCTGCCAAGCTCTGCTACTGCTTCTGTATAGGCTTGCAAGCCTCTATTCAGTATTTCATAAGATGTAATCAACTGGGTTAGAGCGCCCTTCAGCTCTGCCATCTGCTCCGGCAGCGAATCCCGCAGGACAGTCAGACCCATCATGAACTCCTGAGAACCCCCTGTCAGTGATGCATTCTGCCCCGTTAGCATCTGCAGACCTTCACTGATGCCCGATATCCCCGGTTGTATAGCCTGCATCCCGTTCTTTAGCTCCTCTGAACCATTTTTCAAATCCTCCGCTCCAACCTTCAGATCTGTTGCGCCATTATTCAATTTTTCTATACCGTCTGTCAGCTTGGAAAGCTTATCTGTGAATATTCCCATATCAGGCATCTCAATATCCATTGAGAATGGGACAGCGCTGAGCTGTATTCCATCCATATGAAAACCGGCGACGGTGGCTGATATGGCATAGTTCGCCTCACTGCCGGGGAGCATCGTCCAGGTGATTACCTTACTGCCGCCCGCGTTGGCAATAGTCGCTCCTTCTGCGATTATTTCTGCGGCAACCTCGTTATCCAATGTCACAGAGGTTTGCACAGCATAATGTTTGTAAAAGTCTCCTTTGGCGGCAGGATTTTTTCGTATGCCGATGCGGATCTGCAGTGACCCGTCAGCACCGGATAATTTTTCCGCACTAATCTCCTTACCATCAAGTAAATAAGAAACGGTAACGACCCAGGGCAACTGAAGACCTTTAGTATTCCCCTGATAATAGAACTGTCCCGCCGGAGCACTTATGGTGACCTTTCCTTCCTCGATTTCCAACTTATCTGTTGTAGTCAGGTTCCTGACCGTGTCATACTCCCCATAATCCTTGATCAGACTCGGCACGGCCAATGTGAAGCTGTTTACTACATAGGCGTCTTTAAATGACCCATCACTGCCCAGTTTAGCATAAATGTTTTCTTCCTTCAGTACAGTTTCACTTTCCGCCTGCTTCGCCAGCACCGTCGCCGGAGACATCGACAACATAGCTGTCAGCAGTACAAGTATTATTATTTTAAATGAAGCGGTTTTTATTTTCATTCCAATACACCCTTTCTATCGTTGTTTCTATGAAAACTCTTTAAAGTCGTTTTTTGAATAATCCCATCGAACAGGATCAGCAGTGCAGGCAGGAAAAGCAGTACCATCGCCGCCGAAATGGCCGCGCCGCGTCCAAGAATGCCGCCAAGCTGGCTGATGATGCCATTGGTGGAGACAAACCCAAGTGCAAGACCCGCAAAGGTCAAAATACCGGCTGGGGTGAGGATCGACGCTGCTGTCCCAGCTACTGCCAGGCGAGCCGCTTCCTTTTTATCCGCCGTTTTTCTGTAGTCAAGGTAACGCTGAGCAAACAGAATTCCGTAGTCAACGGTGGCTCCTAACTGAACTGAGCTGATAATCTGATACCCGATATAATTCAAGTTATCACCCATAAAATACGGCAGCCCTAGATTGATCCACACGGCTCCTTCTATAGTCAGCAGAAGGATCAGCGGGATTGAAATCGATCGGAAGGTAAGCACCAACACCAGGCTAATAGCAATCACAGACGCAAGAGTAACAGGAAGATAGTCTCCGGTGATAGTCTCCTTCAGATCGTAATTTATGACATTTTGCCCAAGCAAATGATAGCTGTCCCCATAGTACTTCTGCGCCGCATCTCTGACAGCCTGCGTTACAGCGAAGGCCTCATCTCCTTCATCTGGTACTGCAGCATAGAGAATCATTCGACTAAATCCGTTAGAATAGAACTGCGAGATCTGATCTTCATCCGGAAACTCCGCCGGAATTTCTTTTCCTGCGGTATTTGTATAGGAAATGACAGAAGTTATGTTTTCCAACTTCTCGAGCTCCTGTGTCAGTGTATCTTCGCTTACAATATCCCCCTGCGGAACAAGCAGCACCATTTGCTGCGCCTCTCCGAAAATGCTTTTAATCGACTCTGCTTCGTTCCCGACCTGAGAGCCCTCGCTATGCATCCCCGATGATCCATACAGAAATTCATTTCTCTGCTGCGCCAAAAAACTAGGCACGATCATTAGAATTATGATGACCGCCAACGGAATACATATTCTTACTGCAAGCTTTCCAAATCCTTTGAAGGACGGCAAAAATGGTCTGTGATGTGTTTTGTCCATAACCTTGGTTGTATAGAGAGATAAAACCGGCAAGAGCACCATCACTGATATGTAGCTTATCAGTACCCCCTTTGCCAGAACAAAGCCCATATCAGGACCAATCTTAAACCGCATCAGTGTCAATGCGAGAAATCCAAAAACCGTAGTGGCGGCACTGGCTGCGATCGCTGAGGAAGATTTGACCATAGCCTTATGCATTGATTCCTTTACATCCATCCCTTCACTTCGGTATTCGGCAAACCGGTGCAGGAGGAAAACTGCATAGTCAATGGACACCGCAAGCTGCAGTATTGCACTTGTAGCGCGCGTCACATAAGAGATTTCTCCCAGGAAAATGTTCGTTCCTTCATTTATCAGGATGGCCGCGCCAATGGTGATTAAAAACAGCACAGGTTCAAACCAGCTGCTTGTGGATAGCAGCAATATAATCAACACGAGTGGAATCACGTACAGCATGATCATTGATATCTCGCCCATTGTGGTGGACCGGGCTACCGCCTGATTCACAGCCTCGCCTGACAGTGCAGCTCCTTCACCTGCGGTCTCCCTAATTTCCTCAACAATCGTTACGGAGTTGTCCTGATCCACGGTCAGCAGGAATAATGCACTGCTGTTGCTGTACCAGGCTTCTACCATCTCCTTATCCTGTATTTCCAGCGGTTCCCTTAGATCGGTCATATCATCAAGCCACAACACTGCAGATACACCCTGTATGTCCGCCAACTCTGCCTTATATTCCAAAGCTTCGGGAATACTTACATCGGGTATAGCGAGCTTTACATTGGGGATTCCGTCAGCAAAACTGTCCTCCATGATCTCAAGCGCTTTTGTTGACGGCGCATTGTCGGGAAGATAATCGGAAAGATTGAAATTGATGTCAATCGTCGACATCATCACCGCACCTGCAACCACCAATATTACACTTATAATCAATATGCTTTTTTTATGCTTTAAAATGCTCTCAGCAATTCTATACATTAATAATCACCTTCTTCTATATGCAATAAGTGGCATAATACACACTAAACAGTGTGTTGATTTTCAGCCACATGTATATTATATTTAAAGAAAATATTGCATTCAATCATCAGCATTTTAGTATTTGTTTATTATTGGACAAAAAAAACAAAAGTGTTTGAAATCATTAAAAAAGGTGGGATAAAGATGCCCGAAAAGAAATCAGACCGAAGAGTGCGAAGAACAAAAACACTCCTTATACAATCCCTCACCAGACTCCTGATGGAAAAAGAGTTGAGGGATATCAGCGTACTGGAGCTGACTGAACTGGCCGACGTCAACAGAGGTACATTTTATCTGCATTATAAGGATATTTACGATCTTTATGAAAAGACAGAAAATGAAATTCTGGATATGTTCAATAACATCATAAAAAAACATCAGCGTAAGACCTCAAAGGGCATCCCCTTTCCTGCCGTTCTGGATGCGCTCGAGTTCATGTCTGAAAATGCCGATATCTGCCTGGCTATTCTACGAACAAATGGTACATCGTTTTTGTCCAGGCTCATTGAAATGAACAAGCCAAAGAATCCTGACGAATGGAAGCTGGTCTTTGGAGAAGGAAAGGAAGGCTTATATGAATTTTATTATTCCTTCATTACCTCAGGCTGTGTAGGCGTCCTACGTTCATGGTTCATGAATGGAATGAAGGAGAGCCCAAAAAAGATGGCTGAACTTATCGAGCGGATGATGATGAATACCATTGGGCTTTAAGCACATTGCCTGAATACATAAAGCTTTGCGCACTGTGCTGATACCTTGTAACCTGCACCAAGGAACCTTGCACACTTGTGCCCGGCACTTGATGTCCTTCACTCTACTCCCTTCCGTTCCAGCAGTAGGTGCATACCTTGTCCGCCGGTATATCGATGGCGTCAATCATATCTTGCAGTTTTTGATATTTCAAACTGGTCACCTTGAGCTCGTCTTTAATACAATGAAGCATGCAGCCATACTTTTCCGATTCAGGATTACAGTATTCTTCCAGGTTGGCCTCTTCGCTTCCTTCCAGCTTCTTTATAATCCTGCGAGTGATGAGGTCCATTTCTGAACGCGATCTCGAGAAGTTCAAATACTTGCAGCCAAAAAGCAAAGGCGGACATGCGGGTCTGATATGGACTTCTTTCGCCCGGAAGCCATATAGGAGCTCCGCCGTTTCCCGAAGCTGTGTTCCTCGCACGATAGAATCATCGCAAAAAAGAATGCGCTTCCCCTCCACCAGTTCAGGTATTGGTATCAGCTTCATTTTCGCAACAAGGTTGCGCATACTTTGCTCTTGCGGCATAAAGCTCCTGGACCAGGTTGGGGTATATTTGACAAAAGGCCTGGCATACGGTACACCGGAACCGTTGGAATATCCAATCGCATGAGCCACTCCCGAATCAGGTATCCCTGCGGTCATATCCAACTCTACATCATCATTTCGCGCCAGAGCTACCCCGCTGCGGTATCGCATTATTTCAACATTCTGCCCTTCATATGAGGATGCAGGATAGCCGTAATAGACCCACAGAAAGGCACATATCTTCATTTTATCCCGAGGAGGCGATATTTTTCCGATACCATCGGTCGTAAGTAATACCACCTCGCCCGGCCCCAACTCATAACACTGTTGGTATCCAAGATTCGGCAATGCGCTCGATTCGAATGAAACACAGTAAGACCCTTCTCTTTCACCAATAACAAGAGGCGTCCTGCCGAAGCGATCCCTGGAGGCATAGATACCTTCATGATTTAGAACAAGTATCGTACACGAACCGTCAATTTCCTGCTGCGCCCTAAGTATGCCTTCACTGATAGTATCCTCCTGATCAATGAGCGCGGCGACCATCTCAGTCGGATTAATCTCTCCCCTGCTCATTTCAAGGAAATGTATGTAGTTCTTTGCAAACGCCTTTTTCACCAATGCATCTATATTGTTGATGCGCCCTACCGTTGTGACGGCATAATGACCATGATGGGAGCATACGGTCAATGGCTGTGCTTCAGTATCACTAATACAGCCAATACCCATATTGCCCGCCATCTCGGCCAGATCCTCTTCAAATTTAGCTCTGAACTGTATATTCTCTATATTGTGTATATATCTGGAAAACCCGTTTCCGGTCCATACAGCCATTCCTCCCCGGCTAGTGCCAAGATGGGAATGGTAATCGGTTCCGAAATACAAATCCATCACACAGTCTTCTCTGGAAACAACACCGAACAATCCGCCCATAATTACCCCTTCATATCTTTTGTATGAATATTGACATACATCACATTTTGCAATACTTACATTGTATTTTTTATATTTCATATGTCAAGTCATTCTGAAAATTTTAATGTGGAAACCACCTTATCCCTCCTCAATCGTACCCTCTCCTTTGATGGTATATACCGTTCTCATAAGCGTATATCAAAGTCAGTGTTTTCATGTTCACGCTCCACAGGATTGTCAACCACAAGGGCCAGCTTATTCAAGTAAAACATGACTCGGAACAGCAGTAAGCCCACAGGCATTTTCAGCTTGTGGGCTTGCTTTTTCAATATTCATTTGACTTTTCTTAATTTGTCTCTATGACACTGTTGGTATGCCCCCGCTTCCGGTTTGCATAATCAAACTATTCCTCTTATTGTATGAGATACATTTTTTCAACAGCATTACCTGCCACATATTTGCCATTGTCGTAAACAGCAGTCACACTGAAATTGTATAACGTACCGTATGTCAATGCTGCAAAATCACCGTCGTTATATGTCTTGGTCCCATTGATTTCAACCGAGGTAACATCCTTGCCGAAAGCTGTGTCATAATAGCCGTTGGCCGGATATACAGGAGTCTGGTTATTTTGTGAAATCACTACCCTATACTCAACCAGCTTCGATGAGTCGATTTTATCCCACTTGACCAGCAGCTTGCCGTCTTCATATTTAACTTTTACCTTTGGAGCCGGGAATACAGTGCCGTCATCACCGTTGTACTGAGCCCGAATAGTATTACCGGCGATTACACGGTCTTCATACACTGCTGTTATATTGAAGTAATACTTTTCTCCCTTTACAAA
>JAEYON010000178.1 GCA_023411645.1 Bacillota bacterium | reverse complement strand
ATGTCCGCGACAAAAGAACCCGCATCTGAAAAACTCCCGCCCACCTGTTCACTCTCTGTACCCATTTCAGTACAGGCAACCTGATCCTTGTCACGTAAAATGTACTCCAGACTGCAGTTATGATTGTTATTTACAGAGATTTCACAACAATCCACGTTGAAGCCGCCTGCTTCAAGAATATCTCTTAAGGTCTTTATTTGAGAAGTCACAATCATGTCACCATCTTTTATCAATGTATCTCGAGCGACCTGCTTGCCGTTTATAAATATTTGCGTACTTATGTCAACTGGATTGCCATTCAGCTTTACCAGTCCCTCATAATAATCCGCGACCAGTTCATCAGCCCTGACTGTTGCATCTTTCCCATCCTGCGCGGGAATAACCATAATATTATCACCATATGCAATTGGTGTATCCAGGCTGGAAACCTTACCGTCTATATAAATTTCAGCTGATTTACCATACTCCCCTCGCACCTGTCTCTCTTCGCCGTTTAAAGAAAACGAAATTCGTTTACCGGATCGGCCAATCAGGTTTTCTGCGTCAAATCCAAATAAAATCAAGGCGTCAGCAACTGTTAGTTTCTTTGAATTAAATAGCTTAATCTTCTTTTCATTTACCGTAACTGTGAGAAAATCCTTTCCGCTATACATTTGAGCTGTGATTGCAATGCCAAAAGGTGTTATAGACTCAGGTCCATACAACTTCTTATCACTAAACACAACATCTCTTATAACATCCCTGCCTCTTACCACAACTCTTTCCTCAGAAAGACCCAATTGCTGAGCAAGTAGTTCGGGGAGCCTCGGTATCCGGCTGCCTCCACCAACAAGGAACACCGCATTTGGTGCCTTATTGTTGTACTCTAGAATTCTTTGAGAAATGGCTGAAGCCAACAGTTGCAACGTTTCTTCAATAACTTGCATTACCTCTTCGGAGGTAACTGTGTGTTTCTTTTTCATGATATCCATAAAAATAATGTCTTTTTTGCTTGATGAAAGAGCAATTTTTATTTTTTCACTTGTTTTAAAATCAACCAAGTATTGTTGAGATATTTTTTCTGTGATTTCATCACCTGCAATAGGTACCATTGCATAAGCAATAACACTACCGTTTTTGGTTAGTGCAATGTCGGATGTGCCTGCGCCTATATCTACCAATGCAAGATTCAGCAAACGCAGATCAGGAGGAATTGTTGCATTAATTGCTGCAATTGGTTCAAGCGTAAGACTTCTGACTTCCAATCCGACTCTATTCATTACAGAATAGAGACTGTCAACGACAATAAGCGGTAAAAAGGTTGCAAGCACGTCAGCTCCAACTTTCTTTGCCCTGTGGCCTATCAGCTTGGAGATAACGAATCCATTTAAGTAATAATTGATGACGCTATATCCGACACAGTAAAACTGCGTTTTATCTTCAACCTCCATCGTTTCGTCCAAAATCATCTGGGCTTGCTGTATGCCTTCAATTTCAAGGCTGCCGACCATGTCAGCATCTACTTCCATAACTTGGTCAAAATTTTTGTCTACTCTGACCTGGCACGTTTTTAATACCCTGCCAGCAGCGGCTATAGCAACGTGTCTCAATTTACAATCAATACGGTCTTCCAGTTTTTGTTTCACTTCCGAGACAGCCAAAGCGACCTGGTCGATATCGTGAATTTGTCCATCCAGCATTGCTCTGTTTTTATGCTCACACACTTCTGTTGCTATAACTCTAAAATGATTCTCCTCCTGCACACCAACAACACCAACAACTGTGCGTGTTCCAATATCCAACGCAAACACTATGTCGTCTGGCAGGAAATCAAATCTCGACAAACTCGGGGACAATTTCGGGGACGTTTCTGTCTTTGATAATTTCGGGGACGTTTCTGCCTTTGATTGTTTCATCAGCTTCGGTGACATTTCTTTTCCAGCAGTTTCGGTAAGCTTGATAACCCTGCCCTTTTTATAACTACTAATATTACGTTTTTTACTCTCGGAACCACTTTCTCTTTTTCTATTGCTTTCTTCGATCATAGGCATTTGTCGAGTAGACAATCCCGACTCTCTCCTTTTGAAAGATTTCTTGTCTCGTGAAGGGATAGTCTATATCCCCTCAAGGAACCGTTCGTGAATGAAACAAACTAGTTCAACACCCAAGAACCAATTGTCAACATTCTATTCTTTAATATGTGCTGACCCAAATTTACAAAAAGGGAGGAGCTCACATATCTCGCATTTCGGTTTTCTGGCAGTACAAATAGCCCTTCCATGAAAAACAAGTTGATGGCAGAAACGTCCCCACTTTTCTTTGGGAATAATTTTCATCAAATCATATTCTATTTTTTCAGGATCATCATTTTGGGTTAGTCCCATTCTATTGGTCAATCTTTTCGCATGAGTATCAATCACGATACCTGGCACGCCAAACCAGTCATTCAGCAATAGATTTGCAGTCTTCCTTCCTACTCCCGGCAGCTTTAACAGGTTTTCCATATCTGATGGGACGTTTCTCCCAAATACCTCAATAATCATCCTTGAGGCAGCAATAATATTTTTCGCTTTATTACGGTAAAAACCTGTGGATTTTATATCCTGCTCAAACTCTGATAGATTAGCATTCGCATAATCGTCCACAGTCTTGTATTTTTTGAATAGTTTCTTCGTAACTATATTCACGCGAGCATCTGTACACTGTGCTGCTAGTTGTGTTGCTACCATAAGTTGCAGAGGATCTTGATAGTCTAGTGAACACTCTGCGTCAGGGTACATCTTTTCAAGCTGTTCCATAATGTGTTTAGCCTGCTGTTTTTTATTCATTCTCTAATCCTCTTGTCCATCGCATAAAAGTACAGCTCTTCATACTTTTTTGCGGACCTGTTCCATGAAAAATCAATATTTAGTGCTCTGACAATCAGTTCTTGCCATTCATCAGGCTTTTCATTGTAAACAAAAATCGCTCTGTCAATAGCATCAAGCATCTCTTCTGAGGAAAAGTTCGCAAATGAGAAACCATTTCCATGCTCATTATCTGTATTATAATTTATAATCGTCTCAGCAAGTCCGCCAGTAGATCGTACCACTGGGATCGTACCGTATCTTAGGCTTATGATCTGGCCAAGCCCACAAGGTTCAAAGCGGGATGGCATCAGAAACATATCGCTACCTGCATAAATTCTCTGTGCAAGCTGTGCATTAAAACCCAAATGAATCGCTATTTTATTTGGGTAATTAATAACGATTCTCCTAAAACGATCCTGGAAATAATCATCACCTGTCCCCAGCAAAACAAATTGCAGATCTTTCCTAAGAAATGCATCGATCTGATCAATAATCAGGTTCAGCCCTTTCTGTCCAGACAACCTTGAAATGAGCCCAATGAGTGGGACATCTTCCTCCGGCAATCCCATCTCCCTTTGGAGAGCTTTTTTGTTGTACTTTTTATCCTGAAAATTCTCTACTCCAAAATTCTTCACGATTGCTTTATCAGTTCTCGGATCAAACTCCTCATAATTGATACCATTAAGTATACCAAATAAGTCTGCAGAACGCTTTCTTAAAAGTCCATCCAGGCGTTCTCCATATTGCACTGTTTGAATTTCCTTAGCATAAACCCCACTCACAGTGCTGATAATGTCGGAATACACAAGTCCGGCTTTCATAAAACTGAACATGCCATAAAACTCTGCCTTTTCAGGTGTTAATACTTCATAACCTACATTGAGAAGGTTAACCACATAACTGGAGAAATTACCTTGATATTCTAAGTTGTGTATGGTGTAAATGGTTGATATCTTGCTATAAAATTCGTTATACTGGTATTTCTCCTTGAGAAGCAGGCAAACAGGCCCTGTGTGCCAGTCATTACAATGAATGATGTCAGGCTTGAAATCAATGAGAGGCAGCATATCAAGCACACACTTGCAGAAGAACACAAATCGCTCTGCATCGTCAAAATGGCCATATATCCCGTCTCTATCAAATAATTTATAGCTATCTGTAAAGTAAACAGGCAAACTCTTTTTCCTGCCATTCACTCTAGCTGGAAGATCAATCTTCCTTATAATACATGTTTCATGCCAATCCCCAATCTGTACAGAAAAATCTGTTATGTATTCAAAATTTCCATCGATCAAACGGTATTTCGGCATAACCGCACGAACATCATGACCCATCTCCAGCAACGCCTTTGGAAGAGACCCAGCAACATCAGCTAAACCTCCGGTCTTTGCGAAAGGGGACATTTCTGCAGAAACATACAATATCTTCAACTTATTTTTATTCATTCATGCCTCCAATAACCAGCAACTTATAATTTAAATAATCTATTATAGTATTTATTGTATCCCATTACTTTACATTGCTAAAACAAAAGATGAAAGTCGATAGGGGACGTTTCTCAAATAGTATAACCTCTTCGTTAGGAGAAAACTACCATAACCTGTTCCTGGCTGAAATTAATGTTTTATTCAGCTTTACAATGCTAATAAATATTATATTCCTTTATTATCTGCAAGGCAATATTATTCAAACCCACACACCTCTATGCTCATTTAATGAATTATAATTTCTGAATGTATTTGTTTGAAGATTAGAGGAGACGAGTTAATTGCTACTGTTTTGGAAAATTTACGCTAGAGAAGATATGATTTTGCATCGTATCATGGTAAAGCTTCACGAATTAATGATTATATTAACCTTCTGAGATCGAACCTCTCTTTAAGGAGGAAACTCAAAACAATTAAAAGCAAAATGTTCAACCCTTCAGTTCCAAGACAAAACATTTAATACAAATAACTATGAAAGTATTATGTAACACTGCAATTCAACAGATCGTTAAATATATCAACGTATATATCGCATTGTTGACTCGCCAGTTCAAACCCTTTGTCACATAGTCTTGAACAGCCTGAAATTGTGATGTTATAGATCACTTCACATATCTGCCTATATCCAAGCCCGCACAGCACCCGCAGTACATACACGGCAAATGCTTTGAATTCATGTTGCTTTTGCTTCCTTTTTGCCGATAGTATACTATTAATGGGTTGTTTCAATTTGTTTGCTATGTATTCAATGACCTTGACTGGCGTCAGTTCCCGGATCACTGTTTTCCTACCGCTGATGTATTCGTTATGTGTTTCTTCAATGTTTTCTTCACTATACTTGTCCAAATTCTTCTCTTCGAAATGCCTCGACACAAAACCATGATATTTGTACGCAAAGTCTTCCCTGCTTTTTATCCCCATCAAATCCTTGATAAACTCAATATCTACTAGCTTGTACTGGTCTTTACTGATTCCCATATATATTCCATAGGACGAATACTGGTATTCTTCCACCCTGCCCGTATACCCTTCTATATCCTTCGGATTGTTATGAATGTACGCAGATACGACCATATTATACCCGTCACTGTCCACTATCCTGCTCTGAAATCTTTCCTGAAGCACATGCCCGTGTCTTTTGTATTTCTTATTGTAATAGCGCACGTAAGATGTATTTAAGCTATGCATGAATTTTGAAATATCAAAACCTTTCGGATCCAAATGAATATGAAGGTGGTTGCTCAACAGGCAGTATGCATAAACGCTGCACCTATATTTATCTGTATAGCGTTTTAACAGCTTCAGGTAATAATCTCTGTCTTCATCATCTTTGAATAGTAGAACCTCCGATACACTCCGGCACATTATGTGGTATATGGCTTCACAGTGCTTCTCACGCGCTTTTCTGGGCAATTCAATCACCTAACTTTTTTCT
>JAEYON010000177.1 GCA_023411645.1 Bacillota bacterium | reverse complement strand
CGGAAAGCTACATACTTATAGCCATCCCTTTGCTGTGTTTCGGCTTTCACCTTGATTGGAGTCTTTTTGTAAATCGTTTCCGTATCCATGGGATCTATACCGAGAATCATTGCATGGAAGGTGGTTCCCTCTTTCATTTTGACGGCGCCGTGAAGATATGTACCAAAGCTTGCCATCCATGGATCGGGAAACAGCGCGACACTAAATGAGACAAGTTCGCCTTCGCCGCTCATTTCTACCCATTCAAAATCTTCTGCGGCTGAACAATTGTTGCATATGGCGACTGCAGGAAATTCGTATGAACCGCATCGCCTGCATTTTAGACCCATAATTTTATCCTGCTCAAGAAAGTCATACCAATCCTTTACATAAGTTTTCATATTGATATACTCCACCTTTCTACATAGATTTACGAAGAACGGTAACACATGTATGAGCTCCTCCACCAAGAGTGTGAACCACACTGGTTTCAGGTATATTCTTCACCTGCCGCTTTCCGCATTCACCGCGCATCTGCCGGACTGTTTCTGCAATTTCCGCGCCTCCGGATGCGGCAAATGCATGCCCGACGGCAGTTCTTCCGCCGCTGCTGTTCATAGGCTTATCCCCATCTATTCTGGTTCTTCCATCGAGTATGGCCTGATACGCTTCACCCGGACGGAAGTACCCTGCACCCTCACTTGAAATAAACTGATGACATATTGTGCAGTCATGGATGGATGCATATTGGATTTCTCTGTAAGGGTCATTAATTCTGGCCATCTGATATGCCTGGCGGAAGGCTTCCTGATCAAAATTCTGTGGAGAAGCATTTGATTCATGTATGAAACTCTCAGCAGTCGATCCAAGCCCAACAACCTCTATCGGTTGGGAAACAAGCTTCTTTGCAAGCTTTGTGGGACATACAATCACCGCGCTTGCACCGTCTACCGGTATTGACGCAAAAGCCATGCGCGCAACGGAACCAAATCTGGGATTGAATCTGGATTTCAAATACTTGCGTGGGTCATCAAACCCATGTTCCTTTGCTTCCTCCGAGTATTCCGTAGACACCATGGTTGCCAGAGGGTTCATTAACGCGTTGTGACGGTTGTTGATGGCGCATTCAATCATTACGTCATCCAACTGATCGAGTGTAAGTCCATATTTCTTGCCGTAAGAAATCGCGTTACTGTCAAATAGCATTCCGAGTGATGAACCCGAGGGGTGCCAATATGCCGCATCAGCCGTATAAAATGCCTTTTCAAACAGCTCACCTTCCGGCAGTCTCTCTCTTATATGTGCAGGCATGTTTTCACAAGGTCTGCTCAATGTTGTCTCAACATTCGCTGCTATTACTATCCTATGTATTCCGGAGGCCACACTGAGCACTGCGTGCCTTAGTCCTGCCAGACTTGTAGCGCATGCTATCTCATGATGAAACCCCGGTTTGTTGCGCATGCCAAGCCAATCCGAAAAGGCTCCCGATCCGCCCAGAGTACGCGATAATGTTTCGTCCAGAACCATGCCCAGATAAAACGCATCGATATCCTTTGACTCAATTCCCGCATCCTCCATCGCCTCAATTGCAGCCCAGGAAACTAATTCTCTCTCTGTCATGCCTTGCATTAAAGGCGTTGACATGACATCACCAAAGGGGGTTGCTCCTACGCCGATAATTGAGACACCTTCGTTCAGTTCACCAACGTTTATACCCATAGTATTTACCTCCCTCATTAATTTTTTAATGTTGAAAGAATAAAATTGAGCATGCTCAGTTTTCTAATTATACTATATCATGCAAAAAAATTAGAGTCAATAATAAAATTGAGCTTGCTCAAAAAATACTTTCTATGTTATTCTAAATACTTGATATTTCCATTTTGCAGTGGTAGTATTAAATCTGCATGAAGCTATGGATTGGCTAAAAATTAATTTCTATATGCCCTAAATCTATTGAAAAAGGAAATGCATATGAATCAAGCTAAAAAGACAGATCAAAAAAGAAATACGATACTGAGGGTCGCGAAAAAATTGTTCTGGGAAAACGGCTATGAAAACACAACGACCAGACAAATCTGCGATGTTTCCAACATATCTACCGGCCTGCTTTTTTTCTATTTTGAAAGTAAAAATGTGTTATTCAATAACGTAATAGATGATATTTTTAACGACTTTTTCGATGTTATCAAAAAATATGCTTTTGCTCGGAATGAGCCGTTTCAAAGGTATTCTACTGCTATGATGTTCGCCTATTCTATGTTGCTTGAAAATGAAAAGTTTAGGAAACTATACAGATCTGCACTTAACTCATCCTCAACATGGATGCTGATTGCTCATAAATTGGATGAATTCATGAGAATATTGCTTGAAGACTCCGGGTATGAAATCAACGATGATTTTTTTCCGAACATACTTGCATTGTGCGGAGCGGAGAGAGCGCTGCTGATTAATATAATTGACGGCAATATATCCATTGGTATTGAAGAAGCTGCGGCAATACTTTTGAGAGTTGGATTATCCAGCTTTAAGATTATGCCTGATGAAATTGATAAGCTTATCGATGATGCCCGCAGCTATGTTCAGAGTAGACATACAGACTTTTCACAGACAATATGGGCATTGTATTGAGGAGGCTTAACCATTGAGATTGATTGATATATCTCATATTCTTAATGAAAATACGCCAATCTACCCTGGGGATTATAAAACAACCCTTCAAAAATATAGCTTGCTGGAGAAAGACGGCTATTGCTCATATGTATTAACTTCATGCTTTCACACGGGTACGCATATTGATTTGCCAATGCACATGATAAACGATAATAGATTTGCTTCGGATTTCGCTCTTGAAAATTTCATCGGAAAGGGTGTTCTTCTCGATGTTCGTGGTGAAAACCCAATAAGCATGAAGCCTTTTTATAAAGATATGGTTACTGATGGATGTGTTGTCCTACTTTATACGGGTTTTGACAAACATTATTGTACGGAAGAATATTTTACACGCCATCCGGCAGTAAGTAATGAATTAGCCGATTTCCTGCTATCAAAAAATATCAAAATGCTTGGGATGGATATGCCCGCACCTGACTACCCGCCGTTTACTTTTCATAAGGCATTGTTGGCGAATGAAATATTCGTTTTAGAGAATCTTGTAAATTTACATAGCTTGCTTGATATAGATAGCTTTGAGGTAATTGCGTTCCCCTTAAAAATTTCAGCGGAAGCAAGTTTTGTACGGGCTGTCTGCCGGATCGATTAACTCGCTCTGTGTGGCGTGAAAAAGAGGTAACTTTGAAAAGCCCTATAATGGAGTTGGATTGGAACGATAATAGAGATATCTTCTAGTCCATCTTATTTTACATTTTATAAACAACATAATAAAAATTGGTATATAATAATGTTAACATTACATAACGGGAGGTTGCTTTATGTCTTTTAAAATAGCTTTTATTGGGGCAGGCAGCATTGGCTTTACAAGAGGGCTTTTACGTGATGTGCTGGCGGTAAAGGAATTCCATGATATTGAAGTTGCTTTTACCGATATAAATCAAAACAATCTTGATATGGTTACACAGCTTTGTCAAAGGGATATTGACGCTAATGGATTGAACATAAAAATCCAGTCTACAACCGATCGCAGAACTGCAGTTAAAAATGCTAAATATGTTTTCAATGTAGTAAGGATTGGAGGGCTTGATGCCTTCAAATTGGATATTGATATACCTCTTAAATATGGTGTTGATCAGTGCGTTGGGGACACTCTCTGTGCCGGCGGAATTATGTATGGACAAAGAGGGATTGCCGCAGTACTGGACTTCTGCAAGGATATCAGAGAGGTTGCGGCTCCCGGTTGTCTGATGTTAAATTATGCCAATCCCAATGCAATGTTAACCTGGGCATGTAACAAATACGGCAGAGTTAATACTATAGGGCTATGTCACGGAGTACAGCACGGACATCAGCAGATAGCTGAAGTTCTGAACTTGAAGAGGGAAGAAGTTGATATAATATGCGCAGGAATAAATCATCAGACATGGTATGTTCAGGTCAGGCACAACGGAGAAGACATGACAGGCAAACTCCTGGAGGCGTTTGAAAAGCATCCTGAATATTCAAAAACTGAAAAGGTGCGCATTGACATGCTAAGGAGGTTCGGTTACTACAGCACAGAGTCTAATGGGCACCTGAGCGAATATGTGCCATGGTACAGGAAACGTCCTGATGAAATTCGTGACTGGATTGATTTGGGCGTATGGATCAATGGGGAAACTGGCGGATATCTGCGAGTCTGCACGGAGGGCAGGAACTGGTTTGAATCAGACTTCCCCAACTGGTTAAAGGAGGCACCCTTCGAGTTTAAACAGGAAAAGCGAAGTAAGGAACACGGGTCTTATATCCTGGAAGGGTTAGAAACTGGCCGGCTATACAGAGGACATTTTAATGTAATCAATAATGGAACCATTACTAACCTTCCGGATGATGCAGTTGTGGAGGTGCCAGGTTATGTTGATGCAAATGGAGTGAATATTCCTAGAGTCGGTGATCTGCCATTGGGTTGTGCGGCTGTATGCAATGCCAGTATTAGTGTACAGCGATTGGCTGTGGAAGCTGCTGTACACGGAGATGAGGCTTTGCTGAAACAGGCAATGATGATGGATCCATTGGTAGGGGCAGTTTGTAATCCTCCTGAGATTTGGCAGATGGTGGACGAAATGCTGATAGCACAGGAAGAATGGTTGCCGCAATACAAGAACCAGATTAAGGCGGCGAAAAAGAGGATGAAGTCGGGCAGGCTCATTAAAACTAAAGATGATTACATAGGAGCTGCCAGGTTGAATATAAAGACGGTAGAGGAAATGTCAGAGGATAAGGCTGCGGCTAAAAAGAATGCGGGAGCTGCAGATAAAGCTGAAGAGCGCCCGGCAGCAAAATGAAATATAGCTAGTCTGTAGGATCGCCGTAATTGGAGAGCTTAAGGCAGCTTGTAGCAACATTAAACAAAACATGTTATGAATTACCAAACGGGAAAGAGTTCTTAAGGCTTGACTATCAAAAGATGATATTAGAATGCCAAGCCTGACAGCAAAACTGGCAAGGAGGGAGATCGTATGGAGTGGGAATTCGGAGAGTATAAGATTAGCAATGAAAAGTCATTATTGTCGATTGAGAAGATTAAAGAGCTATTATCAAAGAGTTATTGGGCGAGTGACCGCTCGGTCGAGGTAATAGAAAAAGCTATAAGCAACTCCGATTGTTACGGTGCTTATATAGGTAATGAACTGGTTGGATTTGCACGGGTTGTAACAGATTATGCCACTGTTTATTGGCTTTGCGATGTGATTGTAGATGAAAACCACAGGGGAAAAGAGATTGGCAAGAAATTGGTAAAGATGATCGTGGAGTCAAGCGA
The DNA here is from genome assembly GCA_023411645.1 of Bacillota bacterium. Classification (GTDB taxonomy): domain Bacteria; phylum Bacillota; class Clostridia; order Acetivibrionales; family DTU013; genus JAEYRF01. Next base: position 7,504 of record JAEYON010000177.1, on the reverse strand, counting down.
CTACAAGGACTTAAGGGGTATCCTGGCTACAAAGGATGCTCATGGATTATATGAACAGTTTGGGTTTGGAAAGGCAGCTGAAGGCAGATTTATGATGAGACCTTTGTACAAAGATTGAGGGCATTGGATTGAATAACGGAAAGACACAATAGTATCTACTTTGATTATGACTGTGTATGCACTTATTGGTATCGTAATTGTAAAAAGAAAATTGGACTGTTTTAACACGATATTGGGTTTCAAAAGTGTTTACTCGTTAGGCGTATTGAATAGGGAATAAAGCAATGTAAGAAAGATAAAGGGGTAGTGCTGTAAGACCCATAATAATCCATTTCAACGTTCTTGACGCGGGCAGGGTTCTTATGTATAATGTTATCTAATATTTTTACGTGTTTTTACAACTATATAATGCCGATGAATAGGAGGTAAGTTTCATGGCGTTTTATTACAATGAACCATCCAGGACTTTTAATGAGTACCTGTTATTGCCGAACCTCACATCCAAAGAATGTACACCTCAGAATATTAGTTTGAAAACTCCGATCGTTAAATTTAATAAAGATGAAAAGGCCTCTCTGGAAATAAATATACCGCTCGTATCAGCAGTTATGCAGGCTGTTTCCGACTCAGGAATGGCAATCGAGCTGGCAAGATGCGGAGGTCTTTCTTTTATTTTTGTATCACAGCCTATTGAAAAGCAGGCTGAAATGGTCAGTAAGGTAAAGAAATACAAAGCAGGGTTTGTTGTCAGCGATTCAAACCTTAAGCCAGATGACACCCTTATGGATGTGCTTGAACTGAAGGCGCGTACAGGTCATTCCACCATTGCAATAACGGAGGACGGGTCTTCTACCGGAAAGCTGCTTGGAATTGTCACCAGTAGGGATTACAGGGTCAGCAGGACGCCAACAGACACGAAAATCAAAGAATTCATGACGCCGTTCAAGGCTCTGATTTTTGGAGAAGAAGGAATCACCCTTAAAGAAGCCAACGATATGATATGGGACCACAAGCTGAACTGCCTTCCGATCATTGATAAGAATCAGAATCTGGTATATATGGTTTTCAGGAAGGACTACGATAGTCATAAGGAAAATCCACTTGAATTGCTGGATTCTCATAAAAGGCTTATAACCGGAGCCGGAATAAACACCAGGGATTACATGGACAGGGTGCCGGCCCTTGTGGATGCAGGTGCGGATATTCTGTGTGTGGATTCGTCAGATGGTTATACAGAATATCAGAAGGAAACTATCGAGTGGATCAAGAAAAAGTATCACGGCGAGGTGAAGGTCGGCGGCGGAAACGTTGTTGACAAGGAAGGCTTTTTATATCTGGTCGAGGCTGGAACTGACTTTGTCAAGGTCGGTGTCGGAGGAGGGTCCATCTGTATCACCAGAGAGCAAAAGGGTATCGGCCGCGGCCAGGCAACGGCGGTCATTGAAGTTGCCAATGCAAGGGATGAGTATTTCAGGAAAACAGGTATTTATGTTCCGATCTGCTCAGACGGCGGGATCGTTCATGATTACCATATGACGCTTGCACTTGCCATGGGTGCGAATTTTATCATGCTTGGCAGGTACTTTGCCAGATTTGATGAAAGTCCCACAAGAAAACTGAGGATCGGCAACAACTACGTCAAGGAATACTGGGGCGAGGGCTCCAACAGGGCGCGTAACTGGCAGAGATACGACATGGGAGGAAAGCAGAAGCTGGACTTTGAGGAAGGCGTCGATTCTTATGTGCCATATGCCGGCAACCTCAAGGATAACCTTGAGACTACTTTGAGCAAAATTAAATCAACTATGTGTACATGCGGGGTATTGAACCTTGATGAACTCCACAGCAGGGCAAGACTAACACTTGTCTCTTCTACCAGTATCATTGAAGGCGGTGCTCACGATGTTATACTGAAGGATAATGAAACGACAGTTTAAGGACAGCCTGACGACTTACAAGAATGATACATTGACAGAATAAATGCGGAGTAAATGCATATATTATCAACACAAATTTATAGGTAAAGGAGAGGCTCTAAATGGCAGGCAAAGAAGTCATACTAACTTATGAAGGCTTGAAGAAGCTGGAGGAAGAGCTTGAGCAGTTGAGAGGTCCTAAAAGAATGGAAATAAAGGAAAGAATAAAGGTTGCGCTCTCATTTGGGGACATCTCGGAAAATTCGGAATATGATGAAGCCAAAAATGAACAGGCATACGTCGAGGGCAGGATTGTTCAGTTGGAGACAATGCTGAAGAATGCAAGAATTATTGATGAGGAGGATGTCAGTACCGATAAGGTGACAATCGGTTCAAAGGTGCGTCTTCTTGATATGGAGTATAACGATGAGATCGTTTATTTGATTGTGGGTTCGACGGAGGCAGATCCTGCCCAGTTTAAAATATCGAATGAATCCCCTGTCGGAGCAGCACTGATGCATCAAAAGAAGGGTAGCGTTGTTGAAGTGGCAGTTCCGGACGGTATTTTAAAGTTTAAAATATTAAAGATAGAAAAATAAAGCTGCAGAGAGTTGTACCTAAGGAATAATTTAATATATAATAATTAAGAATAACAGTTTATCTTATATAAGCTGTTATTCTTACATATCGCAGATATTTTTTACAGATAAATATACATAAAGCTTAGGAGGAAGGTAAATGGCTGATCATATTGAAAACAACGCAGATATAAATGATCTCGAGGATCTTAATGAAATTCTCAGGGTGAGAAGAATGAAATTGAAGGAGCTTCAGCAAAGCGGGAAGGATCCTTTTCAAATAATAAAATATGATGTAACTCATCACTCGAACGAGATCATAGAAAACTTCGATAAAATGGAAGGTACAGAAGTTTCTGTTGCGGGCAGGCTGATGTCAAAAAGGGGAATGGGCAAGGCCAGCTTTTGTGATCTGCAGGACCGTGACGGGAAAATCCAGCTATATGTCAAGATCGATGACGTAGGACAAGAGGCCTACGAGGATTTTAAGAAGTTTGACATAGGGGATATTGTTGGTGTGATGGGCTCTGTTTTTAAAACTCATAAAGGGGAAATATCCATCAAGACATCCAGCATCCGATTGCTAGCCAAGTCACTCCAGCCACTGCCGGAAAAATGGCATGGACTGAAGGATGTTGATCTGCGTTACAGGCAAAGATATGTTGATTTGATCATCAATCCCGACGTGCGCAAGACGTTTATTACCAGGAGTAAAATCATAAAGGAAATTCGAAGATTTCTCGATGACAGAGGATTCCTTGAGGTAGATACACCGATCTTGAATACTATACAGGGTGGCGCCACAGCAAAGCCGTTTGTTACACATCACAACACGCTTGATATGGATCTCTTCCTGAGGATCGCACCGGAGCTTTATCTAAAGCGGCTTATTGTTGGCGGCCTGGAAAAAGTTTATGAGATGGGCAGGATGTTCAGAAATGAAGGGATGTCCATTAAACACAACCCTGAGTTTACGATGATGGAGGTTTATGAAGCATATACAGATTATAAGGGAATGATGGAGCTCACCGAAGCGTTGATTTCCACTGTAGCCGAAAAAGTGCTGGGAACAACCATAATAAATTATCAAGGCGAGGAGATCAATTTGGCTCCTCCGTGGAACAGGATGACAATGCAAGAGGCTGTTCTGAAATATTCAGGTATTGATTTTGATAAGATCGGCAGTGATGAAGAAGCATGCAATGCTGCCCGTGAAAAGAAGCTGCATGTAGACGGAAAAATGTCAAAGGGAGAGGTCATGAGCCTTGTATTCGAGGAAATGGCGGAGGAACATTTGGTCCAGCCGACATTTATTATAGATTACCCTGTTGAGATATCACCTTTGACAAAGAGAAAACCCGACAAGCCGGAATTGACCGAGAGGTTTGAACTTTTCATAACAGGCAGAGAAATGGCTAATGCTTATTCGGAACTGAACGATCCGATAGATCAAATGGACAGATTCATGCAACAGGTGAAGAAGAGGGAAGCAGGGGATGACGAAGCAAATATGATGGATGATGATTATGTAAACGCACTGGAATATGGCCTTCCTCCCACAGGCGGACTAGGTATCGGCATTGACAGATTGATTATGCTTTTGACTGACTCATACTCTATCAGGGACATCCTCCTCTTTCCCACAATGAAGCCAAAGGAGTAATTTTGGTAATTGTTTGGATTAAACTAAGGAGTGAGGTTGAATGGATAAAAAAGAAGCACGGAAGATCCTTAGGGTCACGAAGGACGCTACCCGAAATGAGATAGAAAGAAAATATGCCATATACCTTAAAAGACATAAAGCTGAACAGGCATTTATGGAAGAGAATCAAGAGACCGGAGAAGATCCAGAGGGAAAGACTCTGCAAGATCCTGCTGCCGTGACGGCCAAGACAGAGCGGTCTAACGAATATAGCTTTGAACAGATTACAAAAGCATATGATGTCCTAATGGGCTATGAAGTTCCGCAGAAAGAGTATACACCCGGAAAAGCAGCCCCGCTGTTGAAAAAAGCAGGAATAGACGAAAAGAAGGCTAAGAATTTTTTCTACTATTATAAATATCACATACTTGCTATAATTGCAGTGATTCTTATTATAGTATTTACGGTAAGGGGATGTGTTAATACAGTAAGGCCGGATTTCAATCTGGCATTTGTAGGAAGTTTCATATACTCAGATGCAACGGACGCTCTTAAAGACAGTATAAAAGCAAATGTTCCTCAGATAGCAGAACCGGGAATCGACGGGGCATATCTGGGAGATGACAGTATGGGGGAACAGCAGTATGCAATGGAGATGAAAGCAACTGTTCTGATGGCGGCTGGTGATATCGACGTTTTTATATTGGACAAGACTACTTTTAATAGATATGCTAAACAGGGGGCACTTATGAGCCTGGATGAAATCGCACCCGGACTCGGTGTGGATCTGGAAGCGAATAAGGAATTTGTTGTAGCGGTTGAAGACCAGACCATAGGAACAGATGAATTATCTGAGGAGGAAGCGACTGACAATACAGCACAGGAACCTGCTCAGACGCACCTTTTTGGAATTGATGTATCGAACAGCGCGGTTCTGGAGGAGACAGGCGTTCTTGGTAACGAGAAGATCGCATGTATATTTGTTGGCTGTGAGCAGATCGACAAAGCAGAAAAATTAATACAATTTCTTATGGAGAAATGAACAGGAGGGGTGCAGATGGCAAGTGAATTGATCATGAAAGAGGAAAGAATGGAGCATGCAGAAAGGGTTGTGTTGCGAGGAGAGATTGACATATACACTGCTGCACAGTTCAAAGAGAATCTATATCATCTTGTGGATAACAGTGTGAAGGATATTGTTATTGATTGCGATGGTTTGGACTATATTGATAGCACCGGCCTGGGCATATTTGTCGGTGCTTTGAAGAAAGCCAAGCTTACAGGCAGGAATATCAGTCTTGAGAACATCAGGGACAACATCAAGAAGCTATTTAACATTACCGGTCTGGACAAGCTTTTTATCATTCGTTGATGCATTGTATAGAAGGAGCGAAGTAAAATGGAAGCAAAGGATTCAATAATTTTAACACTGCCCTGCAAACCCGGGTATGTCAGCGTTGCAAGGCTGACAGCATCTGGTATTGCCACCAGATCCGGATTCGACATTGATACTGTAGAGGATATCAAGGTAGCCGTATCGGAGGTTTGCAACAGGATCATCAGTTTAGCCGATACTCCTGACAGACAATACGAAATCCGTTTTAATATCTATTCAGATAAACTTAAGGTTTATTTCAACTCTGACATTGATAATATTAACTGTTTGTTTAGCGAGGACGACGACGGATTAGGAATTGCCATTATCAACGCATTTATGGATGAGGTCGAGTATTGTCCTAATGGAAAAAACTTTGTATTCTCGATGACAAGAAATTTTGAGGTGATCTCCAGCAATGAATTACAATCGTGAATCAACTGTATCAAAAGAATCGGAAGATACCGATGCTCTCTTTATCAGATATAGCATCGATAGAGACTCTGCCGTCAGAAATGAGATTGTAAACAGATATTTATATCTGGCTGAAATCATCTCAAGGAAATTTATAAACCGCGGAGTAGATTTCGATGATATCTATCAAGTGGCTTCAATAGCACTTATTAAAGCAGTGGAGCGATTCAGCCCGGATAAAGGGTTTAAGTTCGTCAGCTTTGCTACGCCTACTATTATTGGCGAGATCAAAAGGTATTTTCGGGATAAAAGTGCTGCTATCAGGATTCCCAGACGAATATATGAAGTATATCAGAAGGTGAATTTTGCTAAGGATCATCTATCACAGGAACTGAATAGAGTCCCGAAGGTGGATGAGATTGCCGCCTACCTGAATATCAGAACCGAGACAGTACTCGAGATTATTGAGTCCTGGAATGCATATAATATGCAGTCCTTTGACCAGAATGCCTTCAGTGACGATGACCTGGAGCTACATGAGACCATCGGATATGAAGATACAACATTTGAAAGAATCGAGAATAGAGATTTTCTTGAGAAGAGCTTCAATAAGTTCAGTGAGGCTGAGAGAGAGTTTATAAGACTTCGTTTTTTCAATAAAATGACGCAAAAAGAGATAGCAGATAGAATCGGTGTTTCTCAAATGTATATATCACGTCTTGAACGTAAAGTTCTTGAGAGATTCAGAAACCTAATGGCTAAATAATACGGCCCCATACTCACAAAATACTATGTTTATCAAAACCCTCGGCGGGGTAAATTATACACAGACAGGTCGTGCTGTGGTATTGTGTCCGGCTTGTGAAGTATAGCTGTTTCAAAGGACAGCTGATTTTTACATTCGTGGATATGATATGTGAAAGGGACGTGGAATTTAGTGAAAAGTCTTGGTTTCTACAGCAATTTAGTACCAAGTACAATCAATAGTATACGGATCGTAGTAGAGGAACTGATTAGCAGTCTTCAGTGCAAGTGTGGGCAGCTGAACGAATCTGTTTTGTTTGAACTGAAGGTTATACTAAACGAGCTGCTGATAAACGCAATAAGGCATGGTAATATGGAAGATGAGAGTAAAAGCGTTAAGATCAATGCCGGTATCGGAACACATGGCAAGTTGTATATTGTTATTGAGGACGAAGGATGTGGATATGATTACGTCCATACCTGCGATCGGTTAAAGGCTTTCTGTGAAGAACCGCAGCCATCGGATATGACTGAAAGCGGAAGAGGAATTCTTATCTTAAGAAGCCTATGTGATAAAGTGAAAGTAAACAGTAAAGGAAACAAGATAGCAATATTAAAGGGAATCACACACGATCAACCGTCTTCAGATCAGTAAGCTTTATGCAATCCCCTTCTGACTATTTGTCATTCTGTCACATATTATTTCACTATGACGCCGGAGCATAATGGATGATACTCTGATAAAACAGAGGATAAAAAAGAAAAACAGGTATAAATCAAGCCCATAAAGGTTAAAGCTAATCAAGCCCGGTTGATTAAGGACGAACCCGGTGAT
>JAEYON010000167.1 GCA_023411645.1 Bacillota bacterium | reverse complement strand
GTATATGGATATATCAAAACTGCCGAACCGATCACGGAAGAGCAGCTGGCCACGAAAACCTCCGGTAAAACCACGATCATATATGATGCCAAAGGAAATATCATACAGAAGCTGACCGGCAAGGATAATATGGACAGTGAGTACGTTTCCGATAAGGAAGTCCCGAAATACCTGAAGGATGCGATCATTGCCATAGAGGATGAACGTTTTGAAACTCATAACGGCATCGATATACAGGGAATAATAAATGCAGGCATAGGCTTTGCAAAAAGCATCGTAACCGGAGACAGCAGTGCATCCCGAGGCGGCAGCACCATTACCCAGCAGGTCGTCAAAAATATAACCGGAAATACCACACGTTCTTTGGAACGAAAGGTTCAGGAATGGTATGCAGCCGTTCAATTGGAGAAGAAACTGGAGAAGTGGCAGATACTTGAGCTTTACACTAACCTTTGTTATTGGGGCAATAGCTGCTACGGTGTTCAGTCAGCATCAAAAAAATACTTCGGTAAGCCGGTCCAGGAACTGGATCTGGCCGAATGTGCATATCTTGCCGGAATTACTAACAGCCCCGGGCGTTACGATCCTTTTACCACAACCGGACGTGAAAGAGGAAAAGATCGTCAGGAAACCATATTGGGTATGATGCTGAAGCTTGGAAAGATTGATCAGGCGCAATATGATCAGGCAATGAAGAAAGAACTCAAATTTGCTTCGAAGGCACAATCACAGAAGGTAACAAGCGTACAAAGTTACTTTGTCGATCAGGTAATCGTCGATGTGCGAAATGCATTAATGAAAGAAAAGGGCATATCTTCCACTGCGGCAAACTACATGATTTACGGCGGAGGCCTTGAGATCTACAGCACCTTTGATGCAAAGATCCAGGCCGATATGGATTCTGTCTTTATGGACGACCAATACTTCCCTCAGATAAATCCAATGGCAGAGCGGCAAATGGAACATTCACAAGCCGCAATGGCTATCATAGATGTTCAGAACGGTCAGGTAAAAGCGCTGCGCGGCGGTTATGGCAAAAAGGAAGCAAGCAACACCCTCAATCGAGCATCCTCCTCGTTAATGAAAAGGCAGCCCGGCTCAAGTATCAAGCCCATAGCAGCTTATGCCCCGGCACTCGATTTAAAATTGATTACACCGGCAACAATAATTGACGATGTTCCGGTATATATGCTGACCGGCAAAGACGCCGACCGTCTGTATCCACGCAACTATGACCACTCATTTGACGGTCTGACCTCAGTGAGGAACGGTCTGAAAAACTCTGTCAATGTCGTAGCAGCGAAAATATGGAAAGATATTCTGGGTCCCGATAACTCAATTGAGTATCTGAAAAGAGTCGGGATCGACAGGGAAAATGAAAAATATATTTCCCTTGTACTCGGCGGCTTAGAGGAAGGCGTTAATCCGCTTCAGATGGCCGCAGCCTATGTGCCTTTCGCACATGAAGGCATGTATTATGAGCCTACTACCTTTACTCTTGTTGCAGACAGCAGCGGCAAAGAGCTCATTAACAGAAAAACAACCAACTTCAGCATTGCTTACAGTGAGCAGACCGCATTCATTATGATGGATTTAATGCAGGAAGTCACAAAGGGAAGGACTTCTCCCTATCCTCATAGCGGTACGGCTGCAAAAAATATTACTGAAGAGATTATTGGTATGCCGGTTGCGGGTAAGACAGGAACTACCAGCCAAAATATTGATAAATGGTTCGTCGGATACACTCCATATTATTCAGCCGCAGTATGGTACGGTTATGATAACAGCGGCAGCGAACCTATCACAATAATTACGGAAGAGTACGATCAGGCTCAGATCATCTGGGCTGCCGTGATGAAAAAGATCCATGAGGGCTTGCCTCGGAAGGAATTTGAAAAGCCAGCAACAGGGCTGGTTCAGAAAAAAATATGTATTTATTCGGGAAAGATCGCCACTGAATTGTGCGCACGTGATCCTAGAGGGAATGCTACTAAAGTTGAATATTTTATTAAAGGTACTGAGCCAAGGGACGATGACCCCTGCACAGTACACGTGGAGGCACAGGTATGTAAGGCAAGCCAGGATACTCTCAAAAGAAATCTCCTTGCCGGTCCCTATTGTCCTGTAGAATCAGTTGAGAATAAAGTATTTATCCAGCGTACGATTCCATATGTCCCGACACAGCCAAATGAAAAAGCACCCAAAGACCTTGCTTACGAATTACCTGAAGGAGAATACTGCACCGTTCATGGAGCTCCCTCAGTCATAGAAGTGCCTGCTATTGAGGGTACATTTGATTTTTCATTGTGGCCGGACACCGGAAAGCCACCCGCTGATAGTAACCAAAATGGCGGCTCACAGAATAACGCACCTATAAGCAGTGAAACGCAGACTCAGGCAGGTCAATCCGCAGAATCTACGCTAAATAATTGAGTTCAATTATTGGCAATGCAGGGATACTGCAGGAAAGGATACAATGAAAATACGATTTGATAAAAAAAGCAGCGGCTACGATGCCTGGTTAGGCCTAACTGACATGAGCACATCCATATACAGTACATACTCGTCTTTTTTTGACAGTATTTACATTCCGTCTGACAGTCCTCAGCTTGAAACAGTAAAGCAGGAGTTGTCCGATATCATCCGGTCAATGACCGGCAAAGCTCTCCGACCTGTTTCTGCTCCCGAGCCAAACGGAACTGTGGTCATTGAAATGATCGAAGAAAAGCACGAGAGGGAAAGTTTCGTCTGTGAAAATGAAAGAAGCATGCTTGGAATGGAAGGATACCTGATAAAGCATTACTGTCATTCAACGGGCCATTGTCTGTTACTTGCCGGCAGATCCGCCTCCGGTTTGCTCTATGGCGTATTTTCCCTGCTAAGGCTTTTGAAGTGCGGCACCTTCAATGACAAAACCTATCTTCTTGATAATCCAGCCGTTTCGCTTAGGATACTGAATCATTGGGACAATATGGACGGTACTATTGAAAGAGGATATTCTGGTAATTCTATATTTTTTGAAAATAACCAATTCATTTCTGATCTGTCAAGGGTTCGCGACTATGTAAGATTAGTAGCTTCCATAGGAATCAACGGAATTGTTGTGAATAATGTTAACGTTCACGAGACCGAAACCCGCCTGATCACAAAGGAATTTCTTCCAGAGTTATCTAAAGTCGCAGATTTGTTCAGACAGTACGGCATCAAGACATACCTTAGCGTAAACTACTCCGCCCCGATTGGACTTGGCGGACTCGATTCCGCTGATCCTCTCGAGAAGAGTGTACAGACATGGTGGCATGAGAAAGCAGCGGAAATCTACAGTATTATTCCTGATTTTGGCGGGTTCATGGTAAAGGCGGATTCGGAGTTTCGTCCAGGCCCCTTCACTTATGGCAGGGATCATGCTCAGGGGGCAAATATGCTGGCTGCCGCTCTGAAACCTTACGGCGGACTGGTCATATGGCGCTGCTTTGTATATAACTGTCTGCAGGATTGGAGAGACAGGACCACGGACAGAGCAAACGCCGCCTATGACAACTTTATGCCGCTTGATGGGCAGTTTGCCGATAACGTCCTGCTTCAGATCAAGAACGGTCCAATGGATTTCCAGGTACGGGAACCTGTATCTCCTCTCTTTGGCGGCCTAAAAAACGCTAATATCATGATGGAGTTTCAAATCACTCAGGAATATACGGGACAGCAGAAGCATTTATGCTATCTGGCTCCCATGTGGAAAGAAGTGCTGGATTTTGACACCTTCAGTGACGGTAAAGGAACCACTGTCAGGAAGCTGTTGTCGGATGCCGGGGCAAATGGCGCCCTCTCCGGAATAGCGGCAGTATCCAACGTCGGCAATGATCTTAACTGGACGGGGCATGATCTGGCACAGGCAAATCTGTACAGCTTCGGACGGTTAGCATGGGATCCGCAGCTTACCTGTGCCGCCATCACGACCGAATGGGTCAGACAGACCTATGGAAACAACCCTTTCGTGCTCAGTACTGTAACGGGCATGCTTATGGATTCATACTCCATATACGAAAGCTACACTTCTCCTCTTGGGATCGGCTGGATGGTCAACCCAAATCATCATTACGGCCCGAATGTAGACGGATATGAATATTCAGCCTGGGGCACTTACCACCGTGCGGACACCAAAGGCCTTGGAGTTGACAGAACCATACGGTCAGGTACAGGTTATGCGGGAAGATATTTCGGTCCTAATGCGCAGATGTATGAAAATCCTGGTACTTGTCCGGAAGAACTGCTTCTGTTTTTCCATTACATTCCATATCAATATCGACTCAGGTCAGGTGTAACCCTTATACAGCATATTTATGATTCACGATTCGAAGGTGCTGATCGGGCAGCCGAACTGGTGGAGAGGTGGAAAAGCCTCAGGGATCATATCGACTCTCAGTGCTATGCACGCGTTATTGAACGATTGCAGGAACAAGCCGCCCATGCCTGTGAGTGGCGGGATGTTATCAACACTTATTTCTGGCGCAAGAGCGGTATTCCCGATGAAAAGGGACGCAAGATTTATTAGTGTGATAATTAAATGCCTGAACAATTGCTGTTTTCGTAGTTTTGATTTGTGGATATTGTGCAATGGCAGAAACAACAGCTTCATTTGCAGGAGCTGTATTGCTATGCTTCCTTCATTTTGGTATACTATGTGAAAATCAGAACATCAAAGATGACTGCATTATACAATGTAATGAGGTGTCGCGTATGAATATCACTGAAGCCTGCAGACAAGTCAAAGCTGCATCACTGAAGCTTGCCGCTGCAAGCGCGGATGAAAAAAACAGGGCTCTGCTGTGTATAGCCGAGTCTTTAATAGCCCATAAACAGGAAATTTTTAGAGCAAATGAGGAAGACCTCCGAAGGAGCGAAGCTGAAAAAGTCTCCTTTCCACTATTAAAGAGGCTCAAATTTGACGATGCCAAATTAAACGATGTCATAGATGGCCTTCACAGTCTTATAAAATTAGAGGATCCGGTGGGGAAAACTCTTTTATCCACAGAGCTCGATGAAGGCCTTGAGCTTTATAAGGTTGCCTGCCCCATCGGTGTTATCGGGATCATCTTTGAGTCAAGACCGGACGCGCTTGTTCAGATTTCCACGCTCTGCTTAAAGAGCGGCAACGGCGTACTTTTGAAGGGTGGCTCAGAGGTCAAAGAAACCAACAGGATACTTACAGATCTCATCATCTCCGCAACTGAGGAAGCCGGAATACCACAAGGCTGGTGCGCACTGATGGAGACGAGAGCAGACATCAATGAACTGCTGGATCAGGATAAATATGTTGATCTGATAATTCCCAGAGGGTCCAATGAATTTGTCAGGTATATTATGGACCATACAAATATTCCTGTAATGGGCCATGCCGACGGTATATGCCACTGCTTCATTGATGCCTCGGCCGACCTTGATATGGCCGTTCGGATAGCCATCGATTCCAAAACACAATATGTAGCAGTCTGCAATGCCCTTGAAACACTGCTTGTCCATCAGGACGCCGCCGAAGATTTTCTGCCGCGTTTAAAGCAGGCTGCGGATCAAAAAAATGTAACACTATGCGGATGCTCCAAAACCAATTCAATTATTCCTATTGCTGCTGCTACAGAGGACGACTGGAAGACTGAGTATCTGGACTATAAATTATCCATTAAAGTAGTTCAGGATATTGACGAAGCTATTAGCCATATCAACACATACGGCTCTGGGCACACCGATTCCATTGTTACTTCAGACAAAGAACACGCTGCCCGTTTTATGTCTCTGGTGGACTCCGGCAATGTATTCTGGAATTGTTCCACCCGTTTCAGCGACGGTTTCAAATACGGATTTGGAGCCGAGGTCGGAATCAGCACGGGGAAACTGCATGCCAGAGGCCCGGTGGGTCTCGAAGGCCTGGTGATCTATAAATACAGTCTGATCGGAAAAGGTCAGATCGTTGCAGATTACGCAGAAAAAAGAAGCAGCTTCACCCATAAAAAACTGGATAAGAAGTTCCCGCTCTAAGCTGCCTGAACATAAGAAGTCCTTGAGGTATGCCATAGACAGCTATTAAATAGTAACACAAGGATAATTAACTTGTTAAAACCACCTATTGACTGGTGGTTTTTATTATAGAATGAAACATTACAGGAGATTTTACATAATATAAACTGTGAATTTGAAATCATGGTGAATATGATGGGAAACTTACCGATAGAAAACATCACAAACGGGCTCTTGACGCTGCAGAAGGTGAGGCAGCTATACCAGAAACAAACTCGGGAAGAAGGAGAAGATGCGTATGAATATGTTCAGCCTGACAGATTATCACTGCTGCAGGAGATCCTGTCCACTGTGGCCAATCTGATGCCGCAAACCAGAGGAATTTCATATAGCACCGCATTTAGTCAGTGCAACCGTTACAGTGGCGCATATCGGGAGCTGAAGCAGCATATCAGGGGGCTGAACAGGAATAAGCCGGACCAGAACCAGATCATAAAAACAATGAAGCTTATAATACCCATATTGGATAACAAGCAAAGGGTAACGGTTGATAAAATCTTGAAAATTGCAGATATTCTCCAATCGTAGCAGCTATATGCAGCACTGTGATTTGGCGGAATCTCATCGAAGGCAGCAAACAATCTAATATATAGCCCCAAAATCTTCTGCAGCACGGCACATTGCTTTTAGATTTTCGAAGGATGTACCCGGATTGATGCTTCCGGCAGTACAAAGTACCAGATGCTTGCCGGGCCCGGCTTGCTCAATATCCCTTCTGGCACATGCATATACTTCTTCGGGAGTGCCGTATAGCAGTACTTTTGTGGGAGGTATCTGGCCATATATTACCGCATCGGGCATTTTGTCCAGAATCTGCCTGGGAGTAATATACGGATCAATGTTGACTTCATTAACACCCATGTCCTTTAGTGTGTCAAGGTGATGAAACATATGGAAATCTGCGTGATAAAATCTGGAGTCAGTGGCAGAGGGAGCATATATGTCGTACAGCTCTTTTTCCGCTTGCATAATAAAGTCTTTGAATAATTGAGGTGACAACATTCCGGCAACATCACTCGCAAAAGAAAATCCGCGCTGTTCTTCGGGAAACCCGGTCACTTTACGAAGTGTGTCGATATAGCGTTTTGTTGTTCTCAGCCAGCATGAGACCAGCTTGTGAATTTCTTCCGGGTCTGTCATGATCCATGTAAGAAAATTTGTGATACCGCACAGCTGACCCAGCATTGTAGCACAGCCTTTTATACCGCCGCCGTATTTCAGGTCCATTCCATACCGGGTTCTGATTTTTTCTCTCCATTCGAGGTATTTAGGTACCAAACCCTGCTCTAAAATATCGACCTCATCCATTTTTTCAACAAAGGCATCAATTTCCTCCGGATCTGTTATTACCGGTTTGAGAGTAGGAGTAGCTTTTGACTCATAATGAACCGCGCCTCCGTATATTGAGGCATCCATAATAACACCAAAATCAATACTTGGATGAACTGTATAGGCAAATTCCTTCTGTGTGATTTCATTGCATTTCTCGCGATGTTCCTGTTGATATTCGAAATCGGAGTAATATTTTGCGTTATCCAGCTTCATATATTCACAGATCCAATCGCCGTCCAGATGGATGCTTACCGGCACTCTTGGGATATCTGCGGTAAAATCCAGGCATCTGTTGTTTACTTCCCAAAAATTTTTCATATCCAGATCAAATGACATCCCACTCACTCCTTAGTATTATTTTATAATCGTTCCAACACCTTACAGCTCCATGTTATCATAGTATTTATGTTGAAGACAATGTAATATATAATTGTATTTGTAAAATTTGACTTAGCATTAATTATTAATCATATCCTTGTGACAGTAACTTTTACTTATTGTAACTCTTCGGCTTTTTTTCAAATATTATTGACAACAATTGCAGTATATGATTATAATAAGTTGTTTTTGTTGTTTAGTTATTCTAAACAAATTGTTTACATTTAAATACTGCGTATAAAAACGCAAGAGGTAATATGAGCATGAATATTGGCAACAAGATTAAAATGTTGAGAATAAAAAACGGGTTGACTCAGGAGGAGCTGGCAGACAGAAGTGAGCTTTCAAAGGGCTTTATTTCGCAGATCGAAAGGGATCTGACCTCCCCCTCTATCGCAACACTTGTGGATCTTCTCCAATGTCTCGGCTCCAACCTCAAGGATTTTTTTAACGAGATCGTGGATGAAAAGATTGTGTTTGGAAAAGAAGATGTTTTTGTAAAGGAAAACCACGAATCAGGCCATGTGATCAGATGGATCGTGCCGGATTCACAGAAGAATCGCATGGAACCGATTTTATTATCTCTTGCGGTTGGCGGCAGCTCAGAGATCGACGATCCCCACGAAGGCGAAGAATTTGGTTATGTGCTCTCCGGCAGCGTGCACATACACCTTGGCGGCAGAAAATACAAGGCAAAGAAGGACGAGAGCTTCTACTTCAAGCCCAACGCAATACATTCAATTTCCAACGGAGGAAAGACCGAGGCAAAATTGCTCTGGATCTCAACGCCTCCCAGCTTTTGACCTACAATAATGACTTTGCCAATGTGCGATAAGGAGTATGCTTTATGTCGAATCACATTATTGAATTGGTAGACTTAACGAAAGAATATGACGGCACTGAGGCTCTCAAGAGCATAAACCTCTATATCCGCCAAAATGAATTCATAACCCTGCTTGGCCCCAGTGGGTGCGGCAAAACCACAACATTAAGACTGATCGGCGGTTTTGAAAGACCGACCAGTGGTAAGGTACTATTCGAGGGTGTAAATATAAATGATGTTCCACCATATAAAAGGAAGGTCAATACTGTCTTTCAAAAATATGCGCTGTTTCCGCATATGAACGTGTATGAAAATATAGCATTCGGATTGAGAATCAAAAAGGTTGATAATAACGTCATCCGTGAAAAGGTCGCCGCCATGCTTTCCATGGTTAATCTGGAAGGTTTTGAAAAAAGGTCGGTGGATTCGCTCAGCGGCGGTCAGCAGCAGAGGATCGCCATTGCCCGCGCTCTTGTCAATGAACCTGAGGTCCTTTTATTGGACGAGCCTCTTGGCGCATTAGACCTGAAGCTGCGCAAGGAAATGCAGATCGAACTGAAGGACATGCAGAAGAGGCTTGGCATAACCTTTATATATGTTACCCATGATCAGGAAGAAGCCCTCTCCATGTCTGATACTATCGTAGTCATGCGAAACGGTGTTATCCAGCAAATCGGCACTCCTCAAGATATTTACAATGAGCCGAAGAACGCCTTTGTTGCTGACTTTATCGGAGAGAGCAATATTATTGACGGCGTGATGCTGCGCGATTACCGGGTCCAGTTTGCGGGCCATGAATTCGATTGTGTGGACAAAGGCTTCGACCTCAACGAAAATGTTGATGTGGTCGTACGCCCTGAAGACATAAAGCTCATGCGTGAGAATGAAAACCTGCTGCAAGGAATTGTCAGATCCGTCATATTTAAAGGTGTTCATTACGAAATGCTGGTGGAGGATGAAAACGGCTTTGAATGGATTGTCCAAAGTACGTTGATGGAGCCTGTGGATGCAAAGGTAGGCCTTAAAATATACCCAAATGATATTCAAATAATGAAAAAGGTACTTGTATCATGAAAAAAGGATGGATTTCAATCCCTTACATTGTCTGGGCGATAATTTTTATACTGATACCGTTGATTCTTGTGTTGTACTACTCTATAACGGTTACAGAAAACGGTGTTACGGTTTTTTCGTTGGAAAACTTCCAAAAATTCCTGCAGCCCGTTTACATGAAGGTGCTGCTTCGGTCTGTTGTCCTGGCTCTGATTAGTACTCTCATTTGTCTGGTGCTTGGTTATCCGGTAGCAATGATTTTATCGGGTCGGGATCTCAGCAAAAAAAATACTCTGATATTGCTTTTTGTCATCCCCATGTGGATGAACTTTTTGCTGCGCACCTATGCATGGATGACTCTGTTGGACCGCAAAGGCGTGATAAACTCACTTCTTGATGCATTGAAACTGCCGCAGTTGAATATTTTGTATACAGATGCTGCCGTAATACTTGGCATGGTCTATAACTTCCTTCCTTTTATGGTTCTTCCGATCTTCTCCGTACTTAGCAAAATTGACAGAAGCCTTATTGAAGCTGCCGAAGACCTTGGATCTGATGCCTTCACTGTTTTCCGCAGGATCACCTTCCCGCTTAGTCTTCCCGGTGTAGCCTCCGGGATTACAATGGTGTTCATGCCTGCTGTCACGACATTTATCATATCCAAGCTGTTAGGCGGCAGTCAGTATACGCTGATAGGCAATCTGATCGAGGATCAGTTTATGAGAGTGTATGACTGGAACTTCGGATCTGCGGTCTCCATTATTATGATGGCACTTATTCTGCTTAGTATGGGCTTTACATCCAGATATGAAAAGGAAGAGACAGGAGGTGCGCTGTTTTGAGAAAATCAATTAAAAAGGTATATCTATGCATCATCTTTATATTCTTATATGCTCCTGTTTTTACGTTGATTGTTTTCTCCTTCAACCAATCGAAATCGAGGGCTCATTGGGGTGGATTCACGCTTAAATGGTATGCTGAGTTGTTTGAGGACAAGCAGATCATGTCCTCTTTATACAACACACTGGCAATTGCATTGATCTCATCACTCGTTGCAACTATTATTGGAACGGCTGCGGCAGTAGGCATTCACAACTTGAAGAAGCTGACAAGGTCCTTTGTGATGAACCTGACCTATTTGCCTGTACTGAACCCGGATATCGTAACAGGAATATCGCTGATGATACTGTTTATCTTTTTTAATTTAAAGCTTGGCTTTTTGACGCTCCTGCTGTCCCATATTACGTTTAATATACCCTATGTTATACTTTCAGTGCTGCCAAAGCTTAAGCAGCTTAATAAGCACCTTTACGAAGCTGCCCTTGATTTGGGTTCTCTTCCGTTGTATGCATTCCGAAAGGTTATCCTTCCGGAGATCATGCCCGGCGTCATCACAGGGTTCTTGCTGGCATTTACGCTGTCGCTGGATGACTTTATTATCAGCTTTTTCACTACCGGCTCAGGCGTATCCACGCTTTCTATAACTGTTTACTCCATGGCAAGGCGTGGTATTAATCCTAAAATAAATGCATTGTCGACATTAATGTTCATTGTCGTGCTGGCATTACTGCTAGTCATTAATAAAAGGTCATCAGGGAATACTGGTAACGGTAATGAGACAAAGAAAACAGCTAAAATAGGTAATTTTGTATTTGAGGAGAAATGAAAATGAAAAGAAACAGATTGCTAACATTTATCACCACAATTTTACTCACAGCCTTTATGCTGACAGGCTGCGGTCCGACAGGTACCTACAATGACGCAGGTCAGGTCACGATCAATGTATTTAACTGGGGCGATTATATTGGTGAAACAACTATAGAGGATTTTGAAAATGCATATCCGGGCATTAAGGTGGATTATCAAAACTTTTCTACCAATGAAGATATGTATGTCAAAATCAAGACAGGCGGTTCACCTTTTGATGTAGCCATCCCGTCAGACTACATGATTAAAAGGATGCTTGACGAAGGACTGCTCAATAAGATCAACATGGAAAACATCCCAAATTACAAACATATTGATGATCGTTTTAAATTCCTTTCATACGACGCAGATAATCAATATTCAGTGCCGTATATGTGGGGTACCGTCGGAATACTTTATAATAAGACCATGGTTTCCGATCCTGTGGACAGTTGGGAGATCCTCTGGAACGAAAAATATAAGAAGCAGATCATAATGCCTGACAGCGAGCGGGACTCCATTGGCATAACTTTGAAAATGCTTGGTTTTTCTATGAATACTAGAAATATATCCGAGCTGAACCAGGCCAGGGATAAATTGATTGAGCAAAAACCATTAGTGCTTTCATATGCTGTAGACGAGGTTAAGGATATGATGATCGGAGAAAGTGCGGCTCTGGCTGTTGTATGGTCCGGTGACGCATACTATTGCATGTCTGAGAATGAGAATCTGTCCTATGTCATTCCAAAGGAAGGATCCAACTATTGGTTTGACTCCATGGTTATCCCTTCGACAAGCAAGCATCAGAAGGAAGCCGAAATTTTCATCAATTACATGTGCGAAACAAATACGGCTTTCAATAATGCAGATTACATTGGATATGCAACCCCTCACAAAGAGGTCATGAAGATGCTAGATCCGGAGCTTGTCTCCGACCGCAGCGCATACCCTTTAGAGGAGGATCTGTCTAACTGTGAAATATTTGAATACCCCGGCGACGAAATAAACAAGGAATACAACAGGATCTGGACTGAGATAAAAGCTTATTGATTAAGCCATAAACAAATATGGGAGATCACATATGGCAGCCAGAAAATATAAGTTCGGCAAACTTTTTAACAAATTTCTGAAGTTGATTGTCGGTAATTACATGAAATTGCTGTTCGATTATCGAATCAGTAACCGTGCAATTCTAAAGGATATCGAGCCGCCGTATATCGTACTGGCCAACCACACTAATTTCTGGGATCCGTTTCTGCTGTCCATGTGCTTTCCCGGGCCGGTCTACTTTGTAACATCTGATGCTTATTTCAGAAATCCGGTACTTAAGGTTCTTCTCAAGCTTGTGGGTGCCATACCCAAGACCAAACGCATTTCGGATCCCAGATCTATCCGGGGAATTATGGAGGTAGTGAAAAACAAAGGCATCATCGGTATCTTTCCTGAGGGCAATCGCAACTGGGATGGCAGAACACTTCCGCTTCTTCCTCCCACAGCTAAACTGATTAAATCGCTTGGCATCCCTGTAATAAGCGTGATATTTAAGGGCGCCTGTCTCTCCATGCCAAGATGGGCCGTTTCCACCAGAAGAGGGCAACTTGAAATGGTGCTTTCCAAAGTGCTGGATTCTCATGAGCTCGCCTCATTATCGGCCGGTGAGATTTTTGAAGTTATTACCAGCAGCCTTCAATACGACGAATATGAAACTCAGCGGATGCGTATGCTATCATATAAAGGAAGAAGAAGGGCAGAACGACTTGAGCTCTTCCTTTTTACATGTCCAAAATGCCTTAGCACGGATCAAATGAGGTCCGAAGGCGACCTGCTCGGCTGCGATGCCTGCGGATATCAAGTCACCTACAGCACTGAAGGTTTTTTTAAAAGTCTTTCAAATGATCTGATTTTCGACAATCCCAGGGACTGGAACCTTTGGCAGCTGGAACAGCTCAGCAAGTCCATATCGGATAAAATAAACTCCGATTCCACCCTATCCATCATTGAGGAGCAGAATATCGTCCTTCGTACCGGCGGGAAAACAGGCGAATTGAGCAGTCCTTCCTCTGCCGGAACCTTATCGCTCCTTCCTCAGGAATTGATCTATTGTGATGGGAATAGTGAAGAGCTGCGTTTTCCACTGGCCGAAATGTCCGGCGTAAACGTTCAGTCTAACAATCAGCTTGAGTTTATATTTAACAAGGTACTTTACAGGTTCAGTGCAGGCAACGGCCTGATGCCTGCATATAAATTTACGAAGGCAATAGATACATTAGATGCTAAAAAATAAACACATTGGAGGGTACACATGGGTGAAAGTTGGGGTTATATCTGGGAAATTTTAGTTATTTCTTTGTTTCTTGGTTTGGCAACATACATTAAAAGAAGCTTTAAATTTTTTAAGAAATTTTTTATTCCGAATGCTATAATTGCCGGTTTTATCGGACTGCTGCTGGGTCCGCAAGTCCTGAATCTGGTTCCGTTTGATTCAAGCCGGCTGGGTACGATAATTTACCATCTGATGTCAATAGGCTTTATTGCTCTTGCTCTCAAGGACCGCACAACAAAAAAGAACAAGGATATCGTCAACACCGGCATTATTATTGTAAATGGCTATGTACTTCAGGGGATCATCGGATTTGGCCTTTCTCTGCTTTTAGTATACACCTTTGTGCCGGACCTCTTCCCCGTATTTGGGATGCTGCTGCCACTGGGCTATGGTCAGGGTGCCGGGCAGGCATATTCCATGGGCAGATCGTGGGAAGCACTTGGGTTTACCAACGGCGGCAATATCGGGCTTACAATGGCCACTATGGGCCTGCTCTGGGCTTGTATCGGAGGCATTCCACTGATGAACTACCTTATCAAGGTTAAAAAAATTGTACCCTCACATAGCTTGACTGATCCTGACATGAATGTGGTCAAGGGTGAAATTCAAAAAGAGGATGTCGGAGATACAGAATCTGTCGATGGTTTTTCGATACAGCTCTTTACAATTGGTATTATATATCTGGCGACCTATCTGGCCCTAAGCGGGCTGACCGCTGTTTTATCAAAGCTAGGAACCTTTGGCAGCACTTTATCCGCAATGCTCTGGGGCTTTAGCTTTATTGTTGCAGCTCTGTTTGCGATCCTGTTCCGTTTTATTTTTGATTTTCTCAGGAAAAAGAAGGTTGTTAACCGGGAATACACCAGCAATTTTCTGCTGGAGAGAATATCGGGCGGCGCATTCGACTTTATGATCACAGCCTCAATTGCTGCCATTTCCATAACAATATTCAGGCAGTATCTCTTACCGACATTGCTTATTGGCACAATTGGCGGCATCATTACAGTCATGTATGTCATATTCGTGTGTAAACGCCTCTACAATACAGATGTACTGGAAAATATACTGGCTTTATACGGCAATCTAACGGGCGTCATATCCACAGGCCTTGCCCTTGTAAAGGAAATAGACCCTAATCTGGAGTCCTCCGCAGGCAGGAATCTTGTTCTTGGCAGCGGAGCAGGCTTATTCGTCGGCTTCCCACTGATGCTGTTGTTGAATGTGCCTGTGGTTGGCTTTGTCTCCAATACACCGATTTTGTACCTGTGGACGTTGCTTGGATTGCTTGTCTACTTTATAATGCTCTCTGTCACATTGTACCTGCGACGGGTAAAGTGATGCAAAACACTTCTCTTTTCATTCATAAAGAAGTATAATGTATTTAGTAGTGGAAGCTAAGTCACATGTGCGCGTTATAAAAATGGAGTAGCTATGAAAATTGAAAAGATAAGTGACAATACTATAAAGGTTACAGTGTCATATAATGATCTGGAAGATAAGAATATAGATCTTGATACGTTAAATTACGATACGCCTGCCGCTCAGGAATTTTTCTGGGAACTGATGGAGCAGGCCGAGGAACAGCTGGGATTCAGCCTTTCCGATTCTCAGCTGGTTATTGAGCCAGTTCCCAATTCGAACGAGGGATTTGAGATCACAATTACCAGAATTGATGAAGACGGCGAATTTGAATCCATTCATAAGTATATTAAAAGCCGTATGAAAAAGAGTGACCTGCGCATCAAGAAAAGAGGGCGTAAGGTATCTTCAACTCTGATGATTTATTCCTTTAGAAAGCTAAACGATGTGTGCGAACTGGGAGGCAAGCTCGAAAAGATATACAGCGGCGAAAGCACCCTTTACAGGCAGGGGGATACCTACTATCTCGCACTGAGCAGAAGCGGTCTGTCTCAGGCCGATTTGAGATTATTTGGAATGATTTTGAATGAGTACGGAGAAAAAATTGCCAACGTAAATTTTTACGAAGGTTATCTTAATGAATATGGCGAAAAAGTCATAGAGAGTAATGCATTGGAAATACTGAAGGAATTTTATTAAAGGTTCGTAAGTTCTGTCATCGACCGGCTCCCGGGTTTCTTATTTGCTTTCATGTTCCCAGTTTGAATTTGGAGCGATCTGAACAATGGATTTCTCAGCCTTATATTCATCTGTGCTGATCAATTCATTATTTCTGAAAACATTTACCATTACCCCCTCCTTCCCGGGATTGAGTATAACTCTTTCTCCGGGCGTCAGGCCGCTGTTTTCCACATAGACAACAGAAGGTTTAAATCGTTGTACTATCTCCATTGTAATTTTATAATCTTCTTTTTTATCCTTCATACTTCCGGCCAGAGCTACTGTAATCCTGCCGTCCTTTATTTCAGTGAATATAGCAGTTTTATGACTGAAAGGACTGGTAAATTTCAAATCACCGGCATCACCTGAAATCCATGCATCTAGACCTGGATCAATATAGTCTGCCGCAAATTCGTGCGGAATTCTGGTGATGGAATCCTTAGGAATACCGGCTGACAGCAGCGCTACATAAAGAGTAGATGCAACCTGATCATATCCGTCACTTTCGCTTCCAAAATCCGCCTGCATTTTCTTAAGACACTCTACAAAAGAAAACTCCGGCGTAATGCCGCCCTCAGCAGCAGCGGGCAAGATTGTGCCGTTGATGGCCTCTGCTGCGAACCGAACATCCTCAAAAAGCTCATCGTCGATCACAGTAGTGGTACATTCAGCCAGAACCTGTTGTATGTCATCATAATCCTTCATGGTAACAGCGGCATTTTCAGGCTGAAGCACAAATCCGTTTGTACTGTCAAGCGAAATTGTTGCAAAAGGGTTTTCAGAAAGCTTTTGCCTGATAGTCTCCACCGCATTGGTAACATTCAATGACACACCTGCGGTATCAGGTATTTTCTCCACGGTTCCGGTCGAGTAATAAATCTGTGCTTCAACAGGTTCGACCCGGATGTCATCGGATATCTCAACCAACGCCATTCTGAGCTTGCTTTCATCGAATTTTATTATCGGTGTGAGCTCCGCACCGGAGTTGCCAAAATAGATTTGCAGAAGTTTCGGAATATCTCTGATCCCTTTAATCGTCTTCACTGAAGCCAGTGTGGCATTCCCGTCCAATGCAGCTTCGATCTGTGAAAATGGAATCTCATAACTTTCTCCATTCTCAATATTCAGCTTAAGCACATTTGATTGAAATTTCCTGGTATATTCTGACTCAATCATCACCGTTGCCTCAGAATAAGGCATACCGCCAATATCCAGTCCGCCCAACGTCACCTTTGGTGGTACATCATTAACAGATGCACTAAATAGAACAACTACTCCTGCAGTTATTGCCAGTGTGCTTTGAATCATTATGAGCAAGAAAATCAGCGGTGTTTTGCGACTCTTAACCACAACATGCAACTCCATATATGTTTTTTCATTGGTTATGCAACAGTCCCATGGGTAACTATAATAAAAATCTCGAGAGCATCAAGCCTCACTCGATCTTGTCAGATTCCGCCACGGCGGAATGATTATTAAAAAAGTATAAAGTACTTAGTACTTTATACTTTTTAGTTATCATTATTCCATTACGCCTTGTTGTTCATGACAAGTTCAATCAGCTTGTCCTTGGATTTCGCCTCATCAATGACAGTATCATCGATAATCATCCCTTCACCGATAATAACATTTCCCATATTATCAGTGATGGTTCTGGTGGCATATCTGCCCTTAAGATACTGTCTTTGTCTCTGCTCAAAGAGTACGGACGCATTGTCAGTATCAACTACAGCTGGCTGTGTAGATTCAGTCGTTTCTGTGACAGATGCGGCTGTGTCTAGGACAGGTAATTCTTCTGAAGCTATCGAAAACGTCTCAACCGATGTTTGCACGGAATCAAAGCCACGGTATGTATCAAATGCAGCTGCTGCATCAGTATAGGATGTACCTTCAGCTTCTACTGCATATGGGTCATTTTTTTTTTCAAAATTGTCAAATCCGGCATCGGTATCCAACTGCGCCGGAGTATCAAGCAGTGAAGCCTCTATGTCTTCCTTCACAACCGTAAGATTCTTGCCGAAAGTAATTACTGTATCACGGGGTATGAGCTTAAGCTGCTTTTGTGTAATATCTGCAATAAATTCCAGCCCTGTTATCTTGCACCCATCATTGTCATCTATATAGATATCTCCGATTTCGCCGATAAGTCTTCCCTTCTTGGTGAGGACCTTGGTTCCTTTTACTCTGATATCGTTTTGAAGAAGCTGAATGGCAGCAGGTATCCTGCTAATATCGGTAATGGCGCCCTCATTCTCAATAGTAAGCGCGTACTCGCCTATGCCCAGAACATCCTCTGTTGGAATCACCCTGGCACTGAATATTTGTATTCCGCTATCCACTACAATATAATCAATTGCTCCCCGCTCAGCATTTATGATAATACTCTTTACCCTTCCAACCTCAAGCCCGTCAGAAATACTTATTATAGGTAATCCAAGTATTTTTTGAGTTTTCTTCATTTTAGAAATACCCTCCTTCATATCATGCAATACCATACTATCCGTCAAGCTTGTATCTCAGATAAATTATTCTCAATTTCTTCTTTTACCGAAACATCCATGATATCACTATAAATATCATAGTAGCTGTTCAGTATATCAAGTGCCAATTCCTGCTGGCCGAGGGATTTGTACATAACACATATATCAAGTACTATCCAGAAGGTAAGGTCTTTTCCCGGCTTTTTATCGAGAGCGTACATATGGTAAATAATCGCTCCCTCAAAATCACCTAGTTCTTTGAGCCTGAATGCTTCTTCGATACACTCATCAATAGTTAGACTGTCTCTATCCTGCAACGTGTTTTCTATACCCATTTTATCAATATTTTCGGTACTGTCAACAGCTTTTTCGAAGTTATTTTCTTCTATCGCGTTATTTTCTTCAATATTTTCATCATATTTATTACTACTTTCATCATATTCATCATTATTAATCACATGCTCTTTATCATTTTCACCAATAAAGTTGATAAAAATCTGCTCCAAATAATTTCCCTCCTGAGCCAAATCAGCAGTAGCAGAGAGTTCACCGGCAGCAGCCTCAGCCGATAAGA
The DNA here is from genome assembly GCA_023411645.1 of Bacillota bacterium. Taxonomy (GTDB): domain Bacteria; phylum Bacillota; class Clostridia; order Acetivibrionales; family DTU013; genus JAEYRF01. Next base: position 25,249 of record JAEYON010000167.1, on the reverse strand, counting down.
AATTCGTCTTTTTAGATGTAAATGTAATTTGGGGAACGATGTAAGAAACCATCATGCTCAGTATGAAAACAAGCAGAATGAAAGCGCCTACTGTTGTTATAGTGGTTATGATCAGTGCTGAGGAGTTCATGTCAACATTTTTATATGAAGATATAAGGTAGAACATCCCTGGCATAGCAAACGCTGAAATAAGGGAAGCGCTCACCACAGAGATAAGGGTTTTGATGTTCAATACCTTCTTACGATAAAATACCGGAATCAAGATAGCCGCGCTGAATACAATCACACATATAACAGCGATAGCATATATTAGCATTTCGCACCTCCAGCTGTTCTACTTAATTAAAATAATAATTCGCAAGCAACCAAAAATAGATACTGACATAATTCGATATCAAAATCTGTAATTCCTGCATTTCCGATATTTTTTTTAATTTTTGGAAATAACGCAAAGAAACATTCAAAAAGACGGCTCTCCTTTACTGAGAAGAACCGTCTTCCGATGAGTCTCTACAGGTTTTACATTGGAGAAGGCATATCGTGCTCAGGCAGCACAACAGCTCCTGTGGTAATAATCGCCTGCTCAGACCCGACAGCGGGCTCTTTCACACTTTCCCTAAGCTTTTGCTCTACCAATGCAGTCTTCAAGACGATATCCATGTCTGCGGCAAAGACAAACTTAATCTGGCTTTTTACGTTCTCAGGGATCTCATCAATATCCTTTCTGTTTTCCATAGGAACAATAACCGTATCTATACCTGCTCTATGAGCTGCCAGTACTTTTTCCTTGAGTCCTCCGATGGGAAGTACTCTTCCTCTGAGTGTTATCTCTCCCGTCATAGCCACATTCTTTTTCACTGCTTGCCCGGTAAGTGCCGATACCATGGCTGTAGCAAGGGTGATCCCTGCTGAAGGACCATCTTTGGGTATAGCACCTTCAGGTATATGAATGTGTATATCAAACTTGTTGTGAAAATCCTTGTCAATATTCAACTGCTCGGCTCTTGACCGAATAAAGCTAATTGCAGCTTTTGCCGATTCTTTCATAACATCACCAAGCTGTCCGGTCAGTTCCAGCTTCCCATTGCCTTCCATTAACGAAACCTCTATAACAAGCGTATCTCCGCCAACCGGTGTCCAGGCCAGGCCGGTGGCCAGGCCGACCTCGTCTTTCTCATTAGCCATATCATAGCGAAACCGCTTTGTCCCCAAATACTTTTCGATATTTGAGGCACTCACCGTCAGGGATTTTTTATCGCCGGATATCAGCATTTTAGCCGCTTTCCTGCAAACCTTTGCAATTTCTCTTTCCAGATTCCTGACACCCGCTTCTCTGGTATAGTGGTTAATGATACTTCTTACAGCATCTTCTCCCACCCTCAGATTCTTTTTCTGAAGGCCATGGGACTTCATTTGCTTGCCCAGCAAATATTTCAGCGCAATCTGAACCTTCTCTTCGACTGTATATCCTGATATCGGAATAACCTCCATCCTGTCCAGCAACGGCCGTGGCACCGTATCAAGGCTATTAGCCGTCGTAAGGAAAAGCACGTCCGATAGGTCAAATGGAAGCTCCATATAATGATCCCTGAAGGAGAAGTTCTGCTCCGAATCCAGCACCTCCAGCATTGCAGACGCCGGGTCACCTCTGAAATCGCTGCTCATTTTATCAATCTCATCAAGCAATATCAACGGATTGTTGGTTCCCGCCTGTTTCAATGCATGAATAATCCTTCCGGGCATGGCGCCCACATAGGTTCGTCTATGTCCCCTGATCTCCGCTTCATCTCTCACTCCACCAAGAGACATCCTGACATATTTTCTGTTCAACGCTCTTGCAATAGATCTCGCAATGGAAGTCTTTCCAACACCGGGGGGACCCACAAGGCAAAGAATAGGGCCTTTCAGGTTCTTTGTCAGCTTTAGCACGGCAAGATATTCAATGATCCTCTCCTTCACCTTTTCCAGCCCGTAATGATCCTCTTCCAATATAGACTCCGCAGCGTTCAGATCAATCATTTCCTCTGTTTTGGAATTCCATGGCAGATCAAAGATCCAGTCCAAATATGTTCTTATGACAGAACCCTCAGCAGAGCCTGGCTGCATTTTAAGCAAGCGGTCCAATTCCTTGACAACCTTTTTTTCAACTTCATCAGGAAAGTCTGCCGCTTCCAGTTTTTTTCTGTATTCATCAACCTCGCCTGAGACCCCGTCTTTATCGCCAAGTTCGTTTTGAATGGCCTTGATCTGTTCTCTGAGGTAATACTCCCTTTGCATTTTATCGATTTGCTTACGAACGCGTATACTAATGTTCTTTTCAACCTCAAGGATCTCTATTTCCTTCATCAGCAAAGCAAGCAGCTTTTCTATTCTTTTGGCGGGATGAAATTCGCCAAGTATATCCTGCTTCTGTTCCACCTGTAACAACAAGTTTGAAGCAATGATATCAGAAAGCTGCGAAATATCGTCAATCCCGGCGAGCGCAGACACGGTGTCTGGCGATATTTTTCCATTCAATTTGGCGTATTCATCAAACGTACTTAATATCTTTCTTTTAAGCGCTTCACTTTCAACTTCCCTATTCTTCTCAACAAAAATAGTTTTTTCAATGACCTCCGCAACAAAAAACGGTTCAGTCTGTACAAAGTTCTTCACTTCCGCCCTGCTAATACCCTCAACCAGAACCCTGATAGTATCGCCCGGCAGCTTCAGAAGCTGTTTGACTCTTGAGATCGTACCGACTGTATATATGTCATCTACCTCAGGAGCATCATTCCTTGCATCCTTCTGCGCAGTCAGAAAAATGAGCTGGTTGTGAATCATCGCTTCGTCCAGAGCTTTAATTGACTTATCTCTTCCCACATCAAAGGTCAATATCATATAGGGAAATACTGTCAATCCCCTGAGCGGCAAAAGCGGCAGTATATGCTTTTTTATTTTCTTCGTTTCCGGCATTTGACCATCCCCTTACTATTCTATATCTGCTTTTACAATGGACTTTATTATATCCTGTACACACTTCTTTTTCAATTGTTTTATATGGGTTTAGTGGCAGGAGTTACCCCCAACCACTACTGTTCAGAGGTCCTGCTTATTAGATATTGTGCAATAGCCGAAACAAACGCTTCATTCGCAAGAGCCATATAGTTCAGCTCGGGCAAGCCGAAACTCGCAAAAATGTATAAAAAAATAATAATCGTAGCATTTTTGCTCAAACAGTCGGCTTGCTGTTCCTCGCTCTGACTATACATCTCTAAGCTTCATTGCACTAAAGTTTCCTTTTATTGCACAATATCTAAAAAACCCTACCCCTTCTTTATTACCTCAACAGCCTTGTCGAAATGTCCCTCAGCTTTCGCCAGCCTCTGCTGATCAGGCATCTCGCCCCCATATCGAACCTGATTATACACCTCGGTAAGTTGGGATAGCTCTGCAGAAACTTCCTGCGACAAGAAAGTCTTCCTGATGATCTCAAGGGTGGTGTCAGACCGTTCCGGATTTACCCCTATAGCTGGGAGCATACGCAGTATAATTGAATACATCAGCCGGACCCTTTTTACCGGATCCTTTTCACGTCTTGCATCCCTGACACCCTTAGCTGTGTTCCTGACCGCCTTCTTTTTCAGTCCGGAATCCGAAACAGGCCTAATCGTCTCCGTCTCGTCGATATAGTCTGATTCCTCTGCTGTATTTCCGCTCATTTTCAACGTGAAAAACCGTCTAATTAACCCGGCAATCTTCCTGCAAAGCACAGGTATCTTTTTAGCTAAATAAAACAGTATTTTATACACCAGATACAGAAGTATAAAGTTTTTCAGTATATTGAAGACTAAATTGGTAACAGGGGAGGGAGGTGCGGAGATAAGTTCGGGAAGTCCGGGTTCAGCATACCCTGCGCCTTCGGTTATAAGCTCTCCAGCTGGAAATAGCTGTCCAACCAACCAGGCGAAACCACTAATAATTAGAAAAATAAATCTGGCTGACCAATCAAGTAATACAATCACTACTGTTTTCAGGTTAAAGAGCAACAGAATTACTAAAAATATTACGCATATTGTTATTACATTTAGTTTTCTGAGATTTTTGGGAAGTATGGACTTTTCTATATGCTTATTATTGTATATATTACTTTCTATATCTTCCTGATTTTTTAGAATAAGATAAGCAAATATGAAGAAATAAGTAGCTACAAACATCCATATCCGCAAGTAACTCAGCCTATTAATAATGAGTGGCATTTCGAGGCAGAGAGCAAGCACGAAAAAGCCCGTATATGCGGTGGTATTTCTCATGATCTGTGAGTATGTCAGCATGGTATGCTTCAAGGAAATAATATATGCAATCATCACAGGCAGCAGCTCAAACAAGACTCTGAGAATGCCTTCATCCATGTAATTGAGAACAATAAACAGCATAGGCAGCAGGATGATTGTCCAAGCAACCGCCGAGGACATAAAATCAGCGCCTTCTCTGATATTTAGCATGAACGTTATAAATCTGGCAAAGCGGGTATTAGCAAATCTGGAGACAAATGCGGGAGTATGGCACATAAAAATGCCTGCCGCTATATATGCCATAATAATTGTAGATACAAACACCATTAGCGGAAGTATGCCTCCATCAGTTCCGAACAAAGCAGTCCTCAAGGTAACAGCGCTTGCATAAACAACAGAATTTACAGCAGCTGTAGCCAATATTCGCAATAGGATTACCCTGACTCCAGACTTCATGCTCCCTCCGCTACTGACTCCGATGACTTTTCCAAAGCTCTTTCCATCTCTCCTTCTTCCTTCAAAAAACTGTTGTCAGAAAGTAAATAAATCTCAACGTTTCCTGGCTTGACTCCAGCCTCAAATACTGTATCGAGCAGTATGACACTCACTGAGTTTCCGTCTGCCACAAGAAGTTCTATCTGCTTATTTATCCTCTTGCTCAGATATGCGGTCACAATAACTACCTGCGTATTCTCAATCGTTGGCAATACTTGATCTAGAAGGCTTTCAAAGTCCTTTACATTTTTCATGAGCAGCCTTGCCAAAATCATGAACAACTCTGTAATATGATCTTTATCTCCTGCTTCACCAGTATATATAATTTGTCTTGCATCCGCTGATGTGCATCCATTAGTACCAAATCGTACGGTAGTCCCTTCCTTCAACGCCCTGTCGAACAAGGTAGCTGCTACCTTTATACCAATTTCGGCGATTCGTTTGTTAACTGTGTCGGTATATTCATATAGCTGCGATTGCATATTCAGCAAAACTGTCAGGCTTTGCTGTGATGTAAATTCATTCTTTCTGACCATCAGCCTGCCGCATCTTGCGCTGGCAGGCCAGTGAATGCGGTTCAACGGATCGCCGGACGCATACTCCCTTGCTCCCGCAACCATAAATGGGTCGTCAATAATCCATCTGTTAACAGCTTTATCACTCTGCATCAGGTTAACAGGAGTGAACATTCTTTCAAGGTCAACAATCTCCGGGTAAACCATGAGAGTAGCATTTACAGCAACTGCTCTCGAAACCACCCTATAATTCAGGAGATCTCCGCCTACCAGCGTTACGTTCTCAGTAGTAAACACACCCCTTTTCAGGCATTTCAGCTTCCACTTCCTTGTCGTTCTCTGATAGCTCTTTAAAAGAAAGCTGCTGGTCACGCGTCTGCTGTCCTGAGCTACTACAGAACAGGTTCCAGCAAATCCAAGCCAGCGCGAGGTGTGAATATCGACCTTAAGCCAGGGCACAGGCAGCAGCTTTCTGTTGCAGACCGTTTCCACAAGATAAATGTTATCGCCCTCATGCGCTTCTGACACACTGAATTCGCATTTATATTCGAGTTTATGAAATACATAAGTGCAAAAAAGAAACATCTGAAGCCACAGACACACACCGAATATGATTGCAAGCGCTATGACATCCATTAAAACACCTCATATCTCTTCAGTTGGTACTGTCACGTTCTTCAAAATATCTCTGACGGTATTTTCAGCATCCCCTGAACCGCCTGATATAGCATGACCTTTAAGAATCATTCGATGGGATAATACAGGTACTGCAACCTTCTTCACATCATCCGGTAATACAAAATCTCTTCCATCAAAAGCTGCGCTAACCTGTGCGGCTCTCATCATAGCGATACTTCCTCTGGGACTCACCCCAAGAGATATTCTCTCATTATGGCGTGTCGCTTCTATAATCTCAATAATATACTGCTCAAGCGGTTCAGACACCCTCACTTCAGAGACACTTTCCTGCGCCTGTATCACAGCCTCGCCATCCGCCACTGTCTCCAAATCAAAAGAAGGATCCTTGCCCCTGAATCTGCGCAGGATCTCCCTCCCCTCCTCAGGCGATGGATAACCCATCTGAAGGCGCATGAAAAACCTGTCCAACTGCGCTTCAGGCAACGGAAATGTTCCTCGTGTCTCGACCGGGTTTTGAGTAGCTATGACGAAAAAAGGCTTGTTCAATCGTCTGGTATCACCGTCCACGGTGACCTGTCCTTCTTCCATACACTCTAAAAGGCTGGATTGGGTGCGGGGTGTTGCTCTGTTGATCTCATCTGCGAGTACGATGTTCGTAAATAAAGGGCCGGGTCTAAATATAAAATCGCCCTGCTTCTGATCAAAATAATTAATTCCTGTTAGATCAGACGGAAGGAGGTCCGGTGTGAACTGTATTCTTTTAAACTCACATTTTATAGATTTGGCAAGGCATTTTGCAAGCATTGTTTTACCGACACCGGGAACATCCTCCAGCAGGACATGGCCGGCACAGAACAGGGAAATGAGCACTTTGTTGATAGTATCATCACGTCCAACCAGCACTCTCGAAATATTGGCCTTTAATGAATCGGCCAGCTTCTTGACCTCAAACAACTCCATTCTACTCCCTCCAAGCTCTATTGATCTGAATGCTCTTGGGCTTTTTCCATTTGGTCCCATGCCCTTTTTGTTTCCAGATCTTCACGATATTGTGGAATGCTAAGCGCTATAGAAAGGCATAGAATAATAAACACAACAATAATCTCTCTTATTGCTGCGGGTGAAAGATCCTTCAGATTTGTACCGATTCTATTAAAAAATGTCATACTTGAACCTTCCTGTATAACTCGCTTGAGTTAATACTATCACCCATTCACAGGGAAGACAAGTAGACATTTTTATGAAGAAGGTAGTATAAAGTAAGGTGAAGATAAAGGCAGCAAGACTCCTTTATCCCTGAGCTTTCATAGCTTGTGCAAAAGCCTCTCCAAATGCGATACTCTGTTTTAGTTCATCATCGGTCAATCGATATTTGAAGCTCAACGGAGCTTGCGGGATCTGCAGTCCGGCTCCCTCCAAAGATGTACTGATTATCTTTGAAGCCTCACCGCTCCATCCGTAGCTCCCGAAGGCGGCGCCCAGCTTTCCTTTGAACTTGTGTCCTTTTATCTCCTCCAACAATCCGGCTGTCGGTCTAAGAACTGAATTATTAACTGTACAGCTTCCGACCAATACACCTTTTGCTTTAAAGATATCTGTAATAAGATCGCTCTGATCAGTTAATGCTACATTAAAAATCTTATATTTAACGCCTTGATTTGCCAGTCCCACTGCAATAGCTTCGGCCATTGATTTAGTTGAATCGTACATCGTATCATAAATGACCGCGGCAAACCCTTCATCATAATCCTGCGACCACTCGTAATACTTGTCTACGATCTGCATGGGATCCTTTCTCCATATGATCCCGTGGCTCGGAGCAATCATTTCAATCGGAAGCTCCAATGCTCTGATCTGCTCTACTTTCCTTTTTATCAATGCACTGAACGGCGTCAATATGTTTGCATAATACTTGATGGCCTCTTCATAAAGCTCACAAGTGTCCACCTCATCATTGAAAAGAGAAACTCCTGCAAAATGCTGGCCAAAGGCATCATTTGACAGCACGGTTGCGGCACCCTTTACATATGTGAGCATGCTGTCCGGCCAGTGAATCATCTGCATTTCAACGAAAACCAGGTCATACTCTCCTATATTAACCGAATCTCCGGTCTTTACGATCTGTAGATTCATATCCTCCCTGTGAAAATGCTTTCTAATAATATCTGCGCCATTTTTCGTGCAATAGATCGGAATACTCTTAGAAGGAAGGTTATCAAATAAAAAGCCAAGACTTCCTCCATGATCGGGCTCACAGTGATTGATGACTATCATATCAATCTTGTCAAGTCCCACCTCTTTATCCAGTTTGTTAACAAACTCTTCTTTGTATGGATACCATACAGTATCGACTAAAACTGTTTTCTTATCTCTAATCAGATAGGAATTATAGCTGGACCCTCTGTGAGTGGATAGCTCGTGCCCGTGAAAATGTCTCAAACCCCAATCTTTTATACCACACCAGTAAATATTCTTATTTATCTCGATCATACTCCGTGTCTCCTTTGCGGTATGTATTTCCGGACAATTTATCGGTGATTTTTAACATCTAATATGTATATTGACGTTACAGATCACCAGATGCCCTAGATATTATAATACCCTATTTATTTACAATAAAACAATTAAAATTTCGGGGGCTGGTCGATGACTGCGTCATCTGCTCGCCCATGCATCCTGGGCATCGAGCCCCACTCGATTTTGGTCAGATTCCGCTACAGAGGAATTACAGCAATAAAAAGAACCGTTATATTTCAAACGGTTCTTTCTGTATACAAGTAATCCGATTACTCTATGATAGAGGTAACTGAGCCGGAGCCAACAGTTCTTCCACCTTCACGGATAGCGAATTTCAGGCCCTGATCCATAGCGATTGGAGTGATGAGCTTGATGGTCATTTCGATATGATCACCAGGCATGCACATCTCAACGCCTGCAGGAAGCTCGGCAACACCGGTAACGTCGGTGGTTCTGAAATAGAACTGAGGTCTGTAGCCATTGAAGAAAGGAGTGTGTCTTCCGCCCTCTTCCTTGGTCAGAACGTAAACCTGTCCTTTGAAATGAGTATGGGGTTTAATGGAACCCACCTTAGCGAGAACCTGTCCTCTTTCAACATCAGTTCTCTGAATACCTCTGAGCAGGCAGCCGATATTATCGCCGGCAACAGCCTGATCAAGAAGCTTTCTGAACATTTCAACACCGGTAACAACTGTCTTTCTCGGTTCATCCATCAAGCCAACGATTTCAACTTCTTCGCCAACCTTGACCATTCCTCTTTCAACTCTGCCGGTTGCAACTGTTCCACGTCCTGTGATTGAGAATACATCCTCAACAGGCATAAGGAACGGCTTGTCGGTAGGTCTTTCAGGAGTAGGAATATAGCTGTCAACTGCAGCCATCAGGTCCAAAATACATTTGTATTCAGGAGCATTAGGATCTGTTGAAGTACTCTCAAGAGCATCAAGTGCAGAACCTCTTACGATTGGAATATTGTCGCCATCGTATTCATAAGAGCTGAGCAGTTCGCGAAGTTCCATTTCAACAAGCTCAATGAGTTCTTCATCGTCAACCATATCGCACTTGTTCAGGAATACGATAATATGCTGAACACCAACACGGCCTGCAAGAAGGATGTGCTCTCTGGTCTGAGGCATCGGGCCATCTGCTGCGGAAACAACAAGGATAGCGCCGTCCATCTGAGCAGCACCTGTGATCATGTTTTTAACATAGTCGGCATGACCGGGGCAGTCAACATGTGCATAATGCCTGTTCTCAGTTTCATACTCAACGTGCGCGGTTGAGATCGTGATTCCTCTTGCCTTCTCCTCAGGAGCTTTATCGATCTGATCGTATGCAGTGTAATTTGCCTTGCCTGAGAAACCCAATACCTTCGTAATAGCAGCAGTCAAGGAAGTCTTACCGTGGTCGACATGACCGATCGTTCCAATGTTAACGTGGGGTTTTGTTCTTTCAGATTTGGCCTTACCCATTTTAAATCTCCTCTCTTTGTTCAGTATACACTGAAAAAATTTGTTTATTTTCCATTAACTTTAGCTCACTTCAGAACAGATTCCTGAATGTATTTCGGAACCTCCTCGTAGTGGCTGAATTGCATTGTGAATACGCCTCTTCCCTGTGTTCTTGAACGAAGTTCGGTAGCATATCCGAACATGCTTGCCAGCGGTACGTTTGCTGTAATTACCTGCGCGCCCGCTCTGCTTTCCATCCCTTCGATCCTGCCCCGACGGGAATTCAAATCACCCATGACATCTCCCATGTATACCTCAGGGACAACTACATCGACTTTCATGACAGGTTCCAGTAAGACCGGATCTGCTTTGCGGCAGCCTTCTTTAAATCCCATGGATCCCGCGATTTTAAATGCCATTTCTGATGAGTCAACCTCATGGTATGATCCATCCACAAGAGTTACCTTAATGTCGAGAACCTGATAGCCGCCAAGTATACCATTTTTCATTGCATCCTGAATACCGGCGTCGATTGCGGGGATATATTCCTTAGGAATAGCACCCCCAACGATTTTGTTTATAAAGGCATAGCCTGTACCGGGCTCCTGCGGCTCGATTTCTAACACGCAGTGTCCATATTGGCCTCTGCCGCCTGACTGTCTGACAAATTTACCTTCAGCCTTGACAGCCTTGCGTATCGTTTCCTTGTATGCCACCTGAGGCTGGCCGATATTGGCTTCTACCTTGAATTCCCTCATCAGTCTGTCGACGATGATTTCAAGATGCAGCTCACCCATTCCTGAGATGATCGTCTGACCGGTCTCCTGGTCTGTGTGCGCCTTGAAGGTCGGATCTTCCTCGGAGAGCTTGGCCAAGGCAGCGGACATTTTGTCCTGACCAGCCTTTGTTTTAGGTTCCACCGCAATGTGAATAACCGGTTCCGGAAACTCCATGGACTCCAGTATTACCGGAGCATCTTCACTGCAAAGAGTATCTCCGGTCGTAGTATCCTTAAGGCCTACGGCGGCAGCAATGTCTCCCGAGTAAATTATGTCCGTATCTTCCCTGTGGTTCGCATGCATCAGAACTATTCTTCCGACACGTTCCTTCTTATTTTTTGTGGAATTCAAAACATATGACCCCGAACTCAACTTTCCGGAATAGACCCTGAAAAAACACAGTTTTCCTACAAACGGATCTGCTACGATTTTGAATGCCAAAGCGGAAAATGGACCATCGTCATCCGCCGGCCTTTCAATCTCTGTTTCTTCATCCTCTGCGGATACACCGCTGATTGCGGGCACGTCCAACGGCGAGGGCATATAATCCACAACAGCATCCAAAAGCTGCTGCACTCCCTTGTTTTTGTAAGACGAGCCGCACGTAACCGGTATTATTGCTACAGTTATTGTAGCTTTCCTGATTCCAGCACGTAATTCATCTACGGTCAGTTCTTCCCCTGAGAGGTATTTATCCATCAAGTACTCGTCTTGTTCAGCAACAGCTTCAATTAAAATGTTACGATATTCATCAACAAGATCAACCATGTCATCCGGAATAGGCTCTTCATCCATTACTTTGCCTAAATCATCATTGTAGAATACTGCCTTCCTTGTAACAAGGTCGATAATTCCACGGAAATTGTCTTCTTTGCCGATTGGTAACTGAATCGGAACAGCATTCGCTTTCAGTCTGTCCTTCATCATCTGGATGCAATTGAAAAAATCTGCACCCATAATATCCATTTTATTAACATATGCAAGGCGCGGTACATTGTATTTATCAGCCTGTCTCCATACGGTTTCGGACTGAGGCTCAACCCCTCCCTTTGCACAGAAAAGTGTTACCGAACCATCGAGAACTCTCAGAGATCGTTCAACCTCTACCGTAAAGTCAACGTGCCCCGGCGTATCAATAATATTAATTCTATTTCCCTTCCATTGAGCAGTTGTTGCAGCTGAGGAAATTGTAATCCCTCTTTCCTGCTCCTGCTCCATAAAGTCCATAGTAGCTGCACCTTCATGGGTTTCTCCCATTTTGTGAAGCTTTCCTGTGTAAAACAGAATTCTTTCAGTTGTGGTTGTCTTACCGGCATCAATATGTGCCATAATGCCGATATTTCTTGTGTTTTCTAAACTGAATTGCCTAGGCATGTTTTCCTCCTTTCTTCCTCGATAAGTCCTTTTATTGTTTTCGGTGTTGTCCCTGGCTTACCAGCGATAATGTGCGAAAGCCTTATTGGCCTCAGCCATCTTGTGGGTGTCTTCCTTCTTTTTGAAAGAACCGCCGGCTCCATTGACAGCATCCATGATCTCTCCTGCAAGTCTTTCCTTCATAGTCTTCTCGCCTCTGGCACGTGAGTAGTTGATCAACCATCTCAGTCCCAGCGCCTGTCTTCTTTCGGGCCTGACTTCCATAGGCACCTGATAGGTTGCGCCGCCGACTCTTCTAGCTTTAACTTCCAGTACAGGCATAATGTTATTCAATGCCTGTTCAAATACTTCAAGAGGATCCTTACCGGTTTTCTCCCTTATAATGTCAAAAGCGTCGTAGCATATTCTCTGAGCTACACCCTTCTTGCCGTCAAGCATGATATTATTTACCAGCTTGGTGACAACTTTGTCATTATAAATTGGATCCGGCAGAACGTCTCTTTTTGGAGTATGTCCTTTTCTTGGCACTTTACTTCCCTCCTTTTGATAAATGATAGGGGCTCTACCCCTTCGGTTTATGAGGTACTCGGAACCCGAAGGTTCTCGTTAGTGCGTCCGTACATGTAATATATAAAAAAGTTTGATTTCTTTATCGTTACAACATACTTGGCACTCTTTAATCCGGTCCTTTGCGGACGCTGCTTACTTCTTGGCCGCGCCTGCTTTAGGCCTCTTTGCGCCGTACTTTGAACGGCCCTGCATCCTCTTAGCAACACCGGCTGTATCGAGTGTTCCTCTTATGATGTGATACCTTACGCCAGGGAGATCCTTTACCCTGCCGCCTCTGATGAGAACAACACTGTGTTCCTGAAGATTGTGGCCTATTCCGGGAATATATGCAGAGACTTCAATACCGTTTGTCAAACGCACCCTTGCAACCTTTCTCAATGCTGAGTTCGGTTTCTTTGGTGTTGTTGTTCTAACTACGGTGCAAACTCCTCTTTTTTGAGGCGAGTTACTTTCGACAGACCTCTTTTTCAGTGAGTTGAACCCTCTTTGCAGAGCCGGAGCAGTAGATTTGTATTCAACTGTCTCTCTTCCCTTTCTGACCATCTGATTAAATGTTGGCAATCCATACACCTCCTTTCGCCAATAATATATTTTAATTTTAGTATTGCTTTTATTGGGACACTCCTCGGTCTTAGGGACATTCCTTGCTACTGTATCTAAAGATGTGTCCCCGTTACTTGTACGTGTCGCTTTACCTATTTCAGTAAACAAACTGCAGATGCACCAACTTCAATACCTACAGCTTTCCCAAGTTGTTTCATTGTATCGACGTACTCCAGTGTAACATTATTGGAGAGGCAAAGCTCCTTCAAGCTTCCGGTAATCTTCTCATCAGCATCCATAGCTATGAATACCACCTTCGCAGTATCGTTCTCCACAGCCTTCAATGTCTGTTTGATCCCTATGGCCTTGCTGCCGTTTTTCAATACATCCAGCACTGATCTGCACCTTTCCCCTCATTTACGAGCAGGCAACACAATCTTATGCCTACTTGCATGATACGAACTAATGGGCATACTTCCCCCTGAAATTCGCACTGAAATATTTTATCATCGCAGCCTGTTATTTGTCAAGTTTATTGGGACACTCCCTATACAGATGTGTCCCAATTCTTTTTCATCTCACTTATTTTATTACTCCGTGACAGTACTGATACTGATATCCTTATATCTGCTCATGCCTGTGCCTGCAGGAATCAGCTTACCAATAATCACGTTTTCCTTCAGACCGACCAGCGGATCCACCTTGCCCTTGATAGCCGCTTCGGTCAGCACTCTTGTGGTCTCCTGGAAAGATGCCGCCGACAGGAACGATTCCGTTGCAAGTGATGCCTTGGTAATACCAAGCAGCGTACGTTTTCCTGATGCGGGTCTTAACCCTTCGGCAGTGACCCTTGCATTCTCCTCTTCGAAATCGAACATATCTACAAGTCCGCCCGGAAGCATGTTCGTATCACCCGCATCTTCAATCTTGACCTTTCTGAGCATCTGTCTGATGATGACCTCTATATGCTTGTCATTTATATCAACGCCCTGCAGTCTGTAAACTCTTTGTACTTCCTGCAATAGATAGGATTGCACACCTTTGACACCCTTGATCTTCAGAATGTCGTGAGGATTTACGGAACCTTCAGTGATTTCATCGCCTGCTTCCACTTCCTCACCTTCGGAGACCTTGATCCTTGAACCGTAAGGGATCATGTAGGTACGGGCTTCTCCATCCTGCGTTGTAATAATTACTTCTCTCTTCTTCTTTGTGTCATTTATCTTCACAGTACCCGCGACTTCTGATATGACCGCAAGACCCTTTGGCTTTCTGGCCTCAAAAAGCTCCTCAACACGGGGAAGACCCTGCGTAATATCATCACCGGCGACACCGCCTGTATGGAATGTTCTCATCGTAAGCTGTGTACCCGGTTCGCCGATAGACTGCGCGGCGATAATACCAACCGCCTCTCCTACATTGACGTCTTCATTGGTGGCGAGGTTTGCTCCATAACATTTCGCACATACCCCGTATTCAGAGTGGCAAGTGAGCATGGACCTGATCTTGACCTTTTTCAGACCTGCCTGTACAGCTCTCTCAGCATCTGCATCCGTGATTTTCCTGTCACCTTCTATTAAGATCTCACCGGTTTCCGGATGGACAATCGGGTCAACTGTATACCTGCCGACCAGCCTTTCAGCCAAACTTTCGATAATTTCGCTGCCGTCCTTTATATCGCTAACCTCGATACACTTTTTCGTTCCGCAGTCGATTTCTCTTACGATAACATCCTGGCTGACATCTACCAGACGGCGCGTAAGGTAACCGGAGTCGGCCGTTCTCAAGGCGGTGTCGGCAAGACCCTTTCTGGCGCCGTGTGTAGAGATGAAGTACTCAAGTACATTCAATCCTTCACGGAAATTCGCCCTGATTGGAATTTCAAGTGTTCTGCCAGACGTATCGGCCATAAGTCCCCTCATACCCGACAGCTGCTTAATCTGACTGATACTGCCCCTCGCTCCTGATTGAGACATCATGAAAATCGGATTAAACCTGTCAAGAGTAGCCAGCAAAGCCTGTGTCAGATTTTCACCTGTTTCGGTCCACGCCTGTATGACAGAGTTATATCTTTCTTCTTCCGAAATCAGACCTCTCTTATACATCTTTGTAATATTTTCAATTTTTGTTTCCGTCTCATCAATATATTTCTTTTTAACATCTGGGATGACCATGTCGGATACGCTAACCGTGATGGCGCCTTTGGTAGAATACTTAAAGCCAAGAGTCTTCACCTTATCCAGCACAATTGCAGTCTGCGTTGTTCCGTGTACCTTTATACATTTGTCGATGATCTTTGCCAGTTCTTTTTTTGTGACCAGTTTTGTGACCTCCAGGTCAAACAGCTTTTCTGGGTCTGACCTGTCCACAAAGCCCAGATCCTGTGGAATCGCTTCGTTAAATAGCAATTTCCCAACCGTTGCATTGATAATCTTGGACTTTGGCTTGCCGTCTATCACTTTGTTCAGTCTGACGCGAACCGGGGCATGAAGGCCGACATAACCATCCTCATACGCCATTACAGCCTCATCGAGTGAACCGAAGGTTTTCCCGGCGCCAGGTTCACCTTCACGTTCAATGGTCAGATAATAACTGCCCATAACCATGTCCTGTGTAGGAACCGTGATTGGTTTACCGTCCTTAGGTGCCAGCAGATTGTTTGCCGACAGCATCAGGAACCTGGCCTCAGCCTGAGCTTCTGCGGAAAGCGGAACGTGCACAGCCATCTGGTCGCCGTCAAAGTCGGCGTTGTATGCAGTACATACCAACGGATGAAGCTTCAATGCCTTGCCTTCCACCAATACAGGCTCAAATGCCTGGATACCAAGTCTGTGAAGCGTAGGTGCGCGATTGAGTAATACGGGATGCTCTTTGATGACTTCCTCCAGAACGTCCCAGACTTCAGCTTTGACACGCTCAACCATCCTCTTAGCACTTTTGATATTGTGAGCAAGACCATCATTAACAAGCTTCTTCATCACAAAAGGCTTGAACAGTTCGAGAGCCATTTCTTTTGGAAGACCACACTGGAATATCTTCAGTTCAGGACCGACAACGATAACGGAACGGCCTGAATAGTCAACACGTTTACCGAGAAGATTCTGACGGAAACGTCCCTGTTTACCCTTGAGCATATCTGACAGGGACTTCAGCGGCCTGTTACCTGGGCCCGTTACCGGTCTTCCTCTTCTGCCGTTATCTATGAGGGCATCTACAGCCTCCTGCAGCATCCTCTTTTCGTTTCTAACAATAATATCGGGTGCACCCAGGTCCAACAGTCTCTTAAGACGATTGTTCCTGTTAATGACACGCCTGTAAAGGTCATTCAGATCTGAGGTTGCGAATCTGCCGCCATCAAGCTGTACCATCGGCCGAAGCTCAGGCGGAATGACCGGTACAACGTCCATGATCATCCACTCGGGCCTGTTATGTGAAAGTCTGAAAGCTTCGACCACCTCAAGCCTTTTGATGATCCTGACTCTTTTTTGTCCGGAAGCATCCTCAAGTTCAGCGCGCAGCTCTTTTGACTGCTTCTCGAGGTCAATTTCCATCAGCAGTTCCTTGACCGCTTCCGCACCCATGGCTGCCTTAAATTTATGGCCAAACTTCTCAACGCTGTCCCTGTATTCCTTCTCTGTAAGTATCTGCTTTTTGGAAAGCGGAGTCTGCTCGGGATCGATTACTACGTAGGATGCAAAATAAAGAATCTTCTCCAGAGCTCTCGGAGACATATCCAATATAAGTCCCATTCTGCTGGGAATACCTTTGAAATACCATATGTGCGATACGGGAGCAGCCAGCTCAATGTGGCCCATCCGCTCTCTTCTGACTTTCGAACGTGTCACTTCGACACCGCATCGGTCGCAGACGATACCCTTGTATCTGATCCTCTTATATTTTCCGCAGTGACATTCCCAGTCTTTTTGAGGGCCAAAGATCCGCTCGCAGAAAAGACCGTCTCTTTCCGGTTTCAATGTTCTATAGTTAATTGTTTCAGGTTTCTTTACCTCGCCCCTTGACCATTCTCTGATTTTCTCAGGGGAAGCCAAACCAATTTTTATAGCATCAAAATTGTTCATTTCAAACATGGTCCCATCTCCCTTCTAAAAATCTTCCTCGTCCAGGTTGTCACTAAAATCTTCACCATCAGAGAACAGGTCATCTTCAAGTGTGTCCCCGATCTCCTCTGTGGAACCGACGATCTCACCGAGGTCAAATTCTTCAATATCCACATCATCATCTAACAGGTCCTCACCAATATCTTCAAAGTCGGACAGCGGCGCCTCATCTTCGCGTCCCTCAATATTTACATTGAGTTCTTCAAGATCGTCTTCCGTGGACTCCCTTATAGCAATTTCTTCACGTTCTTCGGAGTACACCTTCACATCCAGTGCAAGGCTCTGGAGTTCTTTGATGAGTACCTTGAACGATTCAGGAATACCAGGTTCAGGAATATTTTCGCCTTTGACAATGGATTCATAAGTCTTGACTCGTCCAACTACGTCATCCGACTTGACAGTAAGAATCTCCTGCAATGTATAGGCTGCCCCGTATGCTTCCAGGGCCCAAACCTCCATTTCACCGAATCTCTGGCCGCCAAACTGTGCCTTACCACCGAGTGGCTGCTGTGTAACAAGAGAATACGGGCCTGTTGAACGTGCATGGATTTTATCGTCAACAAGGTGCGCCAACTTGAGGAAGTACATATATCCGACCGTTACGCGGTTCTCAAACGGATCTCCCGTTCTTCCGTCGTATAGTACAGTCTTTCCATCCTCGTCCAGCCCGGCCCTTTTCAACGTTTCCACAATATCTGATTCTGTCGCGCCGTCAAATACAGGAGTTGCGATCTTCCATCCCAGAGCTTTGGCAGCATACCCAAGATGGACTTCCAATACCTGTCCTATATTCATACGTGAAGGCACACCCAGCGGATTTAATACAATCTCAAGGGGAGTACCGTCCGGAAGGAACGGCATATCTTCTTCAGGCAGAACTCTTGATATAACACCTTTGTTACCGTGTCTTCCTGCCATTTTATCTCCAACGGAAATCTTTCTCTTCTGAGCAATATAGCATCTAACAAGCTGGTTAACTCCCGGGGGCAGCTCGTCGCCATTCTCCCTGGTGAACACCTTGACATCGACAATAATGCCGGATTCGCCGTGAGGTACTCTCAGCGAGGTATCTCTCACTTCTCTGGCCTTTTCACCGAATATAGCGCGCAGCAGTCTTTCTTCAGCCGTCAGTTCAGTCTCGCCCTTGGGGGTAACCTTTCCAACCAGTATATCCCCTGCTCTAACCTCTGCGCCGATTCTAATAATTCCTCTGTCGTCAAGATCCTTCAGAGAGTCCTCACTGACATTTGGAATATCACGTGTAATCTCTTCAGGCCCAAGTTTGGTGTCTCTTGATTCCGATTCATACTCTTCAATGTGTATCGATGTATAGACATCCTCCTTGACAAGCTTTTCGCTGATCAGGAGAGCATCCTCGTAGTTATAGCCTTCACATGTCATAAACCCAACCAGTACGTTTTTCCCAAGTGCAATCTCTCCATTATCAGTGGAAGGACCGTCGGCAATTACGTCGCCCGCTTCAATCACATCACCCTTCCTGACAATTGGTCTCTGGTTGGTGCAGGTGCCCTGGTTGGACCTGATATATTTAAGAAGCTTATATACATCCTTTCTGCCCTTCTTTGTGCTGATCGTAATCTCGTTTGCAGAAACTTTTTCGACAGTACCTTCGTTTTTAGCAAGAACTACTGTTCCCGAGTCCTTTGCTGCCTTGTACTCTATGCCTGTTCCGATAATTGGAGATTGCGGCTTAATCAGCGGCACAGCCTGACGCTGCATGTTTGAGCCCATCAACGCACGGTTCGCATCATCATTTTCCAGAAACGGGATCATTGCTGTTGCGACAGATACAAGCTGTTTTGGCGATACGTCCATATAATCAACATGGTTACTCTCGACCTCAAGGATATCATCCTTGTATCTGCAGAGCACCTTCTTGTCCTTGAACCTGCCCTCCTCATCCAGAGGTTCATTTGCCTGAGCAACAACATATTTATCCTCTTCGTCTGCGGTAAGGTATTCAATGTTATTGGAAACTACTCCTCTGGTTTTATCTATCTTCCTGTAGGGAGCCTCGATAAACCCGTACTCATTGATACGCGCAAATGTACTCAAAGAACCTATCAGACCAATGTTTGGACCTTCAGGCGTTTCAATCGGGCACATTCGGCCATAATGGGAGTGGTGAACGTCACGGACTTCGAAACCGGCTCTTTCTCGGCTAAGGCCTCCCGGTCCCAATGCACTGAGCCTTCTCTTGTGTGTGAGCTCTGCCAGTGGGTTGGTCTGATCCATAAACTGGGACAGCTGGCTGCTTCCGAAGAATTCTTTTATCGCAGCTGCGACCGGTCTGATATTAATCAGAGCCTGAGGCGTCACAATGTCAATGTCTTGAATGGTCATTCTTTCCCTGACCACCCTTTCCATTCTTGCCAGTCCGATTCTAAATTGGTTCTGAAGAAGCTCACCGACACAGCGCAGTCTTCTGTTCCCCAGATGATCGATATCGTCATCCGAACCAATACCGTAGTCAATATGAATTAAGTAGTTAATTGAGGATATGATATCCTCCACTGTAATATATTTTGGAACCAAAGAATCTACATTGTCAATTATCGCCTTTTTCAGGTCCGATTCAGACTGATTCTCCTCCATAAGCTTTTGCAGAACTGACAATCTGACTTTTTCAGTTATGACGATGTCGGATGTGTCAATATCTAAATACTTCTTGAGGTCGACAGTTCCATTGCCGATTACTCTGACATTTTTACCCTCTATATTCAGATAAACAGAATTAATGCCTGCATCTTGGATAGAAGCAGCTTTATCCCTGTCTATGATCTCATCCTCATCGACCAAAATTTCACCGGTCTGCGGATGAATAATCTTTTCACCGCACTTATGTCCACTGATTCTTGATGCAATGGAAAGCTTCTTATTAAACTTGAATCTTCCGAACTTGGCCAGATCATATCTCTTCGGATCAAAGAAAAGATTGTTCAGCAATGTTGTCGCGCTTTCAACCGTTGGCGGTTCACCCGGCCTGAGTCTCTTATATATTTCTATAAGTCCTTCGTCTGTGGTTTTTGCATTGTCCTTTTGGATCGTCGCAAGGATCCTTTCATCATCACCGAGCAATTCTGTGATCTGAAGATCCGTACCATATCCGAGAGCACGCAGCAATACTGTAATGGGCAGCTTTCTGGTCCTATCAATCCTGACGGACATCACGTCGCTGGAGTCCGTCTCATATTCGAGCCAGGCTCCACGGTTAGGTATAACTGTTGCAGAATAAAGATTTTTACCGGTTCTGTCTAATTTTTTGGAAAAGTAGATACCGGGTGATCTGACAAGCTGACTTACGATTACTCTTTCTGCACCATTAATCACAAAAGTACCGTTGCTTGTCATAAGGGGGAAGTCTCCCATGAAGATTTCCTGCTCCTTCACTTCACCGGTTTCCTTGTTGATAAGGCGCACTTTGACTTTAAGCGGAGCTGAGTATGTAGTATCCCTTTCCTTGCATTCCTCGACGCTGTACTTTGGGTTATCGTCCTCCAGCTTATAATCCGGAAATTCAAGTATCAGGTTGCCGGTATAATCCTCTATCGGCGACACGTCCCTGAATACTTCCCGAAGGCCCTCTTCCAAAAACCATCTGTAAGAGTTCTTCTGCACCTCGATCAGATTAGGCATTTCCAGAACTTCATTGATTCTGGAATAACTCATCCTTGTATTCCGGCCCAGTTGTACGGGATGTACCATTAAAAATCACCTCATAAATTATGACTTGTAGTAGATCATGAAAGGATTGCATGTTTACAATCTAAGCGGATCATCGGCTATAATACACCGATGTATATTTAAAGCTTTTAGTAGTATTATTAAAAGCTTTTGGGGCTTATATCCAATCTGGCATTTCCATTCATGAAATTGCCTAAACAAACAATAATTAATTATTAACAAATGTTGTCTGTTTTATTCTCCTGTGTTATAATGCTTATGTTCAAAATAAATTTTTAGTTTACAGTAAAATTTCATTTTCACAAAAGCATATCAACGAGGTTCGTTAAAATATCTCAATAAGTCTGTTTTTTTACTAAACTGGCTCATTTCAATTATAACGCAGTTTATAATTCTATCATACCGTTGTCAACTTGTCAACGAGTTTTTTGCACAAAAAAATGCTTAAAATCACTAAAAAAAACGTAAAAAAGTGCCTCGGTTAAATAAAACCGAAGCACTTTTTATCTGCCCTTATTATTTAATTTCTACAGTAGCGCCAACTTCTTTAAACTTTGCTTCAATTGCAGTTGCTTCTTCTTTTGCAACATTTTCCTTAACTGGCTTCGGAGCTCCGTCAACGAGATCCTTTGCTTCCTTGAGGCCAAGGCCAGTAATCTCTCTGACCACCTTGATAACCTTGATCTTCTCTGCGCCTACATCTTTGAGTACTACTGTGAACTCAGTCTTCTCTTCTTCTACCGGAGCTGCTGCTGCACCTGCAACAGGAGCTGCTGCAACTGCCATAGGAGCTGCTGCTGATACGCCGAATTCTTCTTCAAGAGCCTTTACGAGTTCGGACAGTTCCAATACTGTCAATGCCTTTACATCTTCAATCAACTTTAAAACTTTATCGCTTGCCATCTTAAATAACCCTCCATAATTTTTAATAAAATATTTTAAATGATAATACTAAGCATTCGCTTTTTGTTCCGCTATAGCATTCAATGCGACGACAAGACCTCTAATGTTCCCATTGAGAACATTGACAAATCCGGATATCGGTGCATTGAGTCCACCAAGCACTCTGGCGATCAACACTTCTCTTGACGGCAATTCGGCCAAAGCCTTCACGCCATTTACGTCAATTACCCTGCCCTCTACGACGCCAACCTTAAGTTCCAGCTTATCGTATTTCTTCGCGTACTCGCTCAAAATCTTAGCAGGAGCTACAGGGTCGCTATCGCTTGATGCCATCGCTGTTGGGCCGTTCAAATAGGGATCAAGTCCCTCAAGTCCATTTTCATTGGCTGCAAATCTGGTAAGAGTGTTCTTTACAACCTTGTAATCAACACCTGCTTTCCTCAGTGCGCTTCTGAGTTCTGTGTCCTGTTCTACGGTCAAACCTCTGTAATCGGCAAAAACCATCGCTTTTGCTTCCTTCATTTTGCTGCTGATTACATCGACAACTTCACGTTTCTGTTTCAGAGTATTTTCCTTAGGCAAATTTTTCACCTCCTATAAAACAAAATCCCTTGTATATCAACAAACGGCAGACATACAAGGGATACGATCCTGTTTAAATCGTTCTTACCTAGGCGGGCCGGCTTTCGCCGTTTACGCGTATCGGATCATTCCATTTAATGAAATCACCTTATTGGCACCTGCTGTCTGCGGTATGTGACATATTCAATTGCGTTCATCGCATTATAAATGCGACCAAAAATCATATTACATCAACAATCCCGGTTTGTAAAGCAAATCTTTATATTACTCGGTAACTTTAACAGGGTTGACTCTGATACCAGGGCCCATAGTCGATGAGACAACTACGCTCCTGAGGTATTGACCCTTTGCTGCTGCCGGTTTTGCTTTCACAATGGCATCCATGAGTGTTCGGAAATTATCCTGCAGCTTTTCAAGATCAAAGGATGCTTTTCCTATAGGACAGTGGATAATGTTTGTTTTATCCAGCCTGTACTCAATTTTACCGGCCTTAATGTCGGCGATCGCCTTTGCCACATCCATGGTGACCGTTCCGGCTTTCGGGTTAGGCATAAGGCCTTTGGGGCCAAGCACCTTACCAAGTCTGCCGACTACACCCATCATATCAGGTGTTGCTACAACCACATCAAATTCAAACCAGTTTTCATTCTGTATCTTTGCTACAAGATCTTCTGCGCCAACATAATCTGCTCCGCCCTGTTCCGCTTCCTTTGCTCTGTCGCCTTTAGCAAAAACAAGCACTCTGACCGTTTTGCCGGTACCGTGCGGTAAAACTACGGCGCCTCTAACCTGCTGATCAGCATGTCTTGAGTCAACACCAAGCTTGATATGCGCTTCAACGGTTTCGTCAAACTTTGCTTTTGCTGTCTTCTTCGCAAGATCCAATGCCTGTGACGGGTCATATAATGTAGCCTTTTCAACAAGCTTGACGCTTTCGAGATATTTTTTCCCTCTCTTCATTATTATCCTCTCCTTTACGGCCATTTCGAAATACGAAACTTACCTACTCTTCCACTACAATACCCATACTTCTGGCTGTGCCTGCGACCATACTGGCTGCCGATTCAATATTTGCCGCATTCAGGTCAGGCATTTTCAATTCGGCGATTTTTCTGACCTCTGCCATTGAAATCTTAGCGACCTTTTCACTGTTCGGCTTCCCTGAACCGCTTTCGATTTTGCACGCCTTCTTCAGAAGTACTGCTGCTGGAGGAGTTTTTGTAATAAAGGAAAAAGATCTGTCACCATAAATGGTGATGACTACAGGAATAATCAATCCCGCATCCTTCGCAGTTCTTTCATTAAACTCCTTGCAAAATCCCATGATGTTTACACCATGTTGTCCTAAAGCTGGTCCAACCGGTGGAGCCGGAGTTGCCTTCCCCGCAGGAATCTGAAGCTTTACATAACCAGTAATTTTCTTTGCCATAGCTTTCATCCACCTCCCAATCTTTTTTTAAAACCTGTAAAAAATCATTTGATTTTTTACTTTATAGAAAGAGATTATTCAATCATCTAACTATCATAATTATAGCTTTTGGATCTGTGTCAATTCCAGTTCAACAGGCGTTTCCCTGCCAAACATGGATACTGCCACTCTTACCTTCTTCTTTTCCATATTGATCTCTTCAACGATACCGATAAAGTTCTCAAGTGGTCCGCTTATGACTCTGACATTATCATTGACTTCATAGTCAAGCATCGGTGCAAATTCTTCCACGCCCATAATCCTGACTTCTTCATCAGCCAGAGGTACCGGTTTGGATCCCGGACCGACAAAACCGGTGACGCCTCTGGTATTTCTGACAACATACCAGGACTCATCCGTCATGACCATCTTAACAAGAACATAACCGGGGAACACCTTCCTCAAAGTGGCTTTTTTCTTGCCGTCCTTGATTTCGATCTGCTCTTCCATCGGAACCACTATGTCCAGAATATGTTCCTGCATATTTCTGTTTTCAACTATCTTTTCCAGGTTGGCCTTTACTTTATTCTCATAGCCGGAATAGGTATGTACAACATACCACTTGGCTACTTCGGGCATATCATCTACGACCATCAGGTTTCATGTCCTCCTTCATTACCTTGACAGAGTCCAGTCAATCAAAATTCCAAGAACAGCGTCAGAGACCCAGATCACAGCACCAATGAGCAAACATATGAGCAGTACTGATACGGTACTGTTGATCAGCTGTTTTCTGGTAGGCCAGATAACCTTCTTTAGTTCAGTTCTGATATCCTTGAAAAACCTGACGAATTTCTTTTTAAACTCAGCCAGTTTGGATGTGCGTGCATTCTCAGTCATACCTGTGCACCTCCGTTACTTTATTTTGTTTCCTTGTGTACCGTATGCTTATGGCAGAACTTGCAGTATTTCTTCATTTCGATCCTTTCAGGATCATTTTTCTTATTCTTCATGGTATTGTAGTTTCTTTGCTTGCAATCCATGCATGCCATTACAATTTTGACTCTCATTTACGACACCTCCAGCCCTTGCTTTGTATTAAAGGGTGCACAGTCTGTATTCTTATACATCTTTTTCCGGCTCAATTATTTGGTAGCACAAAAAAAAAGGCCTCCAAGATGGAGCAATAAATAATTTAACACATATTATTCTCATTGTCAAGAATTATAATTTAACATCACAGCGGCTGTGTGATCCGTTTTTGATATTGTCTTAATAACCCGTCAGTGATTTTGTCTCACCTGGATGTGGTATATAATAACCTCATGTCAAAAATATGGGGTGGAATGGATGCGGAGGATTGAATTGACTGTGGA
>JAEYON010000098.1 GCA_023411645.1 Bacillota bacterium | reverse complement strand
TATTTCTCTCATAGCAGCGTATTCCTTTTGCATCGGCTACTTTTTTACTGATGGGATGACTCGCCGTAAGGCTGTCGACAAAGTATAAATCCTTCTCTTTGATTATATCTAGAACCGTCGAAATAATGCTTTCGTCACTGCTTGCCTTCGATCCCATATGAATATTTGCACCGACGGCATAAGGTACATCTTCGAAGGAATCCATGACAATTTTCCGAACTTCATCCTCTTTCATACCCGCAAGGATAGGATGCGGACCCAACCAGCTCATTTTGCCGTAATTCGCTTCCATGGGCAGATGGACGATTACTTCATAGCCTTTCTCGAAGGCTGCTTTTGCATCTTCTTGTGTGTACTGACAAAAAGGCATCACCGCAAAGGTTAAGTGCCTGTTGATTGACATCATTTCTTTTACTCCTACTCTGCTGGAGCCAAAATCATCAATAATAATTGCCAATTTCCCCCCCTCTTTTGGGAGATGAGAAAGGTCAGTAAAAGTTGATATGGGTTGGCCTTGAGATATAAAAAGTTGGAGGCACCATATAAAGACAACGCACAGAGAAGCAATAACAGATAAACGGATAAATGTCTTTTTGGGAATAATCATGATATATACTTTTTTCATAAACTAATCACCTTTCAATTTATTCTTGCACCGGGTCATGAATCGTACGTTTTACTCCGTTGACCTCCATCTCGTTTAGTGCCCTTTTATTGATATAATGGATGACTACTATAGTCATTGTTATTCACTGAATATGAGGTTCATGTCGACCTATCATATATTATTTGAGAGGCTTTAGAATAGGAGTACACCTCCGCGCGAATGTAATGTATACTGTAATCAATTGACGTATTGGTGAACAAATGGATCCTCGTTCCAAAGCCATAAAAATATATTATGCTAGGAGTTTTATCATGAGACTGTGGTATGAACAACCGGCCGAGGGCTGGACTGAAGCGCTTCCGATAGGCAATGGCAGACTGGGTGCGATGATATTTGGCAGAACGGACAGGGAAATCCTTTCGCTAAATGAGGATACCTTATGGTCAGGTTATCCCAGGGATTTAAACCCGCGTGGCAAGGCAGGCTCCTTTCGAAAGGCTGCGGACCTGGCCATAAACAAGAGATATCATGAGGCTCAGGAACTGATCGAGAGTGATCTTACCTCAGGCTGGACCCAGTCCTATATGCCGGTGGGCGATATTGTGCTTGACTTTGATCATGTAGAACCCATTGAGGATTACTCCAGAAGTCTGGATATTTCAACAGCTGTTGCTTCGGTAGAATATAATGTGGCCGGAACCCGGTACAAACGGGAGATATTTGCATCAGCTCCTGACAATATAATAGCTTTGAAGCTTACTTGCAGTAAGCCGGAAGGTATTTGCTTTACAATGGGATTTGTGTCCCCGTTAAAATCATCGGTGGCTGTGGAGGGCGATTTCCTTGTGTTAAAGGGAGAAGCACCATCCCATGTTGAGCCAAGCTACAGCAACGATCTTGAGAACCCTGTGGTTTATTCAGACAGGGATCATGAGCGCGGTATGCTTTTTGCAGCTATGGCCAGGGTCATTGCGACCGGAGGCAGGATAACCGACGCGTCTGCGACGATAAAGGTGGAGGGGGCGGATGAAGTGATCATTCTTATCGATGCCCGTACCAGCTTCGCAGGATATCAGGTGCACCCGTTCCTGAATGGAAGGGAATATGAAGGGGTGTGTATGCAAAGCCTCAATCATGCGGCGGCAAGGACTTATGATGCCATGCTCTCGTCTCATATTGCAGACTACAGATGCTTTTTCGACCGGGTTAGTCTTGATCTCGGAGAAAATGAGGCCGCAGGACTTCCTACCGATCAAAGGCTTTACCGGTTAATGGAGGGACAGGACGATCTTTCACTTTACACATTGTTGTTCCAATACGGACGGTATCTTCTGATTGCATCCTCCAGGGAGGGAAGCCAGCCCGCAAACCTGCAAGGGATTTGGAATAGCAGCCTCCGTCCGCCATGGAGCTCCAACTATACCATCAATATCAATACCCAGATGAATTATTGGCCGGCATTCCCCTGCAACCTCGGGGAGCTTCAGCAGCCGCTAGTCGAGCTTATCAGCGAGGTTGCCGTGAATGGAAGAAAAACCGCGTCTGAGGTTTATGGCGCAAGAGGCTTCACTTCGCACCACAATACCGATATCTGGCGTCTCACATCACCGATGGGGAACCGCTGGAAGGGCTCGGCCTGCTTTGCCTTCTGGAATGTATCTGCAGGCTGGCTTTGCAGGCATTTGTTCGATCAGTACGAGTACACACTGGATAAAAGCTTCCTGAAGAATGTAGCGTATCCAATCATGAAGAGTGCTGCACAGTTTCTGCTTGACATTCTTATTGAGGATAGCGATGGTTACCTTGTCGTATGTCCTTCCACATCGCCTGAAAATACATTTATCTATGAAGGCAGGAAATGCAATATAGCAGCAACCGCAACTATGACCATGACGATTGTTAGAGAACTCTTTGGAAACTGTATAAAATCCTGCAGGATACTTGGCTCCGATTCCGACTTTGCGGAAGAGTTGAGGGAGAAAATCGGAAGACTGTACCCTTTCAAAATAGGAAAGCAAGGCCAGCTTCTTGAATGGTCGGAGGAATATGAGGAAGCCGAACCGGGTCACAGGCATATTTCCCACCTTTATGGCCTGCATCCTGCCAATGAGATCACTGTCGAAGGTACGCCCGATCTTGCGCAAGCCTGTAAAACCTCATTGAATCTTAGAGGGGACGAAGGCACCGGCTGGAGCCTCGGCTGGAAAATCAACCAGTGGGCAAGGCTGCTCGAAGGTAACAGGGCACTCAGACTTCTCAACATGCAGCTGAGGGTGGTGAAGACTTCAGAAATTATCTATTCAGAAAAGGGCGGTTCCTACATTAACATGCTCGATGCGCATCCACCCTTCCAGATTGACGGTAATTTCGGCGCAACCTCCGGGATTGCCGAAATGCTGCTTCAGAGCAGGGAGGACAAAATTTTCCTTCTGCCAGCCTTGCCATCCGCCTGGGAAAAGGGAAGTGTCAAGGGACTTTTGGCCAGGGGACGGATTACTGTGGACATAGAATGGAATATGGAAAAAGTGAAGGCTAAGCTTTTGTCGGATGTTGACCGGACGGTTTATGTTGCCGTCAGGGGGTTGGAGCTTACAAGACTGGAGCTTGAGGCCGGTGTTGTCGCAGTGATAAATAGTGATGGAGTATAGCGGAGCTTCTCACCTGTTCACGAATATATGTCTTCCGGTTCGCCCAATTTATCTTCAATATAGCTTTTTACCTCTTCCTTAGGCATATCCAGAGCTGCTGCAAATTCGCCAAAAAGTAGGTCTTCTGCCCTGCGCAGGTATTTTGTGTCGATTTGTCCAAGCTTCTTTCCCTGTTCTTCAGCTGTTTTCTCTTTTGAATAAATGCTTTTGATCATCTTGAGCAAATCAGAACAGTCATATGTTTGTATGACTTCTTTATAATAACCTTCTAGCAGCTTAAAGCTAAGTCCATCGTTCAAATCTTCCTCAATAGACGGGATATTAGATATCAGTTGATGCACCTGAGCACGCGAAACAATAGGCCTCATAAATGTTTTAGTATCGATTGGTGTAAAAATTTTTTCATTATTATAGAGTGAGTAGAGCGTGTAATAGAGCTTACCTTGATTTACACCGTAAATATCAGGTGTGCTGACTTCTTCTACTTTGCAAACTCCATGGCCACCATAAATTACTAGATCTCCGGTCTTATACATGATTTATCTGCACATCTCCTTTACCTTTCTATTATACCATTTATCTGTCCAAAAAGGAAATGCGCCACGATGGAAACGGCCTGTCCAATCGTCCTAGTAAGTTTGGTGTTTTTCGAGCGGATTGAGATGAAAGGATTGAATAACACTGTATTTTTTGGTAAAATAAATCCGTAAAATTTCCAATCATAAATAGATAGAGGCACATTTTGCAGGTCGTTAATGCACTCGCTGAAATTACAACAATTGTTATACAGGGGGAATCATGGGGTTTTCACAACAAGGGGAGATACTTCTTAGCATCTACAGTATTGATTATCTTTTGAAGTGCAATGTAAACGAGAGTTCTGAACATACACTCAAGCTCACTCCTATATCCGGAAAGGTTGATATGTTTCAATTGCGTGACCCGGTAGTTCTTCTGCTCAATGGAAGCAGTGATCTTGAAATCCTTCCGGCGGATGTTGTACAGATCGATTCGAAGCAAAGTTTGGTTACTTTAGACATTCGTGAAAAAGTAGTAGATGAGGAAAGACGTGTTTTTGAAAGGTATGCTGTATCGCTGGCTGTCAGTGCACGAAGAAGGTTCTCAAGCAAACGGGTCCAGCTGGCGGTGAGGGACATCAGCCTTTATGGCATGGGAGTGGTATCGCATGCTGATCTTGATGTGGAAGAGCTGATGGATATCGACCTTATCACCGACAGGAACATGTTTTACCTAAGTGGACAGGTAGTCTGGAAAAAAGACCTGGGTGATTGCTCCGAATATGGTTTAAAGCTCACAAATTACGATATTGCTACAAAACATTCCTTTGAAGAATTCCTGAGTAAGCAAAAAGACAACTTTATAAGTATGATGGCCAAAGCCAGGTAGGAATTGGGAAAAACGGGGGAAGCGGAATAAATCATCCCCCGTTAATTATCCCTGTAGAACTCAAGATTGTGCTGTAATACGGGGTTGAGCGCGCCATTTTGCTGAGTGTAATGCCTGTAACGGTTTTCCAGCTCTCTGATGAGCTTTGTCGTGTGGACTTTAAACAGATTGATTGAATCTATATAGATCGGCTGTTTCTCCAACTGACTTCTAATTTCCTTTGAGAACGGACAGTATTTGAAGAATATGCTTCTTGCGACCTTGTTCATACGAGGATTACCTTTAGATTCGTTATTAATCCACAGCTCATAGTCGGAGGTGAATATATCGCGCAATTTATTCTGATACTTCGAAGTTAATGATTTCACTTTCTCCTTAGATTCTTCGGAAAGATCCCGGTTTTTTTTGTAAAATTGTATGTAGTCTGCATACTCGGAAGTGAGCGAACTCTGGGCAATATTGTTCCAAGCTGCTCCCATCATTGTTCTGCAAAGCTCCCATCTGAAATTGCCAACCAGCCTCAGAAGCATATCGTCAAGATTTTCATCGGTAAATACGGGGAGAATCAGCCTGCCGGGCGTATTTCTGTGTCTTCCTGTGATTTCCTGCCACATCATTGCGCGCGTGCCATAGACAGGGACGAGGATAAAGTCCGGTATCACCTGCATCATAACGATTTCCTTTTCAATACCCTCGGAAGGTGATCTGAAATGTATCTCTCTGTGGAAGGCAGAATAATCGATATCAAGAATTCTCTGCAGCTTTTCGCAGATAATGTCCGGAGTGACCAGGGAACGGGCAGGGTTGTACGGCGCCATATCCCGGTGCAGAATCGGAAAATATAATGCTATCTGGCCGTGACAAAGTCTGTGATTAAGACGCATCATATGACCGATTTCAAAGGAGAGTCGCCCCTCTGTGTCCGATTCATATGAGACTTTGTCCTTATCTGTCAGCTTGCCCTGTTTTTTAAGCTCGCGAAAAGTATCGAAATAATCGTTGCCGAAATTATTAATGGAGGGATCCTTTTCCATAGAATAAATTTTCTCCAGCCACTCAGACATAAAATAGACGTTTGCAATACCGGTTTCATGCTTAACACCTGCAAGCTTGTAAATGGCCATTGTCTGACTGTAATCAAGCAGCTTCTCATCCATATATCCATAGTTGAGAAACATTTGGATCAGTCTGGATTGAACCTTGTTTTCCAAAGCTTTTTTGAAAACCTTTTGGTAAATCTCAAAATACAGATCTGTAATAGAACCCCGGATAGCTCTGGCCGATTCATCGCTTGAAAGGCGATCCTTGAGGTTTCTGAAGGCGGTCAGATTCATCATAAAACAAATTTCTTTATCTTCGGATATCTCTGCAAATCTGAGGATCTTTAAGGCGCTGTCGACCAATTCATCAGGCAGTGTATGACAATCCTGCACTTCAATGGCTTCGCATGAGTTGTCGGTACCTTCGGACTGCGTAGATTTCAGTGACGAAACGAAATTACTGTGATAATGATCCAGATATTCAAAATCTATACCAATATGATGATTGTATTCAGATTTAATAAGAGCATAAATATCTCTGAGTTTTTCCAGGATATAGTTCGCAGCGCTCAGAGCCGGAGTATAGTCAAGATCGTTGGCTCTCATGCCTAGGGCGGCGTTGTGGAACGCATGATAACAGTTCTCATCATTATCTTGATATAACAGTGCTATAGTGTTTTCCAGTCGGGCAATGATTGAGGACAGCCTATCCAGCAGGCGTTCGAGACATTCGGATGCTCCTTTTATATGTTTTTCAGTAATGAGCCTGTCTGCGGCAAAGAAAGCTTTTTTTACTTCAGAGGGCATGTTGAACATATGGACATAATATTCTATTTCATCCTTCAGCTCCATTGCTTCAGGAAAAAATTCGACAGCTTTCTTAGGATCAAACGACTCAATAAACTGCTTGCTAAAATAAACCGGGACTGATATGCCGCTGCTTCTACTCTCAGCCAGCCCTGCTGCGCCAGACCATGATATCTCCCATTTGGCAGGCTCCAGATGGTATTCCTCTGTAAGTGCTGCGTAATAGGTGCATAAGTTATTATACAGGCTTTCAGTCATCAGGCAGTACCGGTAGAGCTTTACGTAGGTCTGCTGTGAACTGTATATAAGATTGCAGATTGAGTTTAGTATGTAACCGCCATAATCCTTCTGGTTATGTATTAAATCCATCAGGCTTTGTGCACAGTCTTCCACATATGCATATAAGCTGCAATCAGCTGCCGCAGTGATGGTCAGACAGCTTTTCCCGGTCCGCAGCAGATCATTTGCTCCGATAAATATATTCTGATCCAAGTCAAACAATCGGTAGCTTTTTTGTGGTAAATCTTCAAAGACAACCGGAGCTCCTTTGGCAGGAGAGGAGATGTAAACATCCAGTTTGCCTTGTAAAAGCAGGCTCAGCGCATTTACCTCAGAGTCCTCCAGCGTTATGAAGCCGTCCCTCTTAACGGTATAGTTCCCGGTTTTATGTACGAGTAAACGCATATCATTTAAGCCTCGTTTCATTTGTGGTGGCGAACATTAGCGAAGCTTACTTGCATTATTATCATAATCGACGTTATTGTTCAATTTTTTTGTCTGTAGATATTGTACCTTATTTTTACTCATATGGAAACTAAAAATTTGTTGTTATCTTCCGAATGAAGCAATCTCCTCAAGAGAAATGCCTTTATTCCGTTCCAGAGCCCATTGAACGGACCACTCATTTTCAAAAAGAAATACAGGCCTCTCATCGCTATCTTCAACAACTGTTGTAGAGCTTGTCAGGTTCAGCCTTTTAATATCTTCAACCTCTGAGGTCAGCCATCTGGCAAATTTAAAGGACAAATGCTGCAGGCGAAGATCTACATTATATTCGTGCTTCAATCTATGTTCGAGTACTTCAAACTGAAGCACACCGACGGCGCCGATAATCAGAGCCTCCATACCTGAATCCGG
>JAEYON010000129.1 GCA_023411645.1 Bacillota bacterium | reverse complement strand
TCCATCAATTGATATAACTCACACAAGGAGCCGACAGAAAACATGTAAGTCCCGCTGAGTGCATCTCTTATACGA
This sequence comes from Bacillota bacterium, assembly GCA_023411645.1. Taxonomy (GTDB): domain Bacteria; phylum Bacillota; class Clostridia; order Acetivibrionales; family DTU013; genus JAEYRF01. Next base: position 7,355 of record JAEYON010000129.1, on the reverse strand, counting down.
ACAGAATCCCCAATCATCATGACATCCTGCTGGCAGTTTCTTTCCATCACATTCAGAAGAGGCGCATTATACTCCGGTCTTTGAGCCATTATCCGAGCGACGGACATGGTGGACATATGACTAAGCATGAACAGCTCCTTTCCCACCGACAGTCTTATTAAATCTCCCCCCGGCTTCCATTCTGCAGGGCAGCGCTGCCAATCCACAGGCAGCCAGCGAGCAAAGCGCGCATATGAATATAAGTAAAGCTGTTCGCATCAGAAGTCTGTTAAAAAAGCTGTTGATGTATATCTGTGATACATTCGCAGTAACCTTGTTGTTTCTGTCCAGTGTAAGTGAGGTTACAATTGTAAGCTCACTGCTGTTGTGAGCAAGCCATCCGTTCAGATCATAGATTCTTTCAGGAGATATACCCTTTGCAATGACCGAGTCCACATCGCTTTGAAGTGCCTGAGCCATTTTGTTGGCAGCCTGTCGCGCAGTGTCGTCTACGATCTGATAGAACCTTGCAAAAACCATTCCTGAATCCAGAACAGCCGAAAATGTCACTGCTATCGAAAGCACAAGTACTAATCGGAAGACCAGTTTTCTTTTTCTGCCGGGGCGAACTCTCTTTATAATAAGTAAAGCAATCCCAAATACCTCAAGGGCGATAATAACAGACTGAACCCTGTTCTGCCTGTTGTAATCCGAGACGGCATTGCTTACGGCATTTTTGGCTATACACATTATCAGATATCCTTCCGTCTGCCCGCTTCCGTTCTTTATTGGAGTGATGAGCTGAAAATGACCAGCATCCACTACTGTGTAATACAATTCGTCGCCTGAGGCTGTTTGCTGTTGTGGAATCTTAAGGTTTAGCTCATCTGCCTTTAAACCGCTTTGATACAAAAGCTTGGCTTCGGCCGAGACGACATAAGCCCCCTCCATATAGGAAGAACACCCCTGAACACCTTTCAGTGTCTCCTGCATATTATAGAAATTATCTAATTGTCTTCCGTTTTTGATACCATACTCAATCTGGTTTATGTATTGCCTGGCCTCAATGGTAATACGCATAAAGGTTACTTCCTCATACAACTCCCGAATGGATCGATCCTTAATATCCACTGAGTTGTACATTACCAATGAAATGGCTGCCAGAAGGAGCAGGACAAAAAGCGCCTTGATTTTCCCTGTCATCCTTTTCTCCTGTAAAGCCTTATTTTACGGCACCTGTACTGTTACTGCCGGTGTCATTATGATTTCAATAATACCGCCAAAGTTGCATATGGCCTTGCTGGAATTGTTCAGCGCGGGCTTATTGCAAACCATTACAGTCGGCGACCCCGGTACCCACGGTGCAGTTACCATTGGGGTGCACGGCATGGGCGTCAATACTCCTAAAGCAGCCGCAGTAGCCGACGCCACGGAAGGATTGGCCATGGAGGTGCACATACCGAAGGGCAGCTTCGGCAAATCCATGATCGTAGCTGCAGGTTGGTTAACAGCGCTTACTGTTGGCGCACATGATGCCATAAGCGGTACCGGAATCATTCCAAAGGAGCATTTGCACAATGCATTATTTGCAACCAGCATTCCCATAAATCCATCTTCCTCTCAATTGACGTTGTTCAAATCTCTATATCTGTTAGATTACTTCTCCGATTTGTTTCAATTTCGACCGTCCTTTTGATACTTCTTCCGCCCTCAGTCCTGATGAGAAAGTCAAGATTAGCCTTTCCAGCCTTCAGATCCTGAAGTGCGGTAAAAAATTTTCCATCTGCTGTCGTTGTGCATTCAATGACACCTACCAGAGAAGTGCCCCTTGCATGGCTATACTTCATTCCTTTCTCAAGGGTAAATGACCCCTCCTGATCACCTCTTCCGGTAATCAGACAGACCTCTCGCTTTGCCTCTTCTCTGTCCTTGATGATGTATAGTCCCGGAAAGTACAACTGACGTTCAGGCACCGTTATAAAAAGCTTAATCTGGCAATTTCCGGCTTCAGCCTTATCCTCGGCGATCTTCATGACTTCTCCTCCATCACCGGGTATAACATGGAATTGACGACCCGCCAGCGGGTTCTTCTTTTCCAGTATCCTTCCCGCTAATGTTGCAACTGAGCTTTCAAAAGGATATGCCTCCGACGGGTTCATCAGCAGATGTCGAAGAATGTACCCATTGCCCGCCTCCGGAATCGTCGCAGATATCACTTCCTTTTGAAAAACCGGGGAAACTATCTCAAAGCTTGCCTCTCCCGCAGGCATATCTGTAAATATGAAATACCCTCCGGACTTATACAGGGGACGAACCGGCTGACCATTCACGAGTATCCTAACCTCCGGAGCAAGAAGAGGCCTTCTTCTGAGCCTGTCCACTATTTGAAATATAATAGATGCGTGTGTTTCCATCAGCATTTACCTCTTCTGCTTAATATCAATAACTGCGCTGCCCACTCTGGCGCCCATAGGCCTTACTCTGTTGGATTCAATTGCCACAGTGGAAATATACATCCCAAAGGATGGCTTTATAGCTTTATTTGCATTGTTCCAGATCTTGCTGAGCTCATCATTGTTCAGCTTGGAATACTGAAGCTGTAGCGCTTCGCTGTTATTTGCAAGAGATCCGACCAGCATATTTACAGGGATAACAGGGTTGTCCCTTATGATCTGCAAAGCGCGCCCGATAATCCTGTACTCATCGGTAAGCCTGCTCTGTATTGGCGCTTTTGAATGAGCGGATATAAGCGTATGGCATCGAATCTGCATGGGTACATATCTTTCCTGCTGCGGATTTGACACATCAGCTGCAAAACCTGAAGTTAACCCCGAATCATTGTATTCCTCAATATTATAAATCCATACCGTCAGTTGAAAGTCCTCCGGCTCATGCGGCGTACATAATCCGATTGCCTCCGGACTGTTTACAGGCAATGGCGTCATTTCTTTCTTCAATAGTTCAACAAGCGATTGACCCGCTTCATAAATAGCGTTGTAATCTCCCATGGGGCAAGCCTCCTTTCAGTTCTGTTGTATAAATATGGGCTTTTCAATTTTCTTTACATCCGCGGAAATATAACCCTCAAGCAGATAATCCAATTCATATAAAAGCTTTGAATAAACTGCTTTTCCTTCCAGCGCATCTATTTTCAACTTTTCCTTATCCGCCCTCAGTATCTCCAGCAGCTCTTTATCTGCCTTGCCGGTTTCAAAATCCTTTTGAGCAGCTTCCAGCTTTTCTGCCGCTTCAATAAAGCTCAATATTGAGGTTCCAAGATTACCGTAAGCTGTAAGTGCCTCGCTAAGCTTTTTTTCGATTTCGGCTGCTTCCGCGCTCTGCTCGAAAGACGCAGGCAGAGGCAATTTCCCCGCATCAGCTATAAGGTAGGCCCTGTCATATTGAAAATCCTTTGAGATACTCAACCCTGTCATTCTTTTAAAACTCTTCTCACCGTTTTCAATTTGCATTTTATAATGATTCAAATCAAAGCTGTTTCGCACTGCTTCTTTTTTATAATCGTCACGGGTTCCGGCATCTATCTTCCCCGTCTTGAAATCCATGTCTGCCTTATCCGCAGCAAGCTGCAGCGCTTCCTGTCTCGTCTCCAGATATTGAAGCTTTTTATGTGAAAAATCCAGGTCAATGACCGTAAGAGCTACATTCAACGCTGTTTCATTTGCCCTGGAAATATCTATTGTCATATGATCCGCCTCTGCTTCCGCCCCCTCTGCCGCTGCTTCCGTACCTTCAGCAGATTCCTTATCCTCACCGGATGAAAAAACCTCCGACTGGAAACTCACTGCTCGGGCAGCCGCAACTGCCTGCTCCAGTGTAACAAGCTCTATCTGCATTGGATCCGCATGCCCTGTGTTTGTCAGAAGCATCATCAGCAAGCCGGGGAGCACAATCCATATTAATTTTCTCTTCATAAAGTCATCCTCCCATTCTCACTAATTAAATCCAAGGCTGCTAAAGTCCAGAATATCAAGTCCAAGTTCATTAAAATAAACCGCGTAATACTCTGCCGCTTTGGACCCCAACACAGCTGTTTTCCCCAGTCCGCCCGCACCATTAAGTAGTTCGGGCCCGGGGTAGTATTCTATCAGTATCACCTCGCCTGTTTGCGGCGAAGTCCTCATATAAATACTGTAGCCATCATAAATAGCCTCGCTGTAATTCAATTTGCTTTGCTTAATTTTTAAATGTTGTACTGCAGCATTGTCGATCCGGCCGTCTCCCGTTTTACCTATTTCATAGGTGCCGGGAAGTTCACCCGCCTTTATGTCATGACGCATTGCAGAACCATCCCTTGAAGGCAGCCTATAAACGGCCGTAAGCTTTGCCGGTTCTGCATCGGTGGCATATGCAAACTTCAATACCAGGCCAAATCCCTGATTGTAAAGTACGAAGTAATTCTCGTTAGAGGTATCCTCCTCCAGTCCTTTCGGGAAAGCCGAATATATATCGGAAACAGGCAGGCCGAATAATTTACCGTATTCAATATCATCATCTTTAAATGCTCCGGTGTAGGTCAAGCCTGATACCACATCAGTCAGTGTCCCCATACCCGACATAACGCCGTCAACAAATCCTCCCTCATAGTACAGTGCTCCATCCTTAAACAGTTTTCCGTCTCCGCTTGCCTTCCCTGCCGCGAAAGATCCCTCATACCACATGGAATCCCTGACATAAATCAATTTGCCTTCTGAGTCATACAGACCGTTTGCAAATGTGCCGGAATACACTAATGCTCCGTCCTCGCCGTAGTAACGGCCCTCTCCGCTGAATTGCCCTCTTTCAAAATCACCTTCGTAAAGTTTCTGTCCCTTCTCATCAAATAAAACACCTTTACCGGAGTACAAGCCTGCTTTGAAGGTTCCGCTGAACTTCTCACTACCGTTTTCATGATACTCAATACCCTCACCTTCAAAGGTATCTTCAGCAAAGCTGCCGGAATAGGCAACAGCGCCTACCGGATAGTACAGCTTTCCAATCCCGGCCTTTTTATCATTCAACATACCGCCTTCATATGAAAGCTTGCCATCTACAAATATCTGTCCTTTCCCCGAACGAGCCCCTCCTTCAAAGTCCCCCTTGTAGACTATCCCTTCAGATATTGAAAGCTCTCCCGTTCCATCGTATTTTCCGTTCAAAAAATCCCCCTTGTATATCTGTGCACCATCCTCAGAAAACAAGGTCCCCTTTCCATCGTATTCATCCTGTGCGAAGCTGCCTGAATATTTCAGCATACCATTGATAAAGTACTCTTTTCCATGCTCGATACGCTCGCCATCCTTGAGCCGCCCCTGAAATTGAAGATTTTCCATCTCCTGCTCATAATAGATCCGGACCTTTCCGCTATATGTATCAAGCTCCGTCTGCGCCGCATAAAAGTCAGCAGTTAAGGCAAGGCTTACGAACCAGGGCCATGCGAAATAATAAATAAGCAGCGGTATACCAATTATAATAATTACCAATATCACAAGCAGAGATTTGGCAACAAATACAGAGCCCGCATCCACATAATCCTCGCGTTTCTCGGGCTTTACCCTGAGCTTGGCTAACAGAGAGACAAAGAATTTGGGGATCTTATTTAACAATTTGCTGATATTGGTCATACTGGAAATCTTATATTTTATAACAACAAATGGCCGCAAAAATACACTTCTAAGAGTGCGGAATACCATTTGCAGATTTCTAGTAAGCAGCTTTATAAACATTTTAACCTCCTTATCAGCGCATTCTCTCCAACTCGCGGATCGTTGTATAGGTAGTCTGTTTATGTTCAGAACGCAGGTTGTACTCGGCAATATACATATAATTACGGGCTGTGCCATCCTCGGAGGAATATTTTATAATATCCATAAACATATTTCTTGCATTCGCATAGTCACCTTTAATAAAGAGATTGACGCCCATCTCGAAACGCTGTGCATGAACCTCCTTCGTCTTCAAGACTGTATAGGGGTCGCTGTCATACAGGTCAAAAACCTCTACCTTCTCATCCTGTATCATAACCTCGCCTATTCCTCTGCTGCGATATACGCCCTGCGGCAGTTCCTCCAGTATCTCTCTAGTACATGCAATGTAGATATCACTGTCAAAGCAAATACGTTCCATAGGTTCCGCCTTTTGCGCCTCTTTAGATATGGCTGTTGGCTCCATACGTTTTTCTTCTCCAATAAATCCTAATAATATGTTCCCTTTGGAAATAAAGATCCTTACATCCACCTCTCCGAGCCCCTTGTTTTTCCTCTGCCTGTTCAATGCTCCAAGAGCCTCGCGGATCCTCAATGCCGACCTCAGGACTTCCTCAGCTCCTCCTTCATATATTGCATTGAAGCCATCGGGAAGAAAGTCATACACAGTACCCTTACTCTTGCTGACCACAGGCACAACACTCTCAAAAACATCGTTTATATTTGCAAAGATCTCTTCGCTCTCAACCCCCATACTGGTTAAGAAGCGGAAACGCAGAAACAGCATTGCCACATTATCCTTGTGCGCTTGCGATTGCTTTCCTACATTTTCAATATGAGTCTCGCCCAGTATTTCGAGAAATCTTTGAGGCACAAACCTATGATAGGAAGCATTGAGCTTATTCAAGCTGTTGGTGGTGTTCAGCATGCTGACAGACAATGCCTGAATTGACTTGGACAGATCTTCGATTTCATCCCCTGAATGTACTTTGATATCCCTTCCGTAATTGCCTTCCGCAATCTTGTCAACACCCTTTTTCAGTTTTCTTACCTGATAGACGGTAAAATACTCAACAATCATTACAAGCAGTACTAAAACCAGGCCAATGAGCTTCATGTAGCCGGTTACTCCGTCAGTCATGCCGGAAATGCTGTTCTCAAGAATGCCTAGTCCTGCGGTCATTCCAAGCGTCACAGGCGACCCGTCAAATGTCAGTCCCGTCGGTATGAGCAGGCACAGCTCCTTCCCCTTTTGCGTCATGATTTCAAAGGAATGGATCTCATTCTCCTCTTCCTTATCGAGAGTATCCGTAAATTCCTTACCATAACCCAGCAACGCTGCGGGAAAGCCTTCCTCATACCGGTCGGTTGAGGCCGCAACGCAGTATTGTCCTCCATTCTTAACAAAAATGCTGATACTGGCTGTATTCTGAGAATTTGAAAGATTTCTGCCAAATTGATCAAAGAAGCTTCCGGCTCTCTCCAAATCCAACCCCTTAGCTCCCATGTCAGTCACATAGCCTTTAAATGCGCTGATAAACATCTGCCCCGTCTTTATCTGCCCCGTCAGGTGTATAGAACCGATCATCTCTTCGGATTGCGGAACGATGATCCTGCTTGTGAGTGTGTACAAAGCAAGGAATATGACCAAAATAACCAACAAGGCCTGTCTGA
>JAEYON010000092.1 GCA_023411645.1 Bacillota bacterium | reverse complement strand
TTTTATTGACATTGGCAAAGTATAGTGCTATTCTTATTTCAATAACCGAGTAATTTACTAGGAATTAAAAAGGGAAATGGATTTATATTTTCCGTTCAGTGTGGAGGCGAGAGAACATGAAGCTTTCAACTAAAGGCAGATATGGTCTGAAGGCAATGCTGGATCTGGCTGTTCACAACAATGAAGGTCACGTTGCTCTAAAAAGCATTGCAGAAAGACAGCAATTATCTGAGAACTATTTAGAGCAACTTTTTGCGGCTTTAAAGAAAGCAAAGCTTGTAAAAAGCGTAAGAGGATCGCAAGGCGGATATTCGTTGGGAGACCGGCCGGAAAAGATTACCGTCGGAGATATTCTCAGAACCCTGGAGGGCTCTATGGCTCCAACAGACTGTGTCTCTGAAAACTGTGGGATACATGACTGCGGAAATGCTGACTTTTGTGTCACAAGAGGCGTTTGGGAAAAGATACGCGACGGAATCAACAGTGTAATAGATAACATAACCCTGCAGGAATTAGTGGATGATTACCATAAAGGCAGAGAAGCTATGAACGGCAAGTATGAGTTTTTTGATTAACCTTGATCCGTAGTTTAGAAGACTTTGAAAATGGTAATGAATAATAGCGATACATGGTATTAATGAGAGAAAATTTTGATTTTTCATAAAAGGAGTTACAGAGTATGAGTGACAGAACCATTTATTTTGACCATGCGGCGACGACGCCGACGAGACCTGAAGTTGTTGAAGCGATGCTCCCTTATTTCAATGCGAAATTCGGTAATCCTTCATCAATATATTCTCTGGGAAGAGACAGCAAAAAGGCAATTGAGGAAGCCAGAGAAGCAGTTGCAAAAGCAATAGGCGCTCAGTCAAGGGAAATCTTTTTCACAGGTTCCGGTACGGAAGCCGACAACTGGGCAATCAAGGGTGTTGCATATGCCAACAGACAAAAAGGTAAGCATATCATCACAACAGCTATTGAACATCACGCTGTTCTGCACACCTGCCAATACCTTGAAAGCGATGGATTTGAGGTCACATATCTTCCTGTTGACTCCGATGGTCTTGTTTCTGCAGAGCAGGTGAATGCGGCAATCAGACCGGATACAATACTGATTACCATCATGTTTGCTAATAATGAGATCGGTACTATCCAGCCGATCGCAGAAATCGGCAAAATCGCAAAGGAGAAGGGTGTCACTTTCCACACCGATGCTGTACAAGCCATGGGAAATATACCTATAAATGTAGGCGACATGAATATTGACCTGCTTTCCATGTCCTCTCACAAGTTTTACGGCCCCAAAGGGATTGGCGCTCTTTATATCAGAAAGGGTGTAAAAATTACCTCCTTCCTTCATGGAGGAGCACAGGAGAGAGGCAGAAGAGCCAGTACGGAAAATGTGGCGGCTATTGTCGGTTTGGCAAAAGCGCTTGAAATCGCAACGGATAACATGGAAACGTATAACAAAAAGCTTATTGCATTGCGTGACAGAACTATAAAAGAGATTGAACAAAAGATTCCTTTTATAAAGCTTAACGGACACAGAGAAAAAAGGCTGCCCGGAAATGTTAACTTCTCTTTTGAATTTATTGAAGGAGAATCGCTGCTGTTAATGCTGGATATGAAAGGAATAGCAGCTTCCAGCGGCTCCGCCTGTACCTCCGGTTCACTGGATCCATCGCATGTGCTGCTGGCTATCGGACTTCCGCATGAGATTGCACACGGATCATTGAGGATAACATTCGGAGAGGAAAATACGGATGCGGATGTGGATGCTTTGATGGAAGTGCTTCCTATGATCGTACAAAGACTCCGTGAGATGTCGCCGCTTTACGAGGCACACTGCAGGCAGCAGGAGAAAAACAAGTAACATGAACAATTCTGATAACATAAGCAGACAAATATCACAGGCGAATGAAGCCATAGAAAGAGGGAATGATGATGTATAGCGAAAAAGTGATGGATCATTTTTCAAACCCAAGAAATGTGGGAGAAATAGAAGACGCAGACGGTGTCGGTCAGGTAGGTAATCCGAAGTGCGGCGATATAATGAAAATGTATTTGAAAATTGTAGATAATGTGATCGTAGATGCAAAGTTCAAGACCTTTGGCTGCGGGGCCGCTGTTGCAACAAGCAGTATGGCTACCGAACTGGTGAAGGGTAAGACTGTTGATGAAGCACTGAAAATCACCAATAAGGCAGTTGCTGAAGCATTGGACGGCTTGCCGCCGGTTAAAATGCATTGCTCCAATCTCGCTGAGGAAGCTATTCAGGCAGCAATCACAGACTACAAAATGAAAAATGGCCTTGCTGATGAAAGCGACTGCGTAGGCTGCTGCAGAAGGTGTGAAGACGTACATCACGAGATAGACGATGAGGGATAGGTGAGGCATGTCAAAAGGCAGAGTAATGCTTGGAATGAGCGGCGGCGTAGACAGTTCGGTCGCAGCTGCTGTTTTGCTAGAGCAGGGTTATAATGTGATAGGGGTTACCATGCAAATCTGGCCGGACATGGATGAAGACCGCAAACATGTCGAAGGAGGCTGTTGCTCTCTTTCTGCCGTCGATGATGCTCGAAGGGTCGCTGACAGCATTGGGATACCCTATTATGTTCTTAACTTTAAGGATGTTTTTCAGCAAAAGGTCATCGATTACTTCAACATGGAGTATCTTAAGGGCAGAACGCCGAATCCATGTATTGCGTGTAACAGGTTTGTTAAATTCGAATCCATGCTGCAAAAGGCTGTTTCAATGGGTATGGATTATATCGCGACCGGTCACTACGCCAGAACCGCCTTGGATGAGGAAACCGGAAGATATCTGCTGAAAAAGTCTGTCACTGCCGCAAAAGATCAGACCTATGCGCTTTACACCATGACACAGGATCAGCTCTCCCGAACACTATTTCCAATAGGTGAGTTTACAAAGGATAAAGTTCGTGAAATGGCTCTTGAGCTTCACCTTCCGGTGGCTCACAAGCCCGACAGTCAGGAGATTTGTTTTGTGGAGGACAATGATTATGGCCGCTATATAAGTGAGAATACCGACGCTGATATCAGGCCGGGTTTTTTTATTGACCGTTCAGGCAACAGGCTTGGGATGCATAAGGGAATCATTCATTATACGGTAGGGCAGAGGAAGGGGCTTGGAATATCCTTCGGCAAGCCTATGTTTGTCGTTGCAATCAACCCCGAAGACAATACTGTTGTCCTTGGTGATGAGAAGGAAGTGTTTTCCCCTGAATTAACCGCCTCGGATCTAAATTTTATATCCATACCAAAACTGACAGGCGAGATGAAGGTCGCCGCAAAAATACGCTATTCCGCAAAAGAAGCGCCTGCGGTAATAAGCCCATTGAATGATGGCAGGGTGCGCGTATTGTTTGACGAGCCGCAGCGTGCAATTACCCCTGGTCAGTCCGTGGTCTTTTACGACAGGGACTCGGTAGTGGGCGGTGGAGTCATAGATTAACACATACTGATGTACTGGCAAACAGTTGTGTCAATAAGCTGTTAAGTCATCATAATACATCGAACACAGGCTTTCTGTTTTCAAAATGAACGGTATATTTAAAACCGGCATCACGAAGCATTTGTGCAAAATAATCAAACCTTATGCCGATATGTTCCAGTCTGTGTGCGTCCGAACCCAGGCAGATCAACTCTCCGCCCAGTTCGCGGTAGCGTTTTAGCACCTCAAAATCATATTGTGCGTCAGCGGTTTCATTTCTGTATGTGCCGGTATTCACTTCAAACCCGCGTCCTTGCTGAATAAGCTCAATCATTATCGAATCTAATGTATCTTTGTGGTCAATATATCTTAACGTCCTGTCAGCATAACTGGCATAACGAATAATGTATTCAAAATGTCCGACCATATCAAAGGATTCCAAATTTTTTATCATGAAATAGATTTCCTTAAGATAACGCTCATACGCCTCAGTTTTAGATTTATTCCTGTAATATTCTCTCATATATGGATCAACGCCATCCATCACATGAACAGAGGCTAGCACGTAATCAAAAGGATACCCGGTGATCAATGACATGGATTCAGTTAGAACATGTGGCTGGATGCCAACCTCAACGGAATGAAGCAGCTTTAGTTTATCACTGTATTGTTCCCTGATAGAGGTCATTTCAGCAAAGTATTGGCCAAAATCGATCATGAAGTCTTCACCGGGGAAATCAAAATCTACGTGGTCCGTAAACGCAATTCCTTCAAGACCGAGGTCAATCGCTGTCTTGCAGGCTATAGCCGCATCCATATTACTGTCAATTGAAAATTTAGTGTGCATATGGCAATCAAACATGAGAACCCTCCTCAACAAAATTTATATTAGCATTGATAATGGTCAAAAGCAACATCACTTGTTAAATACATCCATATAAATACTGTTCACGCAATCACGGATACTGCGAATTAGCAGAAACAAGCGCTTCAATTGCCATGACATCCTTCACTTTGCGTTTATAAAATGAATTATTTGGTATATAATAAAATGAGGCACCATACGAGACTCTGTAAAAAGTAAGACAACATTTTATATAGGAGGAACGATAATGAGTGAAGAAAAGACGGAAGGCCAGAAGCTACAGGAAAAGCTGTCCTTCAAGCAGAAAAGAATCTGGGAACATGCATCCGATGATGAAATCAAAAAAAGCTTTGATTTCAGTGAAGAATATAAGCATTTCTTAGACATTTCCAAGACAGAGAGAGAGTTTACAATAAATGCTGAAAAAATGGCTGTTGCAGCTGGTTTCGTCAAACTTGAGGATCTGCTTAAAAACAATGCCGTAGTGAAACCAGGAACAAAGGTTTATCATGTCAATCGAAAAAAATCGGCTGTATTTGCGGTTATTGGAAACCGGCCTATGGAAGAAGGCGTCAACATACTCGGCTCCCATATCGATTCGCCGCGTATAGACTTAAAGCAGAATCCTCTTTACGAGGACACTGAACTGGCATACTTCAAAACCCACTATTATGGCGGTTTGAAGAAATACCAATGGCTAACAATTCCCCTTGCTATCCATGGCGTAGTAATCAAGGGTGATGGTACGCCAGTCGAAATCGTCATAGGTGAACAGGACGACGATCCTGTTTTTAATATCACCGATTTACTGCCCCATCTTGCAAGGGAACAAATGCAGAAGAAAATGAGTGAAGCTGTTACCGGAGAAGGCTTGAATTTATTGCTTGGCTCCATTCCATATAAGGATGAAAAAGTGAAGGATAAGGTCAAGCTGAATATTCTAGACATACTGAACAAAAGATATGGAATTGTTGAGGAAGATTTCCAATCTGCGGAGCTAGAGATCGTACCGGCACAGAAAGCGAGGGATGTCGGGCTTGACAAGAGCATGGTGGGCGGATACGGCCAGGACGACAGAGTCTGCGCTTATCCGGCATTAAAAGCAGTTTTGGATATTTCTGTTCCGGAGCGTACTGCAGTTTGCCTGCTGACAGACAAGGAAGAGATCGGAAGCATGGGAAACACAGGAGCTCAATCAAACCTGCTGCAGGATTTCCTGGCCAATCTGGTCGCACTGACCTGCAACGATTATTCAGATTTGAAGGTCCGCGCATGCCTTTCGAAGTCAAAAATGCTTTCAGCCGATGTAAACGCCGCAGTGGATCCCAACTATGACAATGTTTACGAGAAGTCAAACGCCACATATATGGGACGGGGAATTGTGCTGCAAAAGTATACCGGCTCAAGGGGTAAATACGACGCCAGCGATGCCAGTGCAGAATTCGTAGGGGAAGTCAGAAAGCTTTTCAACGACAATAACATCATCTGGCAAACGGGCGAGCTTGGTAAGGTAGATGAAGGCGGGGGAGGGACCATAGCGCAATATGCGGCCAATCTTGGCATTGATGTGCTCGACTGCGGTATTGCAGTTTTATCAATGCATTCTCCTTTTGAAATCACAAGCAAGGTGGACATATATACAACATACAACGCATATAAGGTGTTTTGCGGCCTGAAGTAATGATCAGTTATAAGTAATTAATGAACCTGGTGCAACAATAACACAGAGTAATGCCGTAACTAATGGATTTCCTAAGGATCTTGGTCCGAGCCCGTGATAGAAGTATCTGCATTAGAAGGGTTGTCCACAGTAACATCCTTGTTATTATCTGTTGCTCTAGTCGCCTTCGGAGCCTGAGTCATTTTATAATTTTTATAGACTTCCTTTGCACCGGCATCAACCGTCACAAATGCGTCGTTGCAAAGGAAGCTTTCCTTCATAATCTTTCTGGCCTCTGTTACATCACATAAATAATACCATGGCGATGCGTCATATGTAGTTCCGGGCATAGGTATGAAATTTATATTGTCGGTTTTGAATTTGCTTACAAAGCTGGTCATTTTCAAAACCTCATTAAGCGTGAAATTTGTTTCCACGTTGTCAAATACTGCATTTATAACACTTGTGAGCTTAGGAAGATATTGAAGGGTCAGCTTCTGCTTCATTAGCTCTTTTATAAAGTTCTGCTGTGCTTCTGTTCTTTTAATATCACTGCCGTCATAATATTTTTTGACTTCCTTTGTCCATCTGTTTGGCTTGCGGAAGCGCACAAATTGCTCGGCATGTTTTCCATCCAGGACTTGTTGACCTTTCTTCAGATGAATATGTAGATTCTGTGTGGGGTCATCATAATCCAGATCTGCAGGAACATAATAGTTCACACCGTCCAGAAGGTCGATTATCTTCCTGAAAGCTTCCGTGTCTACAAATATATAATATTTGATATTTACATCCAGCAGTTCTGAAACAGTCTTTACACTCAATTCAATGCCGCCGCTTGGAAATGCATAGTTTATTTTCCGTTCTTTATTCTTAATCGTGACCTTTGTATCACGAGGAATTGACATTATACTGATCTTCGTTGTTTCCGGGTTAAAATTAGCAATCATAATTGTATCTGCGTTCTTATTAACTCTATCGCCACCGATTAAAAGTACATTGAAAGGCTCCTTGTTCTGAACAAGAGGTCGGAAAATATTAGAAAGCGAATCATCTTCAGGATTATAGACTATATCTTCATTATGAACCATATGAGCGTTCACATAGTATATCACACCTGCGCCGGAAATAAAAAGCACAATGGAGACAATCAATGTTAATATAAAGTAAAACTTACGCATGTCCATTTATTAAAACCTCATTATAATCAAAATTGTAACCCTCAGCGGACAGTTTATTTAGACTATCCGCTGAGCTAAGTTGTTCCGGTTATCCAGATCCATGGCGAACTTAATAAGACAACGGTATCATTATAATTAACATTTTTTAATATGTAAATCCTTATTAAAATCAGCAAGGGGATTACTGTTCACAGCATCCCTTAGTTGATTGCTATCCAAATGAGTATATATCTGTGTTGTAGAGATGCTTTCGTGGCCAAGCAGCTCCTGCAGAGAACGGATATCAACGTTTCCATATTTGTACATCAATGTAGCTGCCGTATGACGAAGCTTGTGGGTGGAGTAACGTTCAGGATCAAGTCCGGCAGATTTAATATACTTTTTCACGATCTTTTGAACAGACTCTTTGCTGATTCGCTGCCTGCGTTCACTGAGAAACAACGCATTACGATCCTTTACGCCATTGTTTGGGCGCACTTTCATATAATCCTCCAATGCCTTGATACAAGCGCTGTTCAGAGGTATACTACGTTCTTTGTCGCCTTTACCGATGACGGACAGTACAGCTCCTTTGATATTACTAAGGTTGATTCCGACCAATTCGGACAGACGCAGTCCACAGTTGAGAAAAAGTGTTATAATTGCATAATCGCGCTCAGAAAACTCACCCTCTACGGAGTTTAACAATTGCTTGCTTTCTTCAATATTAAGGTACCTGGGCAGCCGCTTGAGTATCTTTGGAGATTCCAGCTCGGTGGCAGGATTCGCATCAATAAGCTTTGCCTTATATGTCATATATTTGAAAAAAGCTTTCAAACTGGCGACCTTTCTGGCACGTGCATACGAGGAGTTGTCGCGATCATTGCTGACATAGGCCATAAATGCGTATAAATCACTTAAGGTAACGGACTGAATAAAGGGGACGTCAATATCAGTAATTTGAATATCAGCAAATTCCGTTTTTTTATCCACCAGATTGCGATGAAGCTTCATAAAACGAAGAAATACTCTGATGTCATAAAAATAAACCTGAACCGTATTAACTGATTTTCCTTTAATAGTTTGCATATAGCTTAAAAAGTCTCTAAGTAATGGAGGCATTTCATATTCATTAATGTTTTTCATATGTTTTAACCTCATAATTAGTTGATATATTTTATAGTTTAATTAATTACATTATACCTTTTTTACTCATTTTAGCAATGGTTGTGACTTTGTGCCTGTTTTTACTCCTCCATATTACGCGAAATTATTATTTCGCGTAATCATAATAATTTTTTCTATATCCCTTTATTTTTTGATTTCCCTGGCACATCAGTAACAAATTTCTTTACACAATCCATATTGAGTGATAAAGTTATTTTATGTTAATTATACTTACTATAACTTACTATATTGTAA
>JAEYON010000161.1 GCA_023411645.1 Bacillota bacterium | reverse complement strand
TCATAATACCCCGCACTGAGCGCAAAGGTGCCCAGCATAATCCGCCGCTTCACTTCTGTACCGAAGCCCTCGCTGCGGGTTTTTTTGTAAAGCTGGTCGATATCTTCGCTGTCTTCTGAGCAATAGCCGTATTTCACGCCATCAAAGCGGGCTAGATTAGACGACGCTTCTGCGCCGGAGATGACATAGTAGGCTGGCAGCGCGTGCTTCATGTGCGGGAGGGAAACCTCGTCTACCTTGGCGCCAAGCTTTTCATATTGCTTCGCTGCATCCAGCACGGCTTTTTTGACTTCGAATGCGACTCCATCTGAGAAATATTCCTTTGGCAACGCTACCCGAAGACCTTTTACACCCTCTTCAAACCCTGCGGTAAAATCCTTCGTCGGGTGGGCTATAGAGGTCGTATCTCTGTGATCCTGCCCTGTGATGGCTCCAAGTATCAAAGCGGAATCGCGCACACTCCGGGTCACAGGGCCAATCTGATCCAGAGACGACGCAAAGGCGATTAGGCCGTAGCGGGAAACTGAGCCATAGGTCGGCTTCATCCCTACGACGCCGCAAAAGGAGGCGGGTTGGCGGATGGATCCGCCTGTATCGGAACCCAGGGCGAATGCGGCCTCATCCGCCGCCACGGCGGCGGCAGCACCTCCTGAGCTGCCACCCGGCACGCAGTTTAGATTTCTGGGGTTGCGTGTAATTTTAAAATAAGAATTCTCAGTAGTCGAACCCATTGCAAACTCGTCCATGTTCAGCTTTCCCAGGACAACAACATGCTGCGCCACCAGCTTTTCCATGACTGTGGCGTCATATGGAGGGACGAAATGCTCCAGCATTTTTGATGCACATGTGGTTGTAATACCTTTGGTACAGATATTATCCTTGATTGCTGCGGGAATACCTGCCAGCGGGGGCAATTCCCAGCCGTCCGCACGCAGTTGATCCACCCTGTCGGCCTGCTTCCGGGCCAACTCGGAGGCAACTGTTATATAAGCCTGAATATCCGGCTCTTTAAGTATGATTCTATCAAGATAAGCTTCAACTACCTCAGCGGAGGAAATCACCTTTTCCTGTAAAAGCTGAGACAGCTGAGAGACGGTCATATCAGTTATTGTTTCTTTTACCTTCCCGGCGCTCTTTACAGCAGCCCTTTCCGTAACCTTTTCAGCTGTTTCCCTTATCGTTTTATCGGCCATCTGTGCTCCTCCTCTCCTATTCAACGACCTGCGGTACAAAAATGTACCCGTTCTGCTTCTGCGGCGCGTTTTCCAATAGTTCTTCCCGCGTAAACACTGTAATTGGGAAATCCTGCCGAAAAACGTTTTCAATGGGCATCACATGGGCTGTGATCTGAATGCCGGTGGTATCCACCTGGTTTAACTGGTTCGCAAACGTGATAATGTCCTGCATTTCACGCGCCATGGATGTCTTTTCCTCATCAGTCAGATCAAGCTTTGCAAGAGTGGCTACATTATCCACGTTAATACTGGGCGCTGGTACTTGTTTTGTTTTATGGGTCTCACCGGCGGCTTGGGTACTTGACAAATTAAGACCCAGAATTTCAAGCTGTGCCGGGTCGACAAGGCCTGGGGCGTCGGTCAGCGGGCAGGAGGCGTCTTTTATTTTAGGGAATGCAATGATTTCACGAAGAGATTGTGCTCCGGTCATCAGCATGACAAGGCGGTCAAGTCCGAAGGCAAAGCCTCCGTGGGGCGGAGTTCCGTACTTGAATGCATCAATCATGAAGCCAAATCGTTCTCTTGCTTCTTCAGGTGTGAACCCAAGTGCCTCAAACATCTTCTGCTGGAGTTCTTGTTTATGAATTCTGATACTGCCACTTCCCAACTCAATTCCGTTAAGAACTACGTCGTAGGCTTGTGAACGGACACTTGCCGGATCGCTGGTAAGATAGGGTACATCCTCAGGATAGGGCATGGTAAAGGGATGGTGTGTGGCGATATAACGTTTTTCTTCTTCTGAGTATTCAAACTGAGGGAAGCCGGTGACGAATAAAAACTTATAATCATCTGCACTGCGTAGCTCCAGCAGGTCAGCCAGATAATTGCGCAGTCCGCCCAAGGTTCGGCAGACGACGTCATACTTGTCTGCGCAGAACAGAATAATATCGCCGGGCTTGCCATCAACAGCTTCTAGTAAACTGCTCATTTCCTCCTGGGTAAAGTACTTGGTCAGGACGGAATAAAGCTCCTCGTCCTCCTTTATGGCGATCCAGGCCATTCCCTTTGCACCAAAGGAGAGAGCCCTTTGAGTAAGATCTTCAATGGTGCTTCGCGACCAGTCTGCGCAGCCTTTGACATTGATGGCGCGTACCATTCCACCGTGCTCTACTGCCGTACGGAAAACAGAAAAGCCACAGTGACGCATCAGCTCGGTCAGGTCTGTTATGGGCAGATCAAAACGCAGATCAGGCTTATCACTTCCATATCGATCCATCGCCTCATGCCAGGTCAGGCGGGGAAAGGGTTCTTTTATTTCGTTTCCTTTTATGGTTTTAAAAATATGTTTGAAAAGCTTTTCTAGGTGCTGCAGGATATCCTCCTGCTCCACAAAGGACATTTCCATATCTACCTGGGTAAATTCCGGCTGTCGGTCGGCCCGCAGGTCTTCGTCGCGGAAACAGCGGGCAATCTGATAATACTTATCGATACCGCCTACCATTAAAAGCTGCTTGAATATTTGCGGTGATTGGGGCAGTGCATAAAAGGTGCCGGGATACACACGGCTAGGAACGAGATAATCCCTGGCTCCCTCCGGGGTGCTTTTGGTCAGGATCGGTGTTTCCACCTCAATAAAGCCCTCGTTATCCAGATATTCACGGACAGCTCTGGAAACTTGATGGCGGTACCGAAGATTTTCCAACATTTCAGGTCTGCGAATATCAAGATAACGGTATTTCAGACGTAAATCCTCACGAACCTTAACTCCTTCTTCAATAGAAAAGGGGACAGGTTCTGATTCACTAATCACTTTGATTTGATGGGCCGCCAGTTCGATCGTCCCAGTTTTCAACCGGGGATTTCGAGTATCATCATCACGCAGTCGGATTTCACCGCTGACACAGATGACTGTTTCACTTCTGAGACGCTCTGCAATTGAAAAATCCTCAGAGGTCAGCGCTTGTACATTGAATACAACCTGCAGGATGCCCTCGCGATCTCGCAGATCGACAAATATCACTCCGCCCATGTCTCGTTTGGTCTGAACCCAGCCCATAACGGTTACGGACTTTCCGATGTCTTTCTCTCTGAATGCACCGCAGTATTCTGTTCGCTTCATAACATTCCTCCATTCTCAGTTATATAAGTTGAACAAATAATTCTGGATATGGTATAAATTGAATTTGTTCAACAGCTAGTAAAGGTAATACATGTGAAAAACTTGTCATCCTGAATCTTTTTCAATGTATATACTTGACTGTTGGGAGATGTTATAAAAAAAGAGCACATCGTCCCCTTCATTGGGACGAAAGGCTCTGCTTCCGCGGTACCACCCAAATAGGCTGCAGACACAGCCCACTCATTAACACTATGGTTTGCGGCAATAACGCGCCGCTTGCGGCTGAGCCTACTTGTTAATACTTTCGGTCAGCGACTCCGGGATGTTCTTCATTCGATGCCCTTGTACCGGACTTTCACCTGTTTCCGGCTCTCTGAGACTTTAGACGATCGAGTTACTCTTCCCTTCACAGTCATTTTGATATAGATAATAATATTATAAACGAAAAAATCTCTCTGTCAAATCTATTTTTTGTGTATATAGACAAAATTTTTCAAGGATATTGACAAATATTTAACAAGCGATATATAATGTAAATGTGTTAAATAATTAACAATGTATGAGCTGGCATGAAAAAGCGAAAAACTACATATGGAATTGGAAGGATGTTTAGCGCTGTTAAAGCGCAGATTTCCTTTAAGATATTTATAGGAGGATATGATCATGGCGGAAAAAGCAAAAAATCAGCCTACAGAGGAATTGACAGATGTTACAAATGCTATTGATGATCTTGCGGCAAGGGCGCAAATAGCACTGGATAAGTTCATGCTATATGATCAGGAGAAAATCGATGAAATTGTAAAGGCCATGGCAATTGCCGGCCTGGATCACCATATGAGGCTGGCAAGAATGGCTGTGGAGGAAACAGGAAGGGGAATATACGAGGACAAAATCACTAAGAATATTTTTGCCACGGAGTACATCTATCACAGCATCAAGGACATCAAAACTGTCGGCATTGTAACCGAAAATGAAAACGAAGGCTATGATGAGGTTGCAGAGCCGGTTGGTGTTGTTGCCGCCGTAACTCCGGTGACGAATCCAACTTCCACAACTATGTTTAAAGCCTTGATTGCTATAAAGACCAGAAACCCTATCATATTTGCATTCCACCCTTCCGCACAAAAGTGCAGTGCCGAAGCGGCAAGGATCCTGAGGGATGCGGCCGTGGAAGCAGGTGCTCCAAAGGATTGCATTCAATGGATTGAGAAACCTTCTGTCGACGCGACTCAGCTTCTGATGAGTCATAGAGATGTCTCTCTGATTTTGGCAACAGGCGGCGCAGGAATGGTTCAGTCCGCATATAGCACGGGAAAGCCTGCACTTGGTGTCGGTCCGGGTAATGTGCCGTGTTATATTGAGAAAACCGCAAAGCTAAAGAGAGCAGTGACGGATCTGATCCTTTCCAAATCCTTTGACAATGGAATGATTTGTGCTTCTGAGCAGGCGGTCATTGTTGACAGGGAAATCTCTGGAGAATTTGAAGCATTTATGAAGGAAAACGGCTGCTATTTTCTTAACGCTGATGAAACAGCCAAACTTGCCAGGACAGCTATTGATGAAGCCAAATGTGCGATGAACCCAAAGGTGGTCGGACAATCCGCTTACAAAATCGCTGAGATGGCAGGGGTCGCCGTGCCCGAGTCGGTGAAGATCCTTGTTGCTCTTCAGGAGGGTGTTGGTCCGGAATTCCCGCTTTCGAGGGAAAAGCTCAGTCCGGTTTTGGCATACTATATTGTTGACTCTACAGAGGATGGAATTAAAAGAGCAGAACAGATGGTGGAATTTGGAGGGATGGGACATTCTGCAGTAATTCACTCTGAGGACGAAAAGGTAATAGATGAATTCTCAAACAGACTGCGGACAGGCAGGCTTATCGTTAACTCACCTTCAACCCACGGCGCCATTGGCGACATTTACAACACAAACATGCCTTCACTCACGCTGGGCTGCGGCACATACGGCAAGAATTCCACAACGCAGAATGTTTCCGTTGTTAACCTCATTAATAAAAAAAGAGTGGCAAGGAGGAAGGTGAATATGCAGTGGTTTAAGATCCCCGAAAAAATATATTTTGAATTCGGTTCTACCCGCTATTTGACTGATATGCCTGGCATCACCAGAGCCTTCATTGTCACCGATCCTTATATGATTAAAGCCGGATATGTGAATAAGGTGCTCTATTACCTGAGAAAAAGACAGCAGTACGTCCACTGTGAGATTTTTTCAGAAGTGGAACCGGATCCGTCCCTGAACACGATCAGAAAAGGCTGTGAGATGATGAACACATTTAAACCGGATGTTATCATCGCCATCGGAGGAGGTTCGGCTATGGACGCAGCCAAAGGTATGTGGCTGTTCTATGAGCATCCGGAGTCGGACTTTAATTCCATGAGACTAAAATTCATGGATATACGCAAGAGGGTCTATCAATTCCCCAAGCTTGGGAAAAAGGCCAGAATGGTAGCTATCCCGACAACCTCGGGAACAGGCTCCGAGGTGACCTCCTTTGCTGTAATCACCGATAAGGAAAGAAATATTAAGTATCCACTTGCAGATTATGAACTGACACCGGATGTGGCAATTATTGATCCTGAGTATGTAATGACAATGCCTCCGTCAATCACAGCGGATACCGGAATGGACGTGTTGACCCATGCGATCGAAGCCTACGTATCAGTTATGGCTTCTGATTTCACCGACGCTCTTGCAATCAAGGCTATCCAGATGGTATTCGAATATCTGCCCGATTCCTATAAAGACAGCGGCAACCGTTTGGCAAGAGAGAAAATGCATAACGCTTCCTGCATCGCGGGTATGGCTTTCACCAATGCGTTCCTTGGAATAAACCACAGCATGGCGCACAAGCTGGGCGGCGAGTTCCACATTCCGCACGGAAGGGCAAATGCGGTTCTGCTGCCGTATGTTATCGAGTATAATGCGCAGAAGCCGAGCAAATTTGTTTCATTTCCGAAATATGAAACATTTGTTGCGGACAATAAATATGCGGAAATTGCCAAGGCGCTGAATCTACCATGCTCCACCGTACAGGAAGGTGTACAAAGTCTCATTAACGCGATCAGAGACCTAATGAAGAACTTGAATATGCCCATGTCCATAGCGGACTGTAATATTAACAGGAAGCAGTTCCAGGCAAAGCTTGCCGAGCTCGCAGACAAGGCGTTTGAAGATCAATGCACCACAGCGAATCCGAGGCTGCCGCTGGTGAAGGAGTTGGAGGAGCTCTACATGAAGGCTTACAATGGAGTTGATGGAAAGTAGAGTAAGGGAAAGATACTAGGAAGGTATAGGACACAGTTTGGTAGGTCCATATAGTGTTACCAATAAAAGCCGGGGTGAAGGGAGCCATAATTCATTGATGGATGGTTTTTCAACTAATGGGCGTTTTATTTTAAGAAATATCTATTATTTTCTAATTAATTCAAAATAACTTCTTTTTTAGCGTGATTATGTCAATGGATTCAGGCTTATATATCATTATTGCGCCCATTAATTGAAAAAACCGCCACCGAGCAATAAAATGAACTAATTATTGACATTGACCTCGCGTCAACTAGTATAATACTTGGGACAAATGAGAGATACCTCGTTTCGGATGACGAGCTTGCATCAGAGCCGAACACAAAAGATATTGCCATTGACCCCTTTGACGAAGGCTTTACACATGAGTATTTTTCATCTCTTCTGAAAGGTAAAAAGACACAGGTCAAAGCTTTTTTAATGAACCAAAAGAATGTCGGCGGCATCGGAAACATGTATATGCACGACATTTTATTCAAGGCCAGACTTCATCCCCAAAAGAAAATATCAGACATGGGCGGGGTTGAAATCGGACTCCTTTATGACAGCATAAAATGCATTTTAAGCATTTCACGGGGAAAAGGCGCATTTGCTTACGAAAGTGATTTCTTTGGGCAAAAAGGAGGCTTCACAACAGATGATTTCCTTGTGGGATATAAGGAAAAACAGCCCTGCCCGGTCTGCGACGAGACGATTGTTTCAATAAAAACGGGCAGCACATCTACTTTTATTTGTCCTGCCTGCCAAAAAGTATAATACGAAAATACACCAACCCTTTTTCAAGCCCGGTTGGTGAAGTATGCTCATTAAGGTCTGATAGGGGGTTGCGATCATGAGTGGAAAAACAGAACTGCAAAAGGTCAGCGAGGAAACTATGCGCTTTATGCGAGGAAGGTGAGTTCTAGTTCTATACATTATCCATTCTTGCCCTCTGGGCGTTTTTATTTAGCTCCTTGAACTTGCTTGGTGACGTCCCCTCCATCTGGGTGAAGCTTCTGAAAAAGCTGCGCTCGTGGTTGAAGCCGCACATGGCAGCGATTTCTTTCACAGTATAGTTGGTTTCCAGTAAGAGCTGCTTCGCCTTCTGGAGGCGGAGGTGGTTAATATGATCGGTAAGGTTCCGGCCGGTGGCTTCCTTATACAACATACGCAAATATGAATAGCTGATGCCTATATGGTCTGCTATATTATCTATAGTTATGTTCTGATGATAGTTTTCATTTACATAAGCAGTAATTTGGCTGATGCATTCCTTCTTGCTGCGGGCTCCGGTGCTTCCATATTCCATAACAACAGATGCAGCGTTGCAGAACCAGTCGCGGGCCTGTTCAAGTGTGCGGTTCTGCCAAAGCCGCGTGTATATAACGGTATTATCGCCAAGCAAATCTTCCATCGGGATGCTGTTTTTTATGGTGTACTGTGCCAGCGCAGTAACTAATTGGTTCAGAATCTGGCTTGTATAGATAAAAGAAACATTTCCCTTTGATTTGATGTCATTCACGAGTTCATGAATACCTTGGATCAATGCTTCTTTTTTTCCGTTGTTCAAGCAGTGTTGAATGAACTTTAGCCTTTCATCCGCATTATAGTATTCGATTTCAGAATAGACCTGGTCATAGAACAAAACACTCTTTAGGCCTTTTATAAAACGGAATTGCATAACGTTTTTCGCTTGACCGAAGGACAGACTCACGTTGCCGGGGTCATCTTTAAGGCTGCTTACGGCAAAGGTGACAGTGTGGTCCATAACTTTAGACGCCTCTGTCTGAATCATCGCTAGCTTGGATAACAACACCTGTTCAACGCAATCCATGTTTTTATCCGTACTGAGAATAACTGCGACCGTATCGTCTTCATATCGCATGGCAGTAGAAGAGATTCCTTCCAATGTCAGTTCATTCTTTAATAGTAATATTAAAAGTCTTATCAGAGAATCAAAGTTCTTGTCCTTGCTGATGCGGGAGTCGGGTATATCTATTGCGGCAAGGATACACAGATTACGCCGATATGGCAAAATAGTGCTGATTTCTTCATCATCGACGGTTTCATCTCCTGCTAGAATACGCAGGAAGGTTGCTTCCCTGAGCTTTTCGCGTTCACGGTCTGAAAAGAGCTTACGATCCTCGCGAAGCAACTCGTCTACTGCTCGTAAGATGGCCGACCAATCATCTTTACCCCCTTTAGGAAGCTCCAGACGACCGCTTGCGTTAAGCTCGCGCACCAGATTGCCGACGGGACTGTAAAACCGCCGGGATGCCCAGAGTATAAGCAACGCTGCAAAGGGCACCAGAAACAGCAAAAAAACAATATAGATTAATTGGTAGGAGGCAGCTTTTTTCATCAGCAAGCTCATATCGTCCAGACTAACAAGCACTGTCCTGTTTTCCAAGGAATAATAATAGGTGCACTGGTATCTGCTGGTTCCGACCTCGGAAAAGAAATAGCCGTCCTTTAAAGGCTTGACACTATCATCTCCGTTCCCAAATATTTGCTGCCAATCATTTTCGTTCAGTACTTCTTCATAGTTAACATTACTGATGCCTGAAATCCAAGTGCCGTCTTCGTCGAACACTGCGATATTACTGTCGGATGAGGGGTCTAGATACATTTGAAGCAATTTATCTTCATAAATATTAAATACTAATGCGCCGCCTGTAAAGTTGGAAATATAAGCTGTGATGGGATAAACATATGTTAGACATTTTCGGTCATAGGCAGTGAAGCCTGAGCCGGAAATATTATACGGGGACTCGACAGTGTGAGCTGGGAGCAGACGATTTGCGCTTAGGTCTGTCTTCAGCTCATCATATTTTGACATCCAGTCCAAATCTAAAAAACGGTCTAGAGGAACCACACTGTCGCGTGACGAGATAATATAGTCGTTGCCTTCTATGTACAGGTAAACGGAATCAAAGAGTTTATTTGTGCTTATAAATTCATTCAGCATGTTCAGTGCTCTTCTGAATCCAACCAGATACCTTGAATCAAGGCTCAACTTAAGTGTGTTAAACTCAACCAGCGAATTTATGGATGGGTCAGATAAAAAACGTGAGGCGCCTTGTTCAATGTTGTCGAAAATAAGTTGATTTGTATTGTCTATTGCTTGCAGCCTATTGAGCTGCGAAATGCTGACAGATTCTCTGTACTCATCAAAAATGAGGGCATTGGTAGCTATCAGCACCGTGATACACGGAACTAAAACACATAGAAGTAAAATTATCAAATTTTTAACGTAATATTTCATAATATAAATTCTACTATATTCAAAGAATAAAGTCTAATAGCGGCAGGATGCTAACCATAAGGATAGCATCCTGCAACTATTATCGTATTACATAATACATAGAACTGCTTAGAAATACTTCAGCTTTTACTTAAAGTGCTCGTTCCAATAAGCCTGACGCTCGTCCATGCACTGCTGTCCGCCCATACTGAGCCATTCCTGGATACCTGCGTCATATACCGAATCGAAGTTGGCAACGCTTGCGGTGATTGCGTTGGCAAGGATCTCTTTACGCTTGTCGCCAAGTGTAGTGGAGAACTGAGCCTCTGATTGGAACGGAATGATCTTGTTGTTGAAGACAATAGCGTCTTTCATTCCAATATCGTAGGCTTTTACAAAAACATCTACATAACCGGCTTCATAGCTCTTGGAGAGGACTGCGACGTTCTTGCTGGGATCGCCCAGGTCAACGCCATTTACTATCAATGCATAGTCCAGATTATTCGGGGAGTTCATCATGCGGGGATCATTTTTCAGGTTGATCATTACCGGGATTCCGTTCTCATCCTTTGTATGATTTACGCCCTCTTCACCGGTAGTGATATAGGTGCGGACTTCCTCCTGACACAGGAAATCAAGGTATTTCACTGCTCCTTCAACATTTTTAGAGGAGGCAGGGACGAAGTTATAGATGCCGGTAGGCAGATACAGCTGCTTCAGGTTCTTGCCTTCCGCGTTGGGGAAGCAATCCACCGGAACAAGCTCCGCAGTTGGGACATTAGCCTTCAGGTTGTTATAAACGCCGGGAGTCGTACGTATTGGATAGTCATAGTTAGCTGTAAATGCACCTACTGAGCCGCGTGCAATAAGGTCGTCGACAGGAGCATAGTCCTTGTACAACGGGAACTGCGGATCTATGAGACCTGCATTGTACATTTTGTTGGCATATCGTATACCTTCCTTAAAGCCGGGATACAGCATAGTTGTAGCTGATGAGGCAGCATCTACACCTAGGACGAATGCCTTCTCCTCGGTCAGACTTGCGGTATCTATAAAGGAATCCACAATTGTGCCCAAATGCCACGGGACGTCTGATGCGCAACCATAAGGAATTACCTGCTCAACTTTTCCGGGATTTTTTTCTTTGAAAGAGACTAATGAATTATAAAACTCATCAAGGTTGGTTGGCACCGGAAGACTCAGCGCATCCAGCCAGTCCTTTCGCATATATGTAGTATACATAGCGCGAGAAATTCGTTTTGCGGGGACAATGTACTGCTTGTCTTCGAACTTGCCATATTGCAATACTTCTTCACCAAGATAGCTCTTTATGTTAGAACCGTATTTTTCTATGGCATCGGTTAGATCGGCTGCACCACCCTGCTGATAGTAGTTGTAGACGACGCTCAGCGTATATGTGAATACAATATCGGGGGCATCGTTGCTGGCCATCAGTACATTCAACTGGGGAATTTCTTCCGGACGTGGTACGCTCACGAAGGATAGTTCAATGTTGTGCTGTGCAAGCAATTTTTCTTTCAACCAGTCGGTCCAGTAGTTGTTGGTTGGATCACTTCCACCCTGAGTTGCACGGTCGAAAACTTCGACACGTAATTTACTGGGAGCTGCAGGCGAAGTATCTTTGGAGCTTTCATCAGTTGCAGCACCGGTTGATGCGGTTGTAACAGCTTCGCTCGGTTCCTGATTCGTTTGGCCACAGGCTGTAAACAAACTAAAGACGAGTAACAATGCAATTCCTAATGCAATGGGTCTGAAATTAACTTTTTGACGCATAAGATATGTTCCTCCTTGTTTATTTATGATATCCACCGTTGCACCATCCGGCGCAACGGTTGAATCCATTGGATATTGTCCGCACTCTAATGAAGGCGGGAAGGGGTCTACCCCTTAATTGCGCCTAATGTGACACCTGTCACAAAGTAACGCTGCAGCCAAGGGTAGATCATCAAAATTGGAATGGTCGCAAACATAATGCTTGCTGACTTCATACTTTCCTTTGCAATACTTGGCCCGGCAATCCCCTCCATGCTGGATTCTACGGAAGAAAGATTGCTTATAATCTGGAAGAGCTTAAACTGAAGCGGATATAATCTAGGACTTGAGATGTAAAATCGTACATCCTGAAAGCCGTTCCAGCGGCTCACCGCATAAAAGAGAGCTATGGTTGCCAGAGCAGGGAGGGAAAGCGGAATATAAATACGAAAGAGAATCGTCCAATGGGAAGCGCCGTCGATCTCCGCTGATTCATGCAGACTATCAGGCAGGCCCTGGAAAAACGATTTAATAATAATCATGTTAAACACGCTGATTCCAATAGGCAGAACCATTGCCCAGAAATTATCCAGCAGGCCCAGACGCTTGATGTTAAGGTAATCAGGAATTATTCCGGCATTGAAATACATTGTAAGGATTATAATGGTATTGAATATACCCCGACCTACAAACTTTTTTTGCGATAGAGGATAAGCACATAAAATCGTCATAAGCATTGAAAATGTCGTGCTTACGACTGTCAGCAGAGCCGTAAGTCCAAGAGAATTAAGCATGCTTTTATCCGAAAACACACTTTTATACGGTTCAAGGTCCAGGTCCACCGGCCATATGAATACCTGCCGGTTAATGATTGATATCTCGGAGCTCAGAGAGGTAGCAGCCACATTCAGCATGGGCACCAGACAGACAAGCGCCGCTAAGGCTGCAAGGACAACAATAAAAGCATCTATTATAGCATTATTTCCGGATTTTACGATACCGTCCCTGCCGGTTGTTTTTATGTTGTTATTTATATTGCGCATGTTATTCAATCCTTTCTGATGAGTATGCTCCTACCAGATACCGCGCTCGCCCAAACGCTCTGATATAGTGTTGGCCGCTATAAGGAATACTACGCAAACCAGTGATTGAAAAAGGCCAACTGCGGTAGCCAGAGAAAATTGCTGGGATTGTATACCTACCCGAAAAACATAGGTGCTGATAACATCTGAGTAATTGCGTACCAGAAAGTTACCCATTGCATAAGGCCGGTCAAAAGAAATGTTCAGTATGCGGCCTAGGTTCAGAATAAGCATAACTACGATAGTGGGACGGATGCCGGGTAGGGTAACATGCCAAATTTTACGGAGGCGTCCTGCACCGTCCATTTCTGATGCTTCATATAGCTCAGGGTTGATGCCTGTAATGGCAGCAAGATAAACAATAGTATTATAACCCGCACTCTGCCATACACCAAGAAAAACATAGGTGATTACCCAAAGTAAGGGATTACTCAAAAATGGAATTGTGTTATATCCCATGCGTGAAAGCAGGATGTTGATGAGTCCATTTTCCGGCGCAAAAATTTGCATAGCCATACCGCTGATAATAATCCAGGAGAGAAAGTGCGGCATATATAAGATAGTCTGTGTAATGCGTTTAAATTTCTTAAAGGCAATTTCATTAAGCAGCAAGGCCAGTATGATCGGAACCGGGAAGCCTGCCAACAGGTCGAGAAAATTCAACAGAATAGTATTACGTAGGGCTCGCAAAAAGTCAAGTGATGAAAAAGCCATTTTGAAGTACTTGAAAATATCATCAGCCCATGGGCTCTCCCAGACAGATTTAAACATATTGAAATCTTTGAAGGCAATCACAATGTTCGTCATGGGAATGTACCTGAACAAAATAAAATACAGCATCGGCATTGATATCATAATATAAAGGATATAATTGCTTTTAATCAGCTTCCATTTTGTTGCAAACCGGGCACTCGATATGGGCTTCATGAGCTTTGTATTTTTTGACATAATGTGATACTCTCCGTTGCATATAATATATTGACTATTATCAATAAATTGAGGTTGGAAAGCCCTCTATTTACTTAAATTGTATACGACGTTAAAATTTATGGCAATTGACAGATTTGATTTTCACACATGTCAAATGTGCTTATTTCCTGTATTCCATGGAATATGCCAAATAAAAATTCCTCACACTTATTTTTTTCTGCGGCAAAAGCAAATTGACTGTGTGTTTCATATAGTATATCAAGGTATGAAGACACGGAGGATAATAAATTGGGTGCAGCAGTTCAGGTACATAATCTCGGTATGAGATATCATTCGGTCAACGGAGAGATCACGGCGCTGGAGAATATAGATCTGACAGTGGAGGAAGGGGAGTTTATCAGTATTGTCGGACCCAGTGGCTGCGGTAAATCAACGCTTCTATCCTTGTTGGCAGGACTCCTGCCGCCCTCCTGCGGAGAGGTTGAAATTGCGGGAAGGCGGGTTTCCGGCCCATCAAACCAGGTAGGGTACATGCTTCAAAAGGACTATCTATTTGAATGGAGGACCATTCTGGAAAATGTGCAACTGGGGCTGGAGATAACACATACTCTGAACGCAAGGACAAAGGCCTTTGTTTTACAGCTTCTTGATACATATGGTCTTTCGGAGTTCAAGGATAAATATCCAAACCAGCTATCTGGAGGTATGCGACAACGTGCAGCCCTGATCAGGACGCTTGCCGTCAATCCGAAGATCCTGCTGTTGGACGAGGCATTTTCCGCTCTGGATTATCAGACTCGCCTGGCGGTAGCGGAGGACATTTACCTCATTATTAAAAGAGAAAACAAGACAGCCATACTGGTGACTCATGATATTGCTGAGAGTATCAGCATGGCTGACCGGACAGTTGTTTTGTCAAAAAGACCGGGAACGATAAAAAGTATTTACGACATTAAGTTGAGCTGTGCAAACCGCACGCCGATGAATTCCAGAGAAGCACCCGAATTCAGGCGTTATTTCAACCGGATATGGAAGGATCTCGATGTACATGTGTAAAAAAAAGTTTTTTGTTTTAAAAGAGAAGCGGGAATACATTATTTCAAAAGAGCAGCGGGAGTTTCTGAATAAGGTCAGACAGCGTAAAATATTGATTTTTACAGCTAGATTCTTAATTCTGATTGCGTTTTTTCTTCTATGGGAGATCATGGCGGAGTTGAAGGTCATCGATGCTTTTATCACAAGCCAGCCCTCAAGGGTTCTTAAAACGCTGGTAAACCTGTATCGTGAAGGAAAACTGTTTTACCATACGGGTATTACCTGCTTTGAAACGATTGTCGGGTTTGTGCTTGGGACAATAGTCGGAACGACTGCAGCCGTCATTCTATGGTGGTCCGAATTTTTGGCAAAAACGCTGGAGCCCTATTTGGTCATACTGAACAGCCTCCCCAAAATAGCTCTTGGGCCGATCTTCATTGTGTGGATAGGAGCCGGAGCCGCATCTATTATTGTGATGGCGCTGGCCATATCCATGATTGTTACTGTTCTGGAGGTGCTGAACGGTTTTCTGGCAACCGATCAGGACAAGATCAAGCTGGTGCGGACCTTTGGCGCAAAACGGCTCCAGGTGTTGACCAAGGTGGTTCTTCCTTCTAGCTATCCGGTCATTATCAATGCTCTGAAAATCAATGTCGGCTTATCATGGGTCGGCGTCATTGTCGGGGAATTTCTTGTGTCAAAAGCGGGATTGGGCTACCTCATCGTTTACGGAGGTCAGGTTTTCCAACTGGATCTTGTCATGACGACCGTATTGATCCTTGCTGCAGCTGCTGCGCTGATGTACCAGGGAGTCGTATATTTTGAGAAACTAATGATGAAAAATGGCAGACATACTTTTACAAGAGACATGTAAAATCGAACAATGAAATGGTACAGATGGGAGGGAGTAATGCAATGAAATTCATCAAAATGCTGATAGTCTCAATATTGGTTTTAAGCCTA
This sequence comes from Bacillota bacterium, assembly GCA_023411645.1. Classification (GTDB taxonomy): domain Bacteria; phylum Bacillota; class Clostridia; order Acetivibrionales; family DTU013; genus JAEYRF01. The sequence continues at coordinate 3,477 of JAEYON010000161.1, read as the reverse complement.
TCTATGGTTTTTACGGCATGCGGGGAAAAGGGCATGATCAAGGTAAGGCTCAGTGAGGTCACACATTCCATTTTCTATGCGCCGCAATATGCAGCGCTGAATCTGGGCTATTTCGAGGAAGAAGGGCTTTCCATAGAACTGATCAACGGACAGGGTGCAGATAAGGTGATGACGGCAGTTCTGTCAGGACAGGCGGATATTGGATTTTCAGGGCCTGAAGCCGCAATCTATGTCTATAACGAGGGAAAAGAGGACTATGCGGTAGTATTTGCCCAGTTGACAAAACGCGATGGCTCCTTTTTGGTAGGAAGAGAACCGGAGCCTGATTTCAAGTGGACCAATGTCAGAGGAAAGACCATAATTGGTGGAAGAAAGGGCGGCGTTCCGGAAATGACGCTTGAATATGTACTAAAGAAATACGGCATGGAACCGGGAAAGGACGTTACTGTGGATACCAGCGTTCAGTTTGCATTGATGGGAGGAGCGTTTACAGGAGGAAGCGGAGATTATGTAACACTGTTTGAACCGGTTGCTTCAACGCTTGAGAGAGAAGGTAAGGGAACAATTGTAGCATCCATGGGTAAGGACAGCGGTGAGATTCCGTATACCGCATATTACGCAAACAAAAGTTACATGAAGAAAAATCCCGGTGTGATGCAGAAGTTTACTAATGCAATATATCGAGGGCAGATATGGGTGGATTCCCATACCCCGCAAGAGGTGGCGGAGGTGCTAAAGCCCTCATTCCCAGACTCCGATGAGGAACTGCTTGCGATAGTTGTAAAAAGATACAAAGAGCAAGATACCTGGTGCACGGACCCTATAATGAAAAAGGAATGGCTTGATCTGCTTCAGGAGGTCATGAAGACTGCCGGAGAGTTGGATAAGGTGGCTCCCTATGAAGATCTGGTCGATAATACATATGCGAAAAAAGCAATGGAAAAGATAAGCAAGAAGTAGTACAATAGAAAATGCAGTTTAAAAATTCATAGCCCGGGTAATTATGATACAGCTAAGGCTCGAATAAAAATTACTTCCGCTTCTTTTACGGAGAATGGAACGGACTGGTCGCATACTGCGTATGCTGCTCGTCCATGCAGCCTGGTTAGTGTAGTTCCCTGGATAAGATTAGGGGAAGTTATTTTTTAACGATGTCTAATTATCAGGCTATAATAGAAATCAAGTAGTATACATTTCATTGGAGGATTTTATGTCTAAGGAAACAAAAGCAATCAATGTTGAAGGAATGTCCTGCAGCCATTGTGAAAACACCGTAAAAAAAGCAGTAGGCGCCTTGAACGGTGTAGACAGTGTAATAGTGGACCTGGAAACGAAAAAAGTTATCGTTGAGTATGATCCCGATAAGGTGGAACTAGATACAATTCGGGGTACAATCGAAGACCAGGGCTATGATGTAAAGTAGAAACATTGGGTTATTGATTTTCAGGTCTGTCTGATGAGTGTATTCTGCTTCAGACAGGCCTTTCTGTATTCTCTGGGGGGCAGGCCCCTTGCTTGTTTAAACGTCTTTGAGAATAGTAGAGGATCCTCATAACCCACGGAGTATGCGATACTGCCTATGCTAAGCGATGTGGTCTGTAAAAGTTCGCAGGCCTTTTCCATTCTAAATTGAATCAGATAATCCTGCGGGGAGGTATTTATATATTCTTGAAAAAGAGAATACAGATAACTGCGATCCAGACCAATCTGGCGGGCAATTTCAGCGATCGTTATTTTCCCGGAATAATTCATTGTGATATAATCTAATGCTTTTCTTACATACTCCTCTTTCCTATTATCTTTTTGAAGAAGATTATTTTCAGTCATTTCTACCAACTGTGAGAGGAACTCGTATAAAAGTCCGATAAGCCTGATTTCTTTGCCCCTGGAAAGCTGCTTTGTATTGATCATTCTTATAAGGCATTCCTTTAGGAAATTATCGTTCTCATATCGAAAGACAGGGTGCTGGTTGTCCAGCCCGGCCTGTTTCAGATAGACAGGGGCTTTAAATCCATTGAAGCCGACCCATCCGTAGCTCCAGGGTTCAGTGCCATCGGCCTCGTAATAGGCTACTGTACCGGGGCATATTAAAAAGCCGTCGTTTTTGCCAAGCTGATAAGTGGTTCCTTCCACGGTAAAGAACCCTTTTCCACCCAGAATGTAATGGATGATGTAGTGATCTCTGATGGCGGGGCCCCATGAATGACCGCTTTTGCAGTCTTCGATACCACAACGGTACAGGTTCATGTCAGTATGTCTGGGCTCGTCGATGTACATTTTCTCAAGCACAATGCCACCTCACTCTTATTCGACATTTAGCGCCTCGTTCCGTCATTTCAACATTATAACATATTCTAATAACATTCGGACATTTTACTTCATCTCATAATAGGGTAATATAGAAGTAGAAAGTTTGAAAGTTTATGAACGGATGAGTTTTACATAACATGGGGTATAAATGATGGGGGGTGCGAATCATGGCAACATTGGTAACCGGCGGGGCAGGATATATCGGAAGTCATACCGCATGGGAGCTCCTGGCGGAAAATGAAGAAGTGGTCATCGTTGACAATTTGCAAAAGGGTCATAGGAGTGCGATCCGGGGCGGAAAGTTTTATCAGGGAGATCTTCGGGATGAGGCTTTTCTGGACAGCGTGTTTAAGGAAAACCAAATCGATGAAGTCGTTCATTTTGCAGCTGACTCTCTTGTGGGAGAAAGCGTAGCTGATCCATTGAAATATTACAATAATAATATGGTGTCTGCATTGCGTCTATTGGGGAAAATGAATGAATACGGCGTGAATAGGCTGGTGTTCTCTTCTACAGCGGCAACATATGGCGAACCGGAAAACATACCCATTCTTGAGACGGACAGAACATTTCCGACAAATCCGTACGGAGAGACGAAGCTTTCTGTTGAAAAGGCACTAAAATGGGCTGATGAGGCATATGGCATCAAATATGTATCACTGCGTTATTTTAATGCGGCAGGAGCCCATATCAGCGGATCGATCGGAGAAGATCACAGGCCGGAGACCCATCTGATCCCAATCGTATTGCAGACGGCACTTGGGCAAAGAGATTCGGTCATGGTATTCGGCGAAGATTATAATACGCCGGACGGGAGCTGTATTAGGGACTATATCCATGTCACGGATCTGGCCTCGGCTCATATACTTGCTCTGCGAAGCCTCAGGGAGGGGAGCGGAAGTAATATATTCAACCTGGGCAACGGTACGGGTTTTTCCGTAAAGGAAGTTATAAAAACAGCCAGAGAGGTTACCGGCGTGGATATCAAGGAAGTTAAAGGACCGAGAAGGGCAGGCGATCCAGCGGTGCTTGTTGCCTCTTCGAAACGGATTCGCGATGAGCTGATGTGGGAGCCGAAGTACAGTGATTTGTCAAAAATCATTGAGACTGCGTGGCAATGGCACAAAAACCACCCGAATGGTTATAAGGACTAGGTGAAGCGGAGTA
>JAEYON010000153.1 GCA_023411645.1 Bacillota bacterium | reverse complement strand
GTTAACGGGTAGCTGGTAACAAACTTTCGCAAGTGGCAGACCGTACCAACGCCTTTTAGGCGTGGCTAGTAGTTAAGGGCTTCGCCCGTTAAAGAAAAACCACCGGCTAGGCCGGTGGATCATTATTATTATTCAGGGTACAATTGAGGAGGAGCCAATGTTCGAATCTCAAACACGATTTGTGGTCCGATATGCAGAAACAGATCAGATGGGGGTCGTACATCATTCCAATTATCCGATATGGTTTGAAGCAGGCAGAACAGATTTTATCAGAAAAATGGGATTACCTTACTCAAAGATTGAAGAAGACGGAGCCAAGCTGCCGCTGCTTGAGCTAAAATGCCAATTTAAAGGATTTGCACGGTATGAAGACGAGATCATTGTAAAAACTAATATAAGCGAGTACACGGCCTCCAGACTCGTATTTCATTATGAGGTCTTCAGACTTGGCTGCGAGCGTGCAATTACAGTAGGTGAAACAATGCATTGCTGGACCGACGGCAATCTGAAGCCTGTCAATATCAAAAAATTCAGGCCTGAGATTTATAATTTGATCGAAAAAGCCGTAAAATAGCCATAGCATTTGCAAAATATTGTTTTAATATGGTAAACTATTGAGTATTAAAGCGTAGGTGGTGGATCATGAACATACCGAATATCCTGACGGCATTGCGTTTTATTATAATTCCCGTGTTTGCATATTACCTGATTACACGCCATTATATTATTGCAGTTATATTGTTTCTGGCAGGAGGCTTGACTGATATACTGGACGGTTATATTGCCAGAAGGCTCAACCTGGTCACTTCCTGGGGGAAGATCGCAGATCCGCTGGCAGATAAGCTTATACAGATAACTGCACTGGTAATCCTTTCTTTGGTACTAAAGGTAGTGCCTGTTGAGCTGCTTCTTATCATCATGGCAAAGGAATTGCTGATGGGTATTGGTGCGCTTGTATTATACAAACAAAATCACTTTGTTGTATCAGCAAATTGGTATGGGAAAATGGCTACGGTCGTTTTTTACCTGGCCATCGTTATGCTTTTATTTGATGACCCGTTTGGCCGGTGGAGCATCTTTGGATTGCCTTTCAATCTGTTGTTTTTCATAGCGGCGGTCATCGTAGCACTGTTTGCATTCTTCATGTATGCCAGCGCATATCTTAAAATAAAGCGGCAAAATGCCGAAAGAAGTTAAACTATGTTTGGTTACATCGTTCCGGAAAAGCCGGAGTTGAAGATAAAAGAGTATGAGGCATTCAGGGCGTATTACTGCGGAGTATGCAGGTCAATTGGAAAAAGGTACGGTCAGTTGAAGAGGTTGACCTTAAACTATGACTCCGCTTTTCTTGCCGTTCTGTTATCTGCAGTGGCAAACGAATCCGGTAAGGTCATGAGAAGGCGCTGTCCCGCACATCCGCTGGAAAAAAGACATATGGTTGAGGAAAGCCATATTGTTGATTATGCCTCAGACATTAACCTGCTGCTGGCGTATTATAATCTGGAAGATAAAAAGCGGGATGACGGTAAGATTGCACCAACCGCCGCCATGGTGATGTTAAAGAAAGCATTCCGGAGGCTGCGCAAGAAATACGCAAAAAAATGTGCCATCATGGAGATGAGACTCAATGATCTGGTAAAGCTGGAAAAAGAGCATTGCGCGTCGATGGATATGGCAGCCGAGCCCTTTGCAAGGCTGATGGAAGAGGTTACGGCATATGAGCCGCTTTGCACTGACGAAAACACAGAGCAAACATTGAGATGGATCGGGTATCATCTGGGGAAGTGGATTTATATACTTGATGCATACGACGATCTGGAGAAGGATGTGAAGGAAAAAAGCTACAATCCGCTGATCTATCAGTATCAATATACCGGTCAAAACATCAGTCAGTTCAGAGAACAGATCCGTGAAAGGGTTGAATTTAATTTGATGCATTCCCTGAACCAGATCTCAAAGGCATTTGAATTACTTGAGATCAAAATAAATCGGGGGATTATTGAGAATATAATATATATGGGTATGAGAAGAAAGACTGAAAATATTCTTGGAATGGGGAGCTGCAAAAAAAGTGAAGAATCCGTATGAAGTACTCGGCATCAATGAAGGAGCAAGTGAGGACGAAATAAAAAGAGCTTACAGGGAAATGGTTAAGAAGTACCATCCTGATCAATATCAGAACAATCCGCTGTCAAAATTGGCTGAGGAAAAGTTGAGGGAAGTCAATGAAGCCTACGATTACCTGATGAAAAATGCCGCGCCCAGACAGGATGCGTCACGGTATAGAACCGGAAGCGGCGGCAATAACACTGGCTGGAGCGGTCAGAACAGCGATTTTTATAATCAGGTCAAATCCCATATCAATACCGGCAATATTCAGGTGGCGGAGGATATGCTGGACAGAAACGGGAACCGTACTGCTGCCTGGTTTTATCTGAAAGGCTTGATATTCGCGCGCAGAGGCTGGTATGATGAAGCTTACACACATATTCAGAGAGCGGTTACCATGGATCCGTCCAATTATGAATACAGAAGCGCACTGAACAGCATGAACAATGCTAATAATGCATACAGAGCTAATTCATACAATAGGGGCTACAGCACACAGAACGCAGACTTCTGCCAGATATGTCAGGCTTTATGGTGCGCGGACTGCTGCTGTGAATGTGCCGGGGGAGATCTGATTTCCTGCTGCTGATTCGGAATGTTAATGATGTGGAATAGAGCGGAGGAGTTGGATGAGGTCTGATTCGATAAAAACGAAAAGAGTAGCTTTGAACGGTATTCTAGGAGCTTTTGCAGTCATTTGCCTTGTATTGGCAACAGTCCTGCCCACAAACAGGATTTCTTTGTATGCACTGAGCTCTTTTTTTGTTGCGGTATCTATTATTGAGAACGGTGTGAAGGCAGGCTGGATTTTTTATACGGCGACAAGCCTTCTTACATTTATTCTTGTGCCTAATAAGCTTGGGGTCATTCCCTATGTGATATTCTTCGGAATATATGGCATAGCTAAATACTATATCGAAAAGCTGGATAAAATCGCACTGGAGTATGTGATCAAATTTATTATTTTTAACATCAGTGCTGGGATCGCAGCACTTACGGTCATGCAGTTGTTCAGCGCCAGTATGACTATGGCGCTGCCCTGGTATGTCCTGGTCATCGCACTTGAAATAGTATTCTTTCTGTACGATTTTGTGTATACTTTGTTTATTAAATATTACAGGGAAAAACTCAGGAAATGGGTAAAGTGAGTGGAAAGGGATAATACAGTATTGCCATGGATGACAGAGCAATTAGGATATTAGAGTTTGATAAAATCATTAGCAGGCTTTCTGAATTGTGTACATCCGAGCTTGGCAGGGAGCTTGTCAATGAACTTGCACCTCGCTGTGAGATAGCGGTTGTGTCTGAAATGCTCAAAGAAACAACTGATGCAACTGATTTTATACTTAGACGGGGTAATCCGCCGCTAGGTGGGATACATGACATCAGAAGCAGTCTGAAGAGGGTGGAGCTTGGCTCCGTACTGAACCCGGGCGAACTGCTCTGCATCGCAGATACGCTGCGTGCCGCGAGGGCAATGAAAAACTACTCCGCATCCGAAGACCCGAAGGATTCAGAGGAATCGAACCGTATTAGTGTTTTGATCGCTTCAGTCACGTCAAATAAGAGAATTGAAGACAAAATCAATCTTGCTATTGTAAGTGAGGAGGAAATTTCTGATGGAGCCAGCAGTACGCTGGCCAATATCAGAAGGCAAATCAGGGAGCAGCAAAGCACAATTAAGGATAGACTCAACAACATGACCCGTTCGGAAAAATATAAAAAAATGATGCAGGATTCAATCGTAACACTTCGGGGAGACCGTTATGTGGTGCCGGTCAAGGCGGAGTACAGGAATGATGTGCCGGGGCTTGTCCACGATTCGTCTGCAAGCGGTGCAACGATATATGTGGAGCCGATGGCCGTTGTTGAAGCCAACAACAACATCAAGCAGCTGAAGGTAAAGGAGCAGCTTGAAATCGACCGGATTCTGGCCGAACTGACGTCGGATGTTTCAGAGTTTTTAGAACAGCTTAAGTTGAATATTACAGTTTTTGCAGACCTGGATTTCGCATTTGCTAAGGCAAAGCTCAGTCTGGAATATAAATGTGTCTGTCCAAAGCTGAATCAGGAAAAAAAGGTGAATATCAAAAAAGGAAGGCATCCCCTTCTGGACAGTAAGTCAGTTGTACCTATCAATTTGTGGGTAGGTGGCAGTTTCAGCACTCTTGTTGTCACAGGACCCAATACCGGAGGCAAAACCGTCACGCTCAAAACCCTTGGGTTATTTACGTTAATGGCACAGGCAGGGCTTCATGTCCCAGCGTCGGAAGGGACGGAGCTTTGTGTTTTTAACAGGGTATTTGCTGATATTGGTGACGAACAGAGCATAGAACAAAGCCTTAGTACATTTTCCTCACATATGAAAAATATTGTTCATATTCTTTCAGAGGCGGACGAGTATTCACTTGTGCTCTTTGATGAACTTGGGGCTGGGACCGATCCAACTGAAGGCGCTGCGCTTGCTATGGCGATCCTTGAAAGACTGCACATGGTCGGAGCTATTACTGTGGCAACAACACATTACAGTGAACTAAAGGTCTATGCGTTGACGACTCAAGGCGTTGAAAACGCCTGCTGTGAATTCGATGTGGAGACGCTCAGACCGACCTACAACCTGTTAATTGGTGTTCCCGGAAAAAGCAATGCGTTTGCCATATCGAAAAGACTTGGTCTACAGCAGGAGATACTTGACAAGGCCAAAGAATTTTTGTCAGGGGAAGAAATTAAATTTGAAGATGTTCTCATGAGTATTGAGAAAAATCGTGCCGATTCCGAAAAGGAAAGACTGCAGGCTGAAAGCTACAGACTTGAGATAGAAACCATGAAGAAGGAGTTGGAGGGACAGAGACAAAAGCTTTCTGCCCAGAGAGACAAGCTGCTTCGTGAAGCACGAGAGGAAGCGAGAAGAATCCTGCTTGATACAAAGCAGGATGTGGAAGGCATGCTCGACGAGATGAAGAGAGCCGCAAAAGAACAGGATGAGTTGATTAGAAACAAAGCGGCTGAAGAGATCAGAACAAAACTGAGAAACAGTATAGGCACACTGGAGGGATCTTTATCGGAAGGCCTTTTTCCGCGCCAGGGGTTTGTAAATCCTCCGGAGAACCTGAAACCCGGAGACAGTGTATTGATTATTAATTTGAACCAAAAGGGTACTGTCGTGACTCCTCCGGACAAAGACGGAGAAGCTCTGATCCAGGTCGGCATTATGAAAATAAACGTGCATGTTACCAACCTGAAGCTGGTAGACGAACAGGCAGCCGAAATCCGGAAAATTGGCTCCGGCCGTATTAGTATGTCGAAAGCAATGAATATTTCACCCCAAACAGATGTAAGAGGGATGAACGTAGAGGAAGCGACACAGATGCTTGGGAAATTTTTGGATGACGCTTCTATAGCCGGGCTATCGGAGGTTACCGTTGTACATGGCAAAGGTACGGGCGTTTTGAGGACCGGCATACAGCAGTTTTTAAGGAGCAACAGCCATGTAAAGAGCTTCAGGCTTGGGAAATATGGCGAAGGAGAGTCCGGCGTGACAATCGTCACGATGAAGTGATATCAAGCTGTAATATAAGTTTAACCAAATTTTCTCAAATTTCTCTTGTATTCGACTGAAATAATCAATATAATGCTAGAAGAGAGCAGATTTGTGTCATCTTTATGTTTGTTTGCAGCTTTGTCGTACTAATGATAATGGGGTGTCAGTCATGCATCATAATTGTGAGTATTACCCTCTTACCCATCCTCAGAAGGGGATATGGTATACGGAAAAGTTATATCCCGATACCAGCATCGGTATTATTGCAGCGACTTTAAAAATACTTGGCGACGTTGATTACACAATATTGGAGAAAGCAGTAAATTTACTGATAGAGAAAAATGAAGCTATAAGGTTTCGTATCACAGAACACGATAATGAACCGTATCAATATGTAGAACCGTATAAATACAAGAAACTGGATTTTGTGGATTTCAGCAACAAGAGTGACGAGGAATTATTTAATTGGGATAAATGCAAATCTGAAGAGCCGTTTGCTCTGTTTAACAGTGACTTGTTTTATTTTGCCCTGATCAAGATCAGCGATAATGTAGGCGGTTTTTTTGTCAAAATGCATCACCTGATTTCTGATGCCTGGTCAATGAGCATCGTTGGAAACAGTATCGTTGAGTATTATTCCAAATTAAAAAACGGCGAGCAGATTGATCCGGCAATGAAGCCTTCCTATGTAGATTTCATTCTGAGGGAAAACGACTATTATAAATCTGAGAGATATCTTGCGGATAAAGAATTCTGGACTGACAAATTATCGGATTTCCATGAAATTACCTCCATAAAGCCCAGAAAAACAATTAGTCTTGATGTAAAGGCCAGGCGGAAAACATTTATACTGCCTCAGAAATTAACTGATAAATTACGTAAATATTGTTCTGAGAACAGAGTATCCGAATTTACTTTATTTTTTGCCGCTTTATCAATGTATATCACCAGAATTTCCGGAAAAGAAGACCTGACAATTGGTACGACCTTACTGAACAGGACAAATGCAAAGGAAAAAGCGACCTTCGGCATGTTTGTCAGTACTGCGGTACCAATACGGATTAATATGGATTCGCAATGGGATCTGAAGACATTTTCTGATTCTATTTCAAAGGAGATTGTTTCGGTTTTCAGACATCAAAAGTATCCGTACAACCAAATGCTCAAGCAAGTTAGAGGACAAAACAACGCAGATAACATATTTGATATAGTCCTGACATACCAAAATTCTAAATTCCAGAATAAGAGTTATGAGCAATTTACAACGAGATGGCATTTCAGCGGATATCAGATTGAATCCCTTATTGTGAATATCAACGATCGGGATAATGATGATAAATTTATACTTGATTACGATTATCTGGTCAGCATGTTCAGCACTACTGAAATCGACTTCATCCACCAGCACATCGTCAATATATTGTGGCATGCCATAGACGACCCCTATAAACAGATTTCAAAGCTGGAAATGATATCAGAATTGGAAAAACATAAAATTGTGCGGGAGTTTAATGATACGGCCTGTGTTTACAAGAGTGACAAAACTATTCATCAGTTGTTCGAAGAGCAGGTCGGGAAGACTCCTGATAAGATAGCTGCAGTATTTGAAGGGGAAACAATTACATACTCCGAGCTGAACAAGAAAGCCAATCAGCTGGCCAGATTGCTCCGTCAAAAAGGAGTTGCGGCAAATCAGGCAGTGGCGATCATGGTACACAGGTCACTGGACATGATCATCGGAATTCTTGGCATTCTGAAGGCCGGCGGGGCTTATCTCCCGATAGATCCCAAATATCCTGCCGAAAGAAAAGAGTATATTTTCAAGAACAGCAAGGCAAGGGTGTTAATTACACATGACCCTTATTTCAAGCATTGCGATTTTGACGGGACGATCATTAATTTAAGCGACGAGCTGACTTTTGCTCAGGAGCACACGAATTTGAATTGCTTCAATAGACCCAATGATCTGGCTTACATAATATACACATCCGGATCAACCGGGAATCCAAAGGGCGTTATGATAGAACATCACAGTCTGATCAACCGGCTAAATTGGATGCAGAAAAAGTATCCGTTGGATGATAAAAGCAAGATTCTGCAAAAGACGACCTATACGTTTGATGTATCTGTATGGGAGCTTATATGGGCTATGCTGGAGGGAGCGTCACAGTGCTTCCTGATCCCGGAAGGCGAGAAGGATCCGGAGGAAATTATTAAGGCAATTCATAGATATGGCATAACAACGATTCATTTTGTACCGTCCATGCTTAATATGTTTTTGGATTATATTGAAGAAACCAACAGTATGCATCGGGTCTCTACGCTCAAACAGGTTTTTGCAAGCGGAGAGGCACTAACCTTACAGCAGGTTCAGAAATTCAACAGGCTGCTCAATAAAACAAACGGAACTGCCTTATCCAATTTGTATGGCCCGACGGAGGCGTCTATCGATGTCACATATTTTGACTGCTCACCGGAGATCAGGCAACTGAAGACAGTTCCGATCGGAAAACCTATAGATAATACAAAAATTTATATTCTGGATAAGAACATGACACTGCTGCCGATTGGTATAGCCGGTGAGCTGTATATCGGAGGCGTCGGTGTTGCCCGAGGATATATCAATAATGAAGAATTGACAAAAGAGAAGTTTGTGAACAATCCATTTTGTCCCGGTGAAATCATCTATCGTACCGGAGATCTTGCAAGATGGTACCCAAAGGGAGATATCGAATATCTTGGCAGGATAGATTCCCAGATAAAAATCAGAGGCTTTAGAATAGAGCTAGGCGAGATTGAAAAGAGATTATCCGAACATGGTCTGGTGAAGGATACGGTAGTCATCGGCAAATCAAAGACGAATGGAGAAAATTATTTGTGCGCCTATTATGTATCTGACACACAGATTGCCGCTGAGGAACTGAAGGCTCATATCATGACCAGATTACCGGACTATATGGTTCCATCCTGTTTTATCAGGATAGAGAGTCTGCCTTTGCTTCCAAACGGGAAGATAAACAGGAAAGCCCTTCCTGAGGCGGAGCCGGATCAAAAAGTCTCCGTTATATATGAAGCTCCGACAAATGATGTAGAAAGAATCCTGCTTGATATCTGTCATGAATGCCTAAAACGAAATGATTTTGGCATTAGTGAAAATATCCTGGATCTGGGCGGTGATTCACTTGCAATTATTGATATGTTGATACGAGTCCATAAGTACAATTGGGGGTTGACAGCGGCAGATTTTTATAACTGCCAGACAGTAAAGCTCTTAGCCTGCAAAATACTTGGAGATGGAGCTGAAGAAGGCACTGGCGGCGAGTTGACCGACTTGATTGATCTTAGAGAGTTCAGCAGCGAATGTCACAGCAAGAGCAGGGGAAAAATGAGAAATGTACTAATAACAGGTGCGACAGGTTATCTTGGTATGCACATTCTCAAAGAAATCCTTGACGGAACTAAAGCAGCAATCTATTGCCTTATCAGAGGAAGCAGCCAAAAGGATTCTGAAGAGAGATTCAAAAAAGCTTTGGTGGATTACTTTTCTCATGAGTGCTTAAAACATATCGGCAGCCGGATACATGTGATCAAAGGAGATATTGCACACGACAAATTTCTCCTTTCGGACGAGCAATACTCGGAACTATCGGAAAAAATCGATACAGTGGTTCATTCCGCAGCAATTGTAAAATACTACGGGAAATATTCCGATTTTTCCAATGTAAATGTACTGGGTACAAAAAGAATTGTTGACTTTTCCCGGGAACATGATAAGAAGCTCTACCATATTTCCACACTTGCTATCGCCGGAAGCTATCTGGCAGGTTATGACGGCGGTGAATATAACTTTTCAGAGGAAGACTATTACATCGGACAGGATTACAAAGAAAACGTCTATGTAAGAAGTAAATTTGAAGCAGAAATGGTCGTGTATAAAGAGATCAGGAAGGGATTGGATGCAACTGTTTTTAGAATGGGTAATCTGACCGGAAGATTCTCGGATGGCCGGTTCCAAAATAATATACAGGACAATGCGTTTTATAGCATTATTAGATCCATCTGCCTTTTATCCGCGATTCCAGAGGACCAACTGAGCATCGATGTAGAATTTACCCCTGTTGATTTGGCAGGGAAGGCCATATTTTTACTCATGAATCAATCATCGAACCAGAGACTTGTGTACCATATTATGAATCATCATGAGGTTACGATAGGTCAACTAATTCATATGTTTTCCAGACTTGATATGAAAATTAATGTATTTAGTAAAGAAGAGTTTCAAATGGTGGTTCATGAGATTTCAAAGGACGATATGCACCGGGATATTCTGGGCGGTATCATAGCAGACATGAGCAAGGGTAATGCCCTCGACTATAGTTCTCCTGTCAGCTCAGATTCCAGACTGACGCAAAATTGTCTTTCTGAGGTAGGTTTTGAATGGCCGAAGATATCATTGGATTATATAAGGAAAGTGATCGGATATATGCAATCGATTGGGTTCATTGAAAAGGTTAGTTGAGGTGATTTAAATCATTAATAAAATGGATTTGCTATTTTTGCTGCTACTTTTATCAGTATTGCTTATATCTTTTATTGGAGCTTATATTTTCAGAATGAAAAATAAACAGCAGATCCACTATGTTTTTCTTTTAAATGTACTGTTTATGTTCATATGGAGTATTTGCAGACTGATTCAGATTTCTGTGCAAGAAGACAAAGAGCTTGTGATCCTGTTAGAGCATATTTCTTATATAGGTGTAATACTCGTGCCCATTTCCCTGCTATTTACAGGCATCATTTATGCAAAAACTAAAATCAATATTTCGATAAAATATCTTCCGTTAATCATTATTCCGCTGATATCTCTTGTGATTGTATTTACAAATGAGTTCCATCATTTATTTATCATTGAGTACAGCTTTATCAGTACCGGATTTGTCTATGGGGAATACTACATTGTGCATGAGATTTATTCGTATGTCTGTATTGTAATAGGTCTGTACTATTTACTGTATTTTTCAATTAAAAGCTCCGGTTTTTTTTCAAAGCAATCGATGCTAATCTTTATCGGGGTTCTGTTTCCGCTGGTTGTTGTTCTGTTAAGCACACAAGGTATCATAGTGGTGCCGGTCTTTTATGAAAACATCTCGTTTTCTTTTGCAGTCGTCTGTTTTGCCGTATCAATATTCAGGTATAAGTTTCTCAACGTCATTCCGATTGCACTTAAGAATGTCGTGGATAATATATCCGATGCATTTGTAGTTATTGATGAACAAGCTAATATTATTGAATATAACAAAGTGTTCAGCCAATTTTTCAAAGAGGCGTTTTGTGAAAACAGACCGGAGAATTTATATTCTTTAATCCGTTCTATTCCCGATACGAATCTTGACATCACTAAGCTGCAAAAAATGGTTAACCTTGTAAAAAAGAAGAAAAAGCTTTCCCTTGAGGTAAATATAATTTTTAATGATAAAAGCAGATTTTTTACCCTCGAAATAACTCAAATCAATTCTCGGAATAATTCTTTGGGAACACTGATCCTGTTGAAGGATATTACGGAGCACAAGAAGAATATCGAGGCAATCAAAGAGCAGCAGGCCATCCTGATCGAACAGGAGCGATTGGCTTCATTGGGACAGTTGATCGGGGGCATTGCTCACAATCTCAAAACACCGATTATGTCAATATCCGGAGGGATCGAAGCGCTTAAAGATCTGACTTACGAATACAGGGATTCTATTGGAGACCAGAGTGTGACCGAACAGGATCATAAGGATATTGCCAAAGAGATGATGAACTGGCTGGACAAGATGAAGCCATATTGCTCATATATGTCTGACGTTATTTCGGCTGTTAAGGGACAGGCGGTCCAGATGAACGCCTCCAGCACTGTTAAATTTACAGTTGACGAGGTTGTCAAAAGGGTGGACCTGCTGATGAAGCATGAACTAAAGCGGTATCACTGTATTCTGAAAGTAAATTCGCAAATTGACAAGAGCACCGAAATCAGGGGAGAGGTTAATAATCTGGTGCAGGTATTCGATAATATTATTATAAATGCCATGCAGGCCTATGAAGGCCGCAATGGGGTCATTGAATTATCTATTGTACGCAGCGGCGATAATGTGGAATTTACCTTCAAGGATTATGGCAAGGGTATTCCCAAAAATGTCGCAGACAGGTTATTCAAGGAAATGATCACAACAAAAGGCAAAAACGGTACAGGGCTGGGGTTGTACATGTCCCATTCCACCATAAAAGGCCGCTTTGGAGGGAGTATGTCCTTCACGACAAAAGAAGGCTGCGGCACGACATTTTTTATTTCCATACCGTGTATTGTGTACAGTAATCAGGAGGCAGAATAAATGAGAAAAAGAGTTCAGAACACACATTCAAATTACAAAATACTTGTAGTAGACGATGAGATAGGCATCATTGATTCACTATCGGTCGTTTTAAAACGCAGCGGCTATGACTTCACAGGGATTGTTGACCCGGTGGAGGCAATTGAAAGAGTGAGAAAGGAACACTTTGACCTGATGATTCTGGACTATTTGATGTATCCGTTGCATGGAGACAAGGTGGTCGAAACAATCAGGGAATTTAACAGTGAGTTGTATATCCTTCTTCTCACGGGGCATAAGGATCTGGCTCCCCCGCTTGAGACCATCAAGGCGCTGGACATCCAGGGGTATTGCGAGAAAAGCGACCGTTTTGACCAATTGCTGCTGCTAGTAGAGTCAGGCATCAAATCAATCTCACAAATGCGAACGATCAAGAAATTTAGAGACGGACTTAATGAAATATTACAGGCTGTGCCGAAGATCTATTCACTCCAGCCTATTGATTCAATACTGGAGGATATTCTGTCGGAAATCATGCCTCTTGTGGACAGCGAAAACGCATTTATTCTGGTAGATGATACTACGGACATCATTGCCGGTAATAAGAGTATATTCAAGGGAATCGGGAAATACAAAGCTGAGATAAATTATTTTATGGAAATGCTCAGCCCAAGTCTCATGGAGCATATTGGGTTTGCACGTATATCCAGACAGAGGGTGAATCTGGAGGGAGGTGTTATATTTCCTCTGATCAATGAATTTCATCAGACAATCGGCGTGATCTATGTGGAAAGTAAGAACCTGGATGAGGGAATCAAGCTGCTTGAGATTTACACGAATCAGGCTGCGTCATCCATCAATAACGCATTTCTCCATTCGCTGGTTAATATGAAAAATGATGAACTAAACAAAACATATGATCAACTGAAGCTAAGGTACATGGATACCATTGAGGCGCTTAGGCAGGCGGTCGACGCAAAGGACTTCTATACCAGGGGACATTCCGACCGGGTAGCATATTATGCGGTCAAAATTGGGGAAGCTGCCGGGTTGGCTCAGCAGGAAATGGAAACGCTAAGAATCAGTGGGATTTTTCACGATATCGGTAAGATAGGTACTGCAGATGACATTTTATTAAAAACAGATAAGCTCAATGAGAAAGAGCTTCAGGAGATCCAGAAGCATCCCCTGAAGGGAGCCAGGATACTGTCTGCGGTATCCATGTTCAAGGATGTGGTACCCGTCGTCAAATGTCATCATGAAAGAGTCGACGGGACAGGATATCCTGAAGGCATGAAGGGCGAAGAGATCCCCCTGCTGGCCAGAATAATATCCGTTTCGGACGCATTTGATGCAATGATGTCGGACCGTCTGTACAGGACGAAGCTTAATCTCGAAGAAGCCCGCCAACAGTTACTCAACGGAGCAGGCACGCAATTTGATGATAGGATTGTGAAGCTGTTTCTTGAGCTGATTGATGGCACGGGTTACGGCGAGATGCTGAGGGAAACAGCAGCTACTTATGAGTAACAATATAGATAAAGGTGCTGTTAACGTTTTTAATTGTTCTTCAAACTGCGGGCTTGTTTTTTACATCACCATAGAACTGTTAGGTTGACATTACTTACTGGATAATTTAGAATTTATCTTGTTGTATTTGGGCAGCCTTGAAGGTTTATAATATTTAGGTAAATAGATGCAACAAAAATCTGCATTGAAAAGTCAAATATAACGAGG
>JAEYON010000111.1 GCA_023411645.1 Bacillota bacterium | reverse complement strand
GTATAGTGCAGGCGGTAATTTTACGGAGAATATCAATAACGTTGGCGGAAATGGTTGTGCACAATATGTGACAAAGGCAATCGATATCTACTGTAGTAAGTAAACTAAGGGCTGCCCACTTCCGGCTATGAGTACGAAAATGCACCCGATATTGAGGTTTATCTAAATCCAGACCCTCACAATGCAAGATATGAGGTATGGATTCCAGTCAAAAGAAAATAGGAGATGATGAGATGGTTCATTTAGTGTATTGTGATAATGTTGGAAACAAGGGAGAACGAGTATTAGATAAAATTATACTGGGAACAAAAACAATGGTAGTTCGTGGAGCGGCAGGAAGAAAAATTCCTCATAGTAGAGTAAATGTTGGAGAATCTCTCTACTTTATGGAAAAGGGAACGGCTTTAATTACAGCACAGGCAACGGTCAAAGCGGTTCAAAATTATGTGAAACTGTCTGAAGGTGAAATTACACAAATATTAGATAACAATCAGGAGAAATTAAATCTTTCAGCAAAACAGAAAGAACGTTGGCATAAGAAATGCCTTTGTCTTGTAGAATTTGAAGAAGTAAAGGTGATTGAACCATTAGCGTTTGACCATCAAGGAAATATGGATGATTGGTTAATGATCGATAAAATTGAGGATGTTGTTGTAGGAACAAGCATTCCCTATAATTATGATAAATCAAAGTTTTAATAAGGAAGGGTGATGGTATATTTTCGCTGTAGCGCTATGCTCAAAAGCCCACATAATGTATGTGGACTTGTAAGGCATTACGAAAAATACCATCACCCTTCCTTATTTTATTTTGGCTCTTTAATCGGATCTTTGTGCTCCTTTGCTGATCTAATGGTGGACAGAAAATCAAAGGAGAATTAAATGTAGAATTATTGTAATATTAGTGATAAAATGTAAAAAAAAGAAGAAAAAGCAAGAACGGAGAGGGAATATGGATAAAGAGGGGTACCAACTTATTTATACTAGTGACGATTGCATCGGATGCAATAAATGTATAGGAGTTTGTAGTTGTATTGGGGCAAATCAAGCAAGTTACGTAGAAAACAACAATCGAATACTTGTGAGTAAAGATTTATGTATTGCTTGTGGTGCATGTTTTGATGTCTGTGAGCATCATGCAAGAAAATATAATGATGATACAGAGCAATTCTTTCAAGATTTACTACAAGGAAAGAAAATATCCGTTTTGATTGCACCAGCTCTAAAAGCAAATTATCCAGAGGAATTTGACGAGATTTTAGGTATATTGAAAGCAGCTGGAGTCAATCAGATGATGAGTGTAGCATTTGGTGCGGATATCACTACTTGGGCTTATATCAACTATATACAAACAAATCATTTTAAAGGTGGTATCTCACAACCTTGTCCAGCTGTAGTAGGATATATAGAAAAATATTTACCACAATTATTGCCACGCTTATTTCCAATACATAGTCCAATGATGTGTACTGCTATTTATGCAAGAAAATATATGGGTATCAATGATTCGTTGGCATTTATAAGTCCTTGTATTGGTAAAAAGAATGAAATTTCCGATCCCAATACAAATAATAATGTGCAATACAACGTAACGTTTGAACATTTGATGTCCTACATAAAAGAGCATGATTTAAAAGCCAATCCTTATAAAGAAACAGATGACTATGGTTTAGGATCCATCTATCCAACACCAGGAGGATTAAAAGAAAATGTGTATTGGTTCCTTGGTGAGGATATATTTATTCGTCAAATGGAAGGTGAACAACATCTTTATGATTATCTTGAGAAAAATAAAGATTCAATTGCCTATAAAAAAAGTAAGTATTTGTTTCTTGATGCACTTAATTGTAGTATGGGATGTCTACAAGGAACTGGCATTGAAGTAGCAAAGTATAAATGTGAAGATGTAGTGGACGCATTGCAAGATATTAAAAAATCAAGTAAAAAGTATACCAAATCAAGTGCATGGGGAAAACAGCTCTCCCCAGAAAAACGTTTGTCAAAACTTAATAAGCATTTTTCTAATTTAAATATTAATGATTTTATTCGTCATTACACAGATAAAAGTGGTAGTTGTAAAAGTAAAGTAGCAAATGAAGCAGAGTTAAAGGCTATCTTTTTGTCAATGAAGAAGGATACAGTCGAAAAGCAAAGTATTAATTGTAGTGGATGTGGGTATAAAACTTGCATTCAAATGGCCCAAGCAATCTATAATAATTATAATTATAAGGAAAATTGTGTGCACTACATAAAAGATATTGCTGTCGAAGAAAAAGATAGGATTGTCGATCTAATTAATGAGATACATACAATGCAAGACAATTTACAAGTTGAAAAAGAAAATATAATAGCTAAAATAGACGAAAATTTTGATAGTCTTGAAGCTTCAATTGATTATATGAGTAATGGAAGCTCGGTAAATGCTGAAGAAAGTACGGGAATTGCTGTTGCGATGAATCAAGTTTCTGAATTTGTTCAAACCCTTAAAATGTCGTTGGATAAGATTTTGCAATATCTAAAAAAGCTAGATGATAATAATCAAGATGTTATAAAAGTGGCTACTCAGACAAATCTTTTAGCATTGAATGACTCGATTGAAGCAGCTAGAGCTGGAGACGCAGGTA
>JAEYON010000102.1 GCA_023411645.1 Bacillota bacterium | reverse complement strand
ACTTTTGGAACAGCACAGGGAAATCAAGCTCCGAGCTCTCAAGAATTTCCTTTATCAACGAGCTTCCTGCAGACTTTTTGGAACGGAATCCATATCTATATATTAGCTGTGCCTGGTATGCGTTGTTCTTTAGCAATGTAAAAAGTTTCTTTTATCACCTTGATAAACTTTATGAACGCATAGAGGATATTGTCGGCGAATATAAAATGTTTTTTGAAAGCATGCTTTTTCTCTTCACCATTGATCACAGGTATACCTTTACGCAGCAGATGGCAAGGCTGCCTACGGGCGACGCAATCAAAGCGGATGATCGAAGTGTTCCAAAGTCCCAATGCCAGTATTTCCCTTTCTTTCATAGAACACATCGGGATTATTCACATTACGCCATGAACACCGAAGAACACTTTGCAGAATTTCATCTGGCTTTTAATATCATGTTGGGCGGTTATTATCCAATAATTGAATCGGGAGTAAGGGCAGGACTTCTATATGAAAAGAACCAGCTAAAAGAGGCATTTTCTCTTGTGCTGTCAAGCCCTGTGACCGACTCGGATGAACTCATATTTTTATCCAAACTGCATATTGCAGCATGCCTTCTTGCTATGGGAAAAACAGAAGAATCTACACAGCAAAGAGAGGAAATAAAAGGTTTCCTGGAAAGGAAGAATTTATTATATCTTCTTCCTGTGTTTGCAGCATATGAAACAAAAATAAAGCTTATGAACGGTGATAAAGCGGCAGCAAAGGTATGGCTTGACAATTACTTTGTACACGATAGACAAGACATGGAGCTGCATAAAATCTACCTTCATTTTACAACGGCAAGGGCTTATATTGTTTTAGGAGAATACAAAAAAGCACAAATTTTGTGCGAACAAATTAAAGCACTATCCTGTGATTTCAGCAGGCTTCTTGATGAAATTGAGGCGAATGTGCTCTTGATTATCCTAAAATGGATAGCCGGGAAAAGGCAGGAAGCATTGTCGTTGCTTGAAACCACACTAGCCGTTGCTGAACCATATTATTTCATTAGAGTGTTCGCCGACGAGGGTCAGGCAATTCTTCCAATTATAAAAATGCTCAGAAAAAAATTAAGCGTTGATAATCAATCAACGCCCAATTTCAAATATGTGCATGCGATTCAACAGGCTGCCTATGACCAGTCAAAAAGGCAAAGAGGTGTTACATACACTGCTGATAGACCAATCAAGCTATCCAAACAGCAAAAGTACATATTAGAGCTGCTGGCAAAGGGTTATAAAAATGCTGAAATCGTGGAAATTACCGGTCTGTCCATTAACACGATTCGATCCCATACAAAAATCGCATATCAGAAGCTCGAGGTTGGAACTGCGATGGATGCAGTACTCCGTGCCCGGAAATTGGAGCTGATCGATTAGTTCCACAAGCTATTCTCCCAGATAAATGCTGACCTTCTCCTGTATTAGTTTGACTGTCTCCTCCGCAGTCCTTTGTCCGGCAAAGAAAACCAGTGTTTCTTCCTGTACCACCTTGTTGACACTGGCATTGTTCCTGTTGAAAATCCTCATATTCTCAATAAACCCGTTGATATAGTCTATGTCCTGCTGCGTGAGCGCTCTGTAATTTATAATCTTGGGCTTTTCGTCTTTTTTCCCGACTGCTATCGACATTCCTCCGCTGCCGGTCATTTCGATTGCCTTTTGAGCCGTCTTCAGCAAGGATTCCTTATTAACTGCAAAGCCCTCCAATTCTCCGGATTGAACCTCATCCGAAAGAAGGAACTTCAAAAACTCCCATGCCAGGTCCTTGTTCTCGGAGTTGCTGTTAATAGAAAACAACGAGTCGGAATCGAATACTCCGCCTTTTACCTTTCCGGAAGAAGGATAATTGAGAAGTCTGACCTGATCATTATACAGGGCTTTTAAAAACCCATAAAATGAATAATCGCTGATCGTTTGCGGGTTGAAAATCACCATGCCTTTTTCAATTGAATCAAGATCATTAAAATTGGCATTTCTCTCCACTGTGTCATTTGGTAATTTACCATCTCCGAACTCCTTAACCATGTTAAGCAGGTCAGTAAACTCCTTTGTATCAAAGCTTGACTTTTTTTCCTGCTCATTTACAAAGCTGCCGTAATTCCCTTTCAGCATGTATTCCAGAAGAGACCGGCAGCTCAGGCTGATAAAAGGCTTCCGCCCTTTGGTTCCGCCTTCCCCGGCAAGCTTGCGCCCAATTTTTCTGAAGTCATCCCATGTCCAATTTGTATCATCTATATTAACAAATTCCTGCTCAAGGACTTTTTTATTTGCCGCGAGCAGGTCGAATCGAATGCAGACAGGCAATGTATAAAGACGGTCTTTGTATTTTACAGCATCAAATATATTCGTATAGTATTTGCCCGCGTCAAAATCCTTATCCTGTTCCATAAGTTCGCCCAAGTCGGCTAACATGTTCTTATCTGCATATTTTTCATAAGGAATCCAGCTTGCTGCAATTATATCAGGACCTTTACCCGTTAGGAGCTCAGTATTCAAGGTCTTTACATAGTTTTCAAAGTCTCTGCCGGCGTTATTCTTCTGTTCATAGGGCTTTATATCTATCCTGTAGTCCGGGTATGCCTTCTGGAATTTCATTGCGGCAACCTCAAGCCGTCTGTCCGTTACCGGAACTGCAAGGGTTATTGCCTTGCGCTCCCTGGCTTTATGTACACCGGCATCGATATCATACCTGTATATTTCATGGTTCTTAACCTCTCTGGTAGTTATATATATGTTTCCACTCTGGTCGACATTCAGGTCTGAGACCGTGTCGCCGCTGGCCAGAATCATATATTTACTAAAATCAAGCACAGTCCCGGTGAAATTACCGGAGCCGTCATAGTTATAGACGCCGCTTGAGACCATTATATATATGCTTTTACTGGAATTATTATATCTTACCTTCTGTGAATCGGCTGAGAAAGAGGATGTATTTTCCCCGGCTGCGGCATCAATATCACTACTCCAGATTACTTTTCCGTTTGAACTGTCATACATTTGCACTACATGTGCTCCTTTATCAAAACATATTACGATTATATTG
>JAEYON010000002.1 GCA_023411645.1 Bacillota bacterium | reverse complement strand
CCATTATATGGATGCATGATAAACAGATTGCAGCTGTAGCCACGGATACCTGGGGCTGCGAAGTAAGGCCGAATCGTATGGATCCGTCTCTTGATTGGTGCTTTCAGCCTTGGCATTGGCTTTGCATCCCAATATGCGGCCTGACTATGGGTGAAATGTTTATGCTTGATGAGTTGGCTGATGACTGCGCAGAGGATGGTAGGTATGAGTTTTTCTTTACAGCGCCTCCTATTGCAATTACCAACGCCACGGGTTCTCCATTGAATCCCCAGGTTATCAAATGATCGTATTAAAAAGTATGGTAGAGTTGGAATGACTCCATTCCAACTCTATACCAAATTACACATAAAGGCTGTGTTTAAATGGATTATATTCTGATACAGTTATTTTACAGTATTTCATATGGTTCACTGCTTTTCCTGATTGCCAGTGGTTTTTCTCTCATTTTTGGTCTGATGAAGATAACGAATATCGTTCATGTAGCATATTTTTCATTGGGTCTATATTTGGGGTATTACTTCAATGTACTGACCGGAAACTTAATACTTTCAATCATTATCACGATGGTTATTGTGGGGGCATTTGGACTGTTTGTATTCAGAGGAGTACTGTACAGGCTTCAAACATTTCCTCTTGGCCAGGTATTGCTTGGACTTGGGCTTTTGTTTTTAGTAGACGATTGCCTTTTATGGGTTTTTGGAGGCGCACCGCAAAAGACATCTGTTCCTGCATGGCTGTCCGGCAATATTCCTTTTCTTAATACAAACATTTCAGTATATAGACTCTTTATAATTATATTCGGACTAATAGTAATGGTAGGCATAGAATTAATTATAAACAAAACTCATATTGGAGCACTGATCCGTTCAGGCGTTGATGACGAAGAAACTGTCAGGGCAATGGGCATTGATATCTATAAGTTGTTCAGCTTGGTTTATGTAGCAGGTGTAATGCTCGCTGCAGTAGGTGGCGTTCTTGGCGGACCTTTTCTGGCAATGGAACCGCGTATAGGGTTCACCATACTCCCGTTGATGCTCGCTATTGTGATCGTGGGAGGTCTTGGGAATCTGCGCGGAGCTTATTATGCAAGTCTTGTAATAGCGACAATTGATACTTTTGGGAGAGCGTTGTTTCCTCCTCTAGCTTATTTTAGTGTATACCTCCCAATGGCAATTATTTGTGTTGTGAAACCCTCTGGATTATTTGTACTTTCTGAAGAAACACGAACCAGACGACTACTGCAGGCACAGGCAAAACATACAAAAAGAAAGAGGAAAAATCATGAAGCAGGTTAATCAAGCGAAACCAATGCTTTTTTCTAGAACAAAACCATTATCGCTGATTATTATTTGTGTACTCATAGGCGGTCTCCCACTTATTTCTTCGGATAATTATATTATCCGTCTTGGTAGCATAATAATGTGTTATTCTCTGTTGGCTATTAGTATAGATCTTCTGACCGGTTATATGGGATTATCAGCATATGGGAACGCAGGTTTTTTTGGATTAGCTGCCTATGTCGTAGGGTGGTTCAGCAAGAATACAGATCTGTCATTTTTTATAATAGTAATAATTGCAGTATTGTCTACTGCGCTGGTGTCTTATCTGTTTGGCTTTATCTGCAGGAATATTTGGGGAACCACATTTTTGATAGTAAATCTGGCTCTTGGCCAATGCATCTGGGGTCTTGCTTTTCGTCTTACTCGTATCACAGGCGCCGACATGGGAATACCAGGCATTATGCGTCCAAAAGAGATATTTGGTTTTAAAATGATCAATAATATTAATTATTACTACTTTGTTTTCATAATATTTGCAATTGTGGTCTTCTTAATTTACCGTCTAGTTAACTCGCCGTTTGGATTGACGATCCACGGAATCCGTCAGAGCCGTAAGAGGATGAACGCACTTGGATTCAACGTGATCCGGCATAAGCATATTACTTATGTCATATCCGGAACGGTGGCCGGAATAGGCGGTATTCTATATGTTTACTTAGTTAACTTTGTAAGCCCGGATATAACCAATACTCTTATGATGTCAAAAGCGTTTCTTATGTCTTTGGTTGGCGGTATAGGCACGATTTCAGGAGGCATTATTGGGGCGACGATCATCGTTATAACGGAGAATCTTGTAAGTTCCTTCACTCAGCGATGGGTTTTTATACTAGGTTTACTTTATATATTTACCGCCGTGGTTTCACCAAAAGGTGTAATTGGCTTAATCCGTAGTGCAAAAGAAGAGATATTATTTAGAGTGTCTAAGGGTAACAATGCAGATGAAGACATAAAAAATAAATAAAGTAGGTTTATAAGCGAATGAGAACGAAAATGCGTGGAATCGATAAAAACAATGAATACTGTTTACAGCTAATTAACGTTGGGAAAAGCTTCGGGGGTATTCGGGCAAATGACAATGTTAATCTTAACGTTAAGCAAGGTGAGCGTGTTGCGATATTAGGGCCTAATGGTGCGGGAAAAACGACGTTGTTCAACCAAATTAGCGGCGAATATTTTCCGTCTGATGGAAAAATAATCATGTATGGTCAAGATGTCACTAACATGAAGAATTATAATCGAGTCAAGCTAGGTCTTTCAAGGACATTCCAGATTACCGAGCTATTCTGGGACATGAGTATCATAGAAAATCTGGTACTGGCATTGATTGGCGTCAGAAAATTTAAGAAGTTCCGTATGTTTTCTTCTCTAAAGAGTAATACGGATCTTTTTAAAGAAGCGGAAGAATTAATTGCCATCGTCAACATGCAAGATAAGAAGAATGAATTAATAAAGAACCTATCGTATGGTGATCAGCGTCTGGTAGAGTTAGTGCTTTCGCTATCTAGTAAGCCAAGTATCTTATGTCTGGATGAGCCAAACGCTGGTCTTTCATTAGCGGAGAGCCGCACTATGGTAAATGCAATCAATAATCTCGACAGAAATATCACAATCTTACTTATTGAACACGATATCGACTTGGTATTTCAAGTAGTCGACAGAATAATGGTGCTGCAAGACGGGGTACCAGTTGTAACGGACACGAAAGAGAATATTCGCAACAATAAACGAGTTCAAGAAATCTATTTAGGCGAGGACATAGAAAATGGGTAGCATGTTAACAATTAATAATATTAATACTTTTTATGGACACAGCCATGTACTCTACAATGTATCTCTGGAAGTGCCTGAAGCTAATGTTGTCGCACTCCTGGGCCGGAACGGCGTTGGAAAAACCACTACACTCAGGAGTGTTATGGGACTTACTCCCGCAAATGATGGAAGCATAGTATTTAGTGGTGAAGATATTACCCATACCAGTTCGCATGTTATCGCTCAGAAGGGTATGGGGTATGTACCGCAGGGAAGAAGGCTCTTTACTTCATTAACCGTTAAGGAGCATCTAGCAGTATATCACCGTAAAGGAATTGATGGGTCCGATGTTTGGACACCAGAGCGTGCACTGGAGTTCTTTCCTAGATTAAAGGAAAGATACAACAGCGTCGGCGGTGCTCTTTCCGGTGGAGAAAGGCAGATGCTAGCAATAGCACGCGCATTGGTAACGAACCCAAAAATGATTATTATGGATGAGCCTACAGAAGGTCTGGCGCCACAGATCGTAAAAGAAGTCGGGAAGCTGATACATAAAATCAAACTACAGGGTTTTACTATACTGCTTACTGAACAAAAACTCCGATTCGCTCTTGGCTTAGCTGATAATGTCTATTTAATGTCCAAAGGCCAGATTGTACATTATTCTTCACCGAATGAATTAGATGAAAATGAAGAAATTAAGAAGCTTTATTTAGGAATATAAATTTGGATACTTCTACATCTAAAAGATAAGCTATTTCAAGAATTAAAACGCAAATTACATATAATAACCGACTGAATTCCTGCAAGAATATTGGAGCTTAATGAGGATATTTCAGGCGGAGGTCATCTTTTCAAAGGTAATGCTGAAACGCGATTTTATAAAACTCTTGGATAAAGAACTAGGGAAAATATGGGTTCATGATTTCGCCGCAGGAAATACCACGGCAAACGCATGAAGCAATAATTTTCCATAGATAATAATTTAGCCAACCTGCATACCGAAAAGATAAGAGTATGTTGGGGTAGGCGGAAACCAGCAACTAGCAAAGGTTTCAGACAGGCTGCAGCAGCTTAGGTTCGCTGTAATGCGGGCGCTGGTGATTCGGCGTCCATGCCTCAGCACCAGCGATTTTGCCGTCCGTAGCAAAATCTTTGTGGTCCCGAGCCGCATTCCAGCTCGCTACACTTCACAGCCTGTACCTTCACCTTTGATGTTGCTTTTTTCTGCCAGTCCCCTACATGCTCTTTTCCTTCGAATAAAGACTCCAAAAGCCTCAAATCAATAAAAAATAACCCTTTTATCAGTAAAGACAATGCTCCTGAAAACCTTAACATACTATCATATAATTACATCAAGAAAGAAACGATGGTCAAAAAGAGCCTTAGAAAAAACGGTTCAGAGCGTTGTTGAGCATGGATTATCTGGAAACAATCATGGATCTGATTTAAAGATGCTATTGCCAGAGAGCATAACGGCAGCTGGGGATATCCCCAAGCAGGACTTCCCGGCCGGGCTATTTTGTTTTAAGCTTTAGCCGCCTTGAAACGCTTCTCACCTTACGCTTTCAAGGAAACCGCACATAAACACGTCGTATATACTTGCTGCAATGGGCAAGATTACTAAAAATGAATAAATGATTTTTTATCGAACAGTAATTTTCATGCGTTTTCCGTGCGGGGAATACAAAATCTAATGGTAATTGTACCCCCTATATGTTAAAATAATTTGAAAATGGTCCTGCTGTATGCCATATGGAGAAGAACAGAGATAGGGGAAATCGGAGTGGACTATATAAAGAATTTCATAAAAGGTATCGTCGTTGGGGTAGCTACACTGGTGCCCGGTGTCAGCGGCGGCACCATGGCAATCGTATTGGGTATATATGACCGTCTGATCCACAGTGTCGGTTCGTTTTTTGAGGATTGGAGAAAGAACTTCTTTTTCCTGTTTCAGGTCGGCATTGGTGGGTTACTTGGGATACTGCTTTTTAACCGCCTGATGCTTCGAGCTCTTGAGGTGGTACCATATGTCATGCAGTTTTTGTTTATTGGCATTATTATCGGCGGACTTCCGGTGCTATACAAGAAGGCCATGTCTATCGAGGCGACAGAACCTGCGGAACGATCGCATTCAAAGAAGCAAAGCGGAACTATGAGTCACAGCGAATCAACGGACAACAGCGAATCAACAAACCGTACTGGATCCACAATCTACAGCGGAACGATGAAGCGCACCGGATCCATGAACCGTCCATATATAAGCGATATCCTTTTCTTTATCATAGGCGTCGCCATTGTACTGCTTATGACATCCAAGCCGGATACGGTCATTAACCTGGCGACGGGCAGCACTTTGCTCAGCTACATATTCTTGCTGCTTGCAGGCGTCATTTTCGCGGTGGCGCTGGTACTGCCCGGAATCAGTTTTTCATTCATGCTGTTAGCATTGGGGATGTATGATATTACGCTCAAGGCAATAAAGGATTTTAATATACCATATTTGATTCCTCTTGGACTTGGTGTAGCTTTAGGTACCTTTGGAACAGCAAGGTTTCTGGAACGAATGCTTCAAAAGCACCCCCGAAAAACCTACATGATTATCATCGGTTTTGTAGTGGGCTCACTTATAGAAGTGTTTCCAGGAATACCGCCTGGGTGGCAGCTGCCAGTCTCCATAGCAGCATTTATTCTCGGCTTTGCGGCGATGCATTTGCTTGGCAGAAAAGGCGTTACAGATTAACCTGGATTTAATAAGGAAAAGTCGGGAATTTAGCATAACAGCTGGGAATTTTGGGAGATTAGTCTGACATTTTGCACAATAAACGGGAATTAATTATTAATAAAGGAAACGTGGCAACCAATGCAGGAAATAAACACAATACTTACTCAGGTCGCAGTAATGCTGTTCATTGGAGTTATAGGATACCTTGCAGGTAAAACTGGTTTTTTGCCTGTAAACACAGCCCCATATTTATCAAAAATTGTTGTACGTATCACTGCTCCGGCCCTGGTATTATCTACCCTGACATCATATGATTTTGATAAAAAAACACTGTACGACGGCTTGCGGGTCACTATCTTTGCTATTGTTTTCATGCTGTTTTCATTACTAATAGGCCGGCTGGTTAGCAACCTCATGAAGCTGAAGATTGAAACAGCGAGTGTTTTCTCGACACACCTGATGTTCGGTAATGTCGGTTATCTGGCGCTTCCCCTCTTTAAGGCCATTTACAACGAAAGAGCGGTCGTGCTTGCTGCGTTCTATGTCCTTGCATATGAGTTGCTCGTCTGGACTGTCGGTATTTATTTGCTGGACAAGCGTAGAGGGTTAAGCCTGAAGAGTAATCTCAAAAAGTTTATTAACGTTAACACTATCGCCTGCAGCATCGGGCTGATCTTTGCACTTGTCAATCTGCAGCAGTACATTAAGGCAAATGCGGTAGCTTCCTTTATATATAATATTTTCTACAGCACAGTCACACCTATTGGAAATTCTACACTGCCAATGGTTATGTTGTTTACCGGCCTTCAGATGGCAGGAAAACCCTCGGAGGGCATAACGGCCATACTAAAAAACCCTGTCACACTGGTGATATCGGCGCTGAAGCTGCTTGTTATTCCGGCTGCAGCCCTCGGAATTATGCTGTTGCTTGGGGATCTGGTCGATCCGTATGTTAAAACCATACTCATCATGGATCTTGCGATGCCCTGCGGCGCTATAGTTGTAGCGCTTGCTTCCGAGCTGGGAATGGATTATCGGCAGGCAACGCTCAATATGATTTATACGACAGTATTATCACTATTCACGCTACCGATTTTTATGCTTCTGCTCAATCGATTGTGATACGAATATTCAACCAATAATACACGATAATGTTCGTATTATTTTATTTTTTCGGTTGACAAACAGTTAGTTCATTTGATAGTATTATTAACGTAAAAGGCATGTCCGTTTTTATTCGTAAAACGCTTAAATGACGGGCTTTAAGGGTTTAATACCAGGAGTGCGACTTTCGGGTGAGCTCCTGCTGAGAATTGACATAATGTACTACCCAGGTAAGAGCAATGAAGTAAAGTACGAACATTAGGTTGTCTTGTTGCAGGCTTGATCGGACACAGGTACTGGTCCGTTGAAGTAATTATTTCTTAATTTTATGGGAGGGGAAGTTTATGTTCGAAAAGCTTTTCAAGCTCAAGGAAAACGGCACGAATGTAAGAACGGAAATTTTTGCCGGACTGACTACATTTGTGACAATGGCTTACATAATGTTTGTCAATCCTTCGATCCTCAGTGAAGCACAAATGGATTGGGGTGCTGTGTTCGTAGCGACCATACTGGCAGCGGCAGTTGGAACATTCGTCATGGCTTTTGTTGCAAATGTTCCCTATGCGCAGGCACCGGGAATGGGTCTCAATGCATTATTCACCTATACGGTATGTTTGGGAATGGGGCTGCCCTGGCAGCAGGCATTGGGTATCGTTTTCATCTGTGGTATTATTAATATCATCATCACTGTTACAAATATCCGGAAAATGATTATTAATGCGATTCCGGTATCCCTTCAGTATGCCATAAGCGGCGGCATCGGCCTGTTCATTGCATATATCGGCTTTATCGGCGGCCACTTTCTGGACTTTACTACACAAGGCGACCAGGTTGCTTTTAATACATATGCAAAGGTGATCCCTGCACTTGTTAATTTTACTGACCCGGTATCTGTGCTTGCAATCATCGGTGTAGTTATTATTGTTGCTTTAATGCTGCTCAAGGTAAAAGGAGCAATTCTCATCGGTATAATAGCTACAACCATCATCGGTATCCCGATGGGTGTAACTGTTCTGCCTGAGCTGACTGCAGCTTCCTTTATTCCTCCGAGCGTTGCTCCGACATTCCTCAAACTGGACATATTCGGGCTTTTCGCCGATCCGTCCAAGTTATTCCAGATACTTACCCTTATACTGACATTCAGCTTAACGGATACATTTGATACGATAGGCACCTTCCTTGGAACCGGAAGAAAATCCGGCATATTTGATGACGAGGACGAAAAAGCACTTAAGGAAGGAAAAGGCTTCTCCTCCAGATTGGACAAAGCCCTGTTTGCAGATGCTACAGCTACCTCAGTCGGCGCATTGTTTGGCACCAGCAACACTACCACATATGTGGAAAGTGCCTCAGGTATCGCTGCGGGCGGAAAAACAGGTCTGACCTCAGCAACTGTAGGGGTTCTGTTCATACTCTCCCTGTTCATCTCTCCGATTGCTGGAATGGTTCCCGGAGCGGCAACCGCACCTGCGTTGATCGTTGTTGGTATTCTGATGGTATCCTCTCTTGGCAAAATTAATTGGGAGGACTTCGAAGAGGCTTTGCCTGCATTCTTTACCGTAGCAGTCATGCCTCTCGCATACAGTATTGCAACCGGTGTTGCAGCAGGCTTCATCTTCTACTGTATTGCCAAGATATTCAGTAAGAAGGCGAAAGAGGTTCATCCGATCATGTACATTGTTACAGGGATTTTCCTTCTAAAGTATGTGATAGATGCGTTAATGTTAATCTTTGGATAGTAAAAGAAAAGGGAAGTCCGCCGATAACGCGGGCTTCTTGATTTTGCGAGTGTCCTGGGAAGCCGGACCACACTAAAAATTTGAGCGGGGCTTTAAGCCCGGAAGTATGGGCAGCCCCGCTTTGTATTATTTTCCGGCCAGGATCGGAACAGGCTAATGGATTGGAACAAGCTGATGGAGGTAACATATGGGACAGGGTAAAACACCCAGAGTGGCTGTTGTAATGGGAAGTGATTCTGATCTTCCCGTATTGAAAGGCTGCATTAAATTATTGAAGGAATTTGGTGTGGAGGTTCAGGTACTGGTCTGCTCCGCACACAGAACGCCGGAGAAGGCGGCCGGGTTCGCATCAAATGCCGAAGCTGACGGGATCGAAGTAATCATAGCGGCGGCAGGAAAGGCCGCCCATCTTGCAGGTGTTCTGGCTGCGCATACGCCGCTTCCGGTCATTGGCATTCCGATTAAGTCCTCTACAATGGACGGACTCGATTCGCTGCTGTCTACAGTGCAAATGCCGGCAGGCATTCCGGTAGCTACGGTTGCCATCGACGGAGCTGAAAATGCAGCAATTCTTGCAGTGCAGATATTATCCTGCACCTATCCGAAGCTTCGTGAAAAAATAAGGGAGTATAAAAAAGAGCTTGCACTCAAGGTTGGACAAAAGAACGAACAGCTTCAGAAAAAGCTGCTGGAAGAAGATTTATAGACAGACAAAAAAGAATGGCAGAAGAACAGCAGAAGAATAGCAGAAGGACAGTATTAGAACAATAGAAGAGAGACAGATAGAAGACAGATAGAAGACAGATAGAAGACAGATAAAAGACAGATAAAAGACATGGTTTGAAAAGGGAGATGCTGAAATGATCGACTATAAGTCGGCCGGCGTGGATGTGGAAGCCGGGTATGAATCGGTAAGACTGATGAGAGATGATGTGAAAAGGACTTTTAGACCGGAGGTACTGACAGACATAGGCGGCTTCGGAGGGTTATTTTCACTGAACAAGGAGAAATACGAGGAGCCGGTGCTGGTGTCCGGTACAGACGGTGTCGGTACGAAGCTGAAGGTTGCGTTTCTTATGGACAAGCATGACACCGTTGGAATCGACGCTGTTGCCATGTGCGTGAATGATATTGTCTGCGGCGGCGCGGAACCGTTATTCTTTCTGGATTATATCGCTTTGGGCAAGAACAGGCCTGAAAAAGTTGCACAGATCGTAAAGGGTGTTGCGGACGGCTGTGTGATGTCCGGCTGTTCGCTGGTAGGCGGGGAGACGGCTGAGATGCCAGGCTTCTATCCGGAAAACGAATATGATATCGCCGGCTTTGCAGTAGGTATTGTGGACAGAAAGAAAATCATTGATGGTAAATCAATAAATGAAGGCGACGCTCTGATCGGTCTGCCCTCCTCGGGATTGCACAGCAATGGATTTTCACTTGTCAGAAAGCTTTTGAATCTGACGAAGGACAAGCTCACCAAACGCATTGAACAACTGGGAACTACCCTCGGAGAAGAACTGATAAAGCCAACCAGAATTTATGTAAAAACGATCCTGCAGCTTAAGGAGCAATTTACAATCAAAGGGATCTCTCACATTACCGGAGGCGGATTTATTGAAAATATACCAAGAATGATACCTGAAGGCTTCCGCGCAAAAATACACATGGGTGCCTGGCCGGTGCTCCCAATATTTAATCTGCTTCAGGAAGCGGGTAGCATTACTGATGAAAGTATCTACAATACGTTTAACATGGGTATTGGTATGGTGCTGGCAGTAGAGCACGGCATATCGGTCGATGTGCTTAAATATTTGGAGTCACTTGGAGAAAAGGCATATGTGATCGGTGAAATAGTGAAAGGCGAAGCTGGAGTAGAGTTATGTTAAGGCTAGGTATACTGGTTTCAGGATCAGGCACGAATCTTCAGGCGATTATTGATAAAATACAAAGCGGTGAGTTGACCAACTGTGAAATTGTGACCGTCGTATCCAGCAAGCCCTCGGCATATGCGCTGGAACGCGCTGCGAACAACGGGATTCCGACAGCTTCCATTTGCAGAAAGGATTTTTCTGCTGTCGAGGAGTATGATCAGGCACTAATCACGCATTTTAAACAATTCAACGTGGATCTGGCGGTATTGGCAGGATTCTTATCCATGCTTCCGGAGGGCTTTGTCAAAGCATTCAGTAATAGAATCATTAATATCCATCCCTCTCTCATCCCGTCATTCTGCGGTAAAGGCTATTATGGTATCATTCCGCATCAGAAGGTGCTGGAATACGGCGTTAAGGTTACAGGAGCCACCGTACATTTTGTTGATTTTGAATACGATTCGGGCCCGATTATACTGCAAAAAGCTGTAGAAGTACTAGATGACGACACGCCTGAATCGTTGCAGCTGCGAGTGATGCAGCAGGCTGAATGGCAGCTTCTGCCGGAGGCTATCCGGCTGTATTCTGAGGGTAGACTGACTCTGGAAGGCAGGAGGGTCAAGATAAAACGGGGGGACAGATAAAATGCGTGTACGGTATCATGAGGGGGTTATCATGGGAGGACGGTTTTATCATAATGGTAAGTTCTATCAGGAGGTCGGAAGGTGGATAAAATGAAGGTACTTATCGTTGGCGGCGGTGGCAGGGAGCATGCGCTTGCCTGGAAAATTGCGCAGAGTCCCCGGGTAGAAAAGCTATACTGTGCGCCGGGGAACGGCGGTATTTCATCATTGGCACAATGTATTCCAATAAAGGCTATAGATATTGAAGGGATAACAGCATTTGCAAAAAGTGAAGGAATCGATCTTGTCATGGTTGCTCCGGATGATCCGCTGGCAGCAGGCATGGTCGACGCTCTTGAAAATGCGGGAGTGAGGGTCTTCGGGCCGACGAAAAAAGCGGCGATCATTGAAAGCAGCAAAGCATTTTCTAAGGAATTGATGAAAAAATATGGCCTGCCTACAGCATCCTACGAGGTGTTTGAGGACATGGACGCCGCGATAACTTATCTTTCAGATGTGCGGTATCCGGTTGTGATCAAGGCGGACGGATTGGCATTAGGCAAGGGAGTCATTATTGCACAGGAATATGCAGAGGCAATCAAAGCTGTTCGGGACATGATGGTGGATAAGGTGTTCGGCAATGCCGGCGACAGGATTATAATAGAGGAATTTCTTGTTGGACCAGAGGTCTCCATTCTTGCTTTTACTGACGGCAAAACAGTGGTGCCCATGGTCAGCTCACAGGATCACAAGCGTGCGCTTGATAACGATCAGGGCCTCAATACGGGCGGTATGGGAGCGTTTTCACCTAGCAAGCTTTATACAAAAGAATTGCATGAGTTTTGTACGGACAATATATTTGTACCGACGATAGAAGCAATGAATTCAGAAGGCCGCAAATTCAAGGGAGTTATTTATTTCGGCTTGATTTTGACGCAGGAAGGCCCAAAAGTATTGGAATACAATGCCAGGTTCGGCGATCCGGAAACGCAGGTGGTTTTACCGCGTCTGAAAACAGATATTGTTGAGATTTTTGAAGCTATTATTGACGAACGACTTGATTCTGTTAAAATTGAATGGGAAGACAATGCTGCGGTCTGTGTTATACTGGCTTCCGGGGGTTATCCGGGGAAATACAATACCGGTGTTGAAATCGAGGGACTTGCGAAAGCAGAGCAGGATCCTTCGGTAGTTGTTTTCCACGCAGGGACCAGACTTGAGGACGGAAAATACTATTCGGCCGGCGGAAGAGTGCTCGGCGTAACGGCTGTGGCGGACACAATGGATAACGCAAGAGAAAGGGCCTACGCAGCAGTTGAGAAGATAAGCTTTGATAGGATGCATTTTCGCACAGATATAGGAATAAAGAAATAGAAGCATGAGCACAGGGTAGGGGGCACAAGGCGACTGTAGCTTGTGTTTACAACCTTGGAGATTAGGTCATGTATGTAGAAAACCGGCAACAGAATATCAGCAAGATCGGAATAATGGGCGGAACCTTCAATCCCATACACAATGGGCATTTGATTGTTGCAGAGGATGTAAGGGAGCAATGCAGCCTTGACAGGGTACTGTTTATTCCATCCGGACAACCACCCCATAAACCGAACGCTGAGGTGATCGATGCACAGTTCCGATACGAGATGGTCAGCATGGCAGTTAAGAACAATCCTTTTTTTGAAGCATCTCGTATCGAAGTAGACCGGAACGGTCCCACCTATACTATTAATACCCTTCAGGAGCTGAAGCGGATCTATGGTGAGGGCGTTAACCTTTATTTCATTATTGGAGCAGATGTTGTAAATGAATTTATCACCTGGCGGGATTACAGGCAGGTCTTTCAGTTGTGCGAATTTATTGCGGTTTTACGGCCGGGACACGACAATTCAGCTTTTGAAAACGCCATAGAGAAGAACCGGAAGGATTTTGACGTGAGGATACGGCAGGTAAAGTCCCGTCTGGTCGATATTTCTTCTTCTGATATCAGAGAACGATGTGAAAGGCTTGAATCAATAAAATATCTGGTGCCGGACAATGTCGAAGAGTATATTCGGCGATTCGGCTTATACAGGACTAAATGAACGGAGACCGGGAAAGACAATATGATGACGTTTAATGAAATAACGACCCAATTGCAGCAGATGCTTTCACCAAGGAGGTTTTCACATTCTCTTAAGGTCATGGAAGCATCGATCAAATTGGCAGAAAAGTACGGTGAAGACGTTGAAAAGGCAGCGATTGCCGGACTTGTTCACGATTGTGCCAAGAATATTAAATCAGAGGACATTTTCGTCTTATGTGACAAATATAGTATCATTGTCGATGACATTATGAAGAAGGAACCAACGCTCCTGCACGGTATGATTGGCTCATTTCTGGCAAGGGAATTGTTTGGTATTGAGGATCCGAGTATACTTGGAGCCATTGCTGATCATACAATGGGAAGAGCAGGTATGGACACACTTGGCAGCATCCTTTTTGTCGCAGATTATATTGAAGACACTAGAGACTTTGACGGTGTGGAAGAAATACGGGAAGCTGCAAAGGAAAGCCTGGAAAAGGCAATATTGAAGGGGATTGACATAACAATCCGGCATATATTAAAAAAAGGCACCCTTTTACACCCGCAGACAGTCGCAACCAGAAACTGGGCACTGGAAAAACAAAAGGAAATGACGATGAAAAGTAAATGAAAACGGAGAAGGGTACATGAGTAAGAACAGAAAATCTGTCGCAGGCAGATTATATTATACATTTGGAACTGTATTTCTGATGGCAGTAATAACAGTTTGCGCGATAAACTTTTCACAGGACTCGCGGATTGTGAACAGACCTGCTGTTACAGCTTCTGCAGAACTAACATCATCGAAGGCAGCTAATCCTGCTAAGGCGGAACAGAGTAAACCCAAACAGACCAAAATTGA
This sequence comes from Bacillota bacterium, assembly GCA_023411645.1. Lineage (GTDB taxonomy): Bacteria > Bacillota > Clostridia > Acetivibrionales > DTU013 > JAEYRF01. The sequence goes on along the minus strand of JAEYON010000002.1, from coordinate 62,919 downwards.
GCAGAGTAAAACCAAACAGGATAAACCAAAGGATGGATCCGATTCCGGAACGAATGGAAAAACGCCGGTGAAATCAGGCGAAGAACCATAATATAACTGAAAGAAGCTTGGAAACAGTATGGGTGGTTAACATGAAGCTAAGCTCAGAAAAAGTTTGGAAAGATTTCAGTTCATCTCTTCGGGTCTTCATTGGACGCCGGGTATCTAACAGTTCGAATGTGGAGGATATTCTACAGGATATTTTTGTAAAGATTCATAAAAGTATTTCTTCGATCGAGGACGAGACAAAACTGCGAAGCTGGGTATATCAGATTGCACGCAATACAATAATTGATTATTATCGTAAAAATAAAATCAAAACTGAGGAATTAACCGCCGATCATTTTCAAGCGTGTATAGAGGAAGATCGTTATTTGGAAAATCAATCGGAAGCTCTAGTGGAAAATCCGAATCAAGAGATTGCGTCAGGCCTTATGAATATGATAGAACAACTTCCTGAAAAATATTCGCATGCTCTTTTACTGGTTGAGTTTGAGGGCGTATCCCAGAAGGAACTTGCCGATAGGCTTGGCATATCAGTCTCAGGAGCAAAGTCCAGAGTACAGCGGGGAAGGCAGATGCTCAGAGACATCCTGATGAGATGCTGTCATTTCGAATTCGATCGTTATGGCACTATTATTGACTATTATCCTCACTGTTGCTGCTGTGAGAGTAATTGACCCAACTACAAAGATCCGTATCCGTGCAAAGTACCCACTACCCTATATGACTTCTCTGTTTCGATGTGTCAAAATCGGAAAAAAGAAAGATTTCTGCGTCCTTTTTCCTGGACTGTCGTCTTAAGGAATGAGTTCAATAAAGAAAGGATGTAGAATCTCTATGGAAGAAAAAGTAATTCAATTTTTATCAAAGCTAATGGTCGGCGTTTTTGAGAATGTCCTTACGAGCGTTTACCACAACTGGCTTCCGTTAACGTTGGCAATTATTACTGCTGCGCTTATGAAGGTCTTTGTTGACACAGAGAAGCTCAAAAAAGTGCTGATGAAAAGGACAAAGGTATCGATACTGGCCAGTGTAGCATTTGGTGCTTTTACACCGCTTTGTTCCTGCGGGACAATGGCAGTAATTATCGGTTTACTGACAACTACTCTGCCTTGGGGGCCGATTATGGCGTTCCTGACTTCTTCTCCGCTTATGAGCCCGGACGGATTCATTATGCTCACGGGTTTAATCGGATTCAGGTTTGCAGTTGCAATGGCAGTCGCATCGGCCATCATCGGACTTGGGTCAGGATTTATTACTCACGTGATTCAAAGAAGAACAACCTCCTTTGATAATCAGACACGCTTCTCGAGTGTTGCAAGAGCAGATTCGTGCGGGTGCGGTAATGATGAAATGCTGCTGCACGAGTCTGGGGAAGAAGCAGTATTGTCATGCTGTCAGGGTGAGCTGTCTGTTGAGAAGCTCGTGTCCTGCGGGTGTGGCAAAACCGTCGTTGCACAGCCTGTAACGTGCGGGTGCGGTGGAGCCGCCGATACGGCAGTCTCTTTAACCTGCTGTACTGATAGTGATAAATCAAATCGCACCGGCTCGCTAAAAGGTAAGAGCAATTCAGCCCTCTTTCTGAAGCAGCTTAAGCTGCGGGAAATCGGCGATGCAGTCGTACAAATAGGTCTGAAGCAAATACTATTATACTTTGCGGTTTTTGTTGCCGTAGGATACATGATTAACTCATTTATTCCGACGGAGTACATTGTTACACTTTTTAGTGCTGAGAGTGTCTTTTCCGTACCTTTGGCAGCTCTCATCGGCCTGCCGCTCTATATCAGCGGAGAAGGTGCAATACCTCTTGTTCAGGTCCTAATGGCCAGCGGTGCGGGCGGAGGAGCCATGATGGCGTTTATGATCACCGGATCCGGGACAAGCGCCTGGGTCATCGCAGGAATCTCGGCCTTTATGAAAAAACGGGTGGTCTCACTGTATATCGGTTTGATGCTGGGAGGCGGTATTCTGATCGGATACCTGTATGACCTGGCTGTTCTGCTTGGATACTAAAAGACTGTCGCATACTGATGAAAAGACTGTTGTATATTAAAAAGACCGCTGATTGACTGGAAAATATGAACATGTTACAATAACATGAGTGAATATAATGCAATTCATTCATGTTATTTATTTTTGAAAGCAGCAAGGCTGTGAGGTGATTCATTCAATGAAAAAAGTAACCGCTTTTATTGGAAGCGCCCGAAAAAAAGCAACTTATCAGGCTATTCAGGAATTTGAGAAAAACATAAAGCGGCATGAGGAGATCAACTTCGAGTATGTTTTCCTAAGTGAGTATAATTTGAAGTTTTGTCAGGGCTGCTGCTTGTGCTTTGATAAGGGAGAAGGGTTTTGTCCGCTAAAGGATGACAGGGACGTACTGCTTGAGAAGATAGAAAATTCTGATGGAGTTATATTTGCCACGCCAAGTTACGCATATCAGGTTTCAGCTCGCATGAAGAACTTTTTGGACCGTATTGCCTTTATATTCCACAGGCCAAGATTCTTTGGCAAGACCTTTACTGCAATAATTACACAGGGTATTCCAGTAGGAGAAAAAATACGAAAATATCTTGAGGGTGCAGGTGAAAACCTGGGGTTTAATGTGACTAAGGGTTGTTGCATTTGGACATTGGATCCGATGTCCGAGGGTCAGAGAAAAAAATTAGGGCAAAAAGTCAGAAGCTGCTCTGAACGGTTTTATATGGACCTGATTCGAAAGACACCGCCTACTCCTTCTCTCTTCAGATTTATGTTATTCAGAATTGGACGGAGCGGCATTCAGAATGTTAATGTTATGTACTATGACTATTACTATTTCAATGAAAAAGGTTGGTTTGAGTCTGATTATTATTATGAAATATCGTTAGGGCCAATAAAAAAGCTTTTGGGCCGTTTCTTTGATTTCTTAGGCCGTCAGGTTGCCAGGCATATGTAAACACAAATCTTTATCATGATTATGATGTTATCAAAAAATAATTGCAGATTAGAGTAAAATTGTATATAATTTTTAATGTTACCAATGAAAAGAAATGAATGACATGTCTGTTAGGGGAGAAAGCAATATGTTGTTTTCTCTTTCTTTGTCGAATATGTGAAGGGGAGACGATATGTTCAAGGTCTTTCTTGTCGAGGATGAGATTGTGGTGCGGGAAGGCATACGCAAGAACATTCCTTGGGAGCAATATGGCTTTCATTTTGCAGGTGACGCTCCGGATGGAGAACTCGCACTGCCTTTGATTCGTCAGATACAACCCGATCTTCTGATTACAGATATTAAAATGCCGTTTATGGACGGACTTGCGCTGATTGAGCTAGTCCGGAAGGAACTGCCCAGGACAAAAATCATCATTGTCAGCGGACACGATGATTTTTCCTATGCACAGCAGGCTATGAGCATGGGAGTAGAACAATACCTGCTCAAGCCGATCGTTAAGGGAAAAATGGTTGAGATCCTGATTGAGCTGCATAAGAAAATTGAAGCCGAACAACAGCAGCAGGAGTACCTTGCAATGTTCGAGCGGGAAGTCCAAGAGTATGAAACGTTTGCGCGCCGGAGGTTTTTTGAGCAAATTGTCACCGGTGCTCTAAGCGTCCTGGAAATATCCGAGACTGCTAAGACTCTGAACATTGATGTAAACGCTCCATTCTACAACATCGTGCTGTTTTCACTTAATAGTGCTGGATATGACGGAAGCGCGCCTGAGGGCTATACGGACGCCCTTGCAATGATACATGACAAGATCAGGCAGTTTATCGCCGGCCATCCGGAATTGATTCTGTTTATCTGGAATGTCACAATCTACGCCATTTTAGTAAAAGGTGAACAGGATGATATCACAAGGCGGACCGATGAGTGCATACAAAGTATTAAGAACTGCTGTGACATTGCAGGAAACGATATAAACTGGCATATCGCATGCGGTACACCAGTCTCCCGCCTTGCTTCCATTCCTGCCTGTTTTTCGGAGGTGAGCCGTATCTTATCCTATCGTTATCTTTGCCCGCAGGAGCACATCCTCTCGGAAGAGAGTATCAGGGGTTTTAGAGATAAGAACATTCCGGGATTGGATACATGTAAAAGGGAAATTAATCAAGAGCTTATTTATCATTTTTTAAGCAACGGAACTGATGAAGAAATTGACCGTTTTACTGATCAACTGCTGCAAAGTGCTGAAGGTGGAGATGTTTCCATTTCGTTGTTCCGCAGGTATCTGGCTATGACTGTTTACTTCGCAGCTACTGAGTACCTTGAATCTATCGGCTGCCGTTCAGACAGCTTCTGGTCGCCGGAGCTTCGGCCCAATAACAGTGTTTCGACCACGGAGGATACACGTGACTACATACGCCAGGTTATGCGGCATGTAATCGGGCTGCGCGACAGCGAAAGCAAAAAGCAGCAGCGAGATCTGCTTAACCAGGCTATCGAGTTCATCGACAGGCATTATTATGAAGAGTCGATGTCGCTGGACAGAGCGGCAAAGAAAGTGAACATAAGCCCGAACTACTTTTCAGCAATTTTTAGCCAGGAAGTTGGGCTAACCTTTATTGAGTATCTTACCGGCAAACGGATCGAGGAGGCTAAGCACATGCTCCGGCAAACGGACAAGCGCTCTGGCGAGATCGCGTTTGCAGTCGGGTACAAGGACCCGCATTATTTCAGCTTTGTGTTCAGAAAGGTTACAGGCTGCTCGCCCAGTGAATATCGCAGAGGAGATAAGAAGTGATTAATTATTTCCGTCAGAAGGCGAAAAACGGGAAAATGACCATGCAGAGCAAGCTCTGGAATATGATCCTGATCGTCACAGTACCGCTGACGATTGTAATCATCGCAATCGCGTCCATTGGGATCGGGTATGCGCTGCAATATAATGCGATCCTAAATAACGTCACAACAGCATCGGATTTCAACCGAAACTTCAAGGACGATGTCGATTTAAAAATGTACTATTATGTAATCGGGAGTCAATACTCAGATGGCCTGCCGATTAAAGAGGTTCAAACTGCGGAGACAATAGCGCGAAAGCTGATCGATACGACGACAGAAAAGGACAGTCTCCGATCCATCAGCAGTGTTCTGAACCTGTGCCACAATCTTGAAGACAAAATCAATCAAATCGCTGAAACGCAGGAGTACAATTCCCGTGAGGATCAACTGGAAAACAATGTCTATATCCTGACGGACCTGATTCAGGAGTACATGTATACATATCTGTATTACGAGGCGGTGCATCTGGATGCTTTGCAGATGACCATGATCAGGAACATGATCGTTCTGATCAGTATCGTTGTTATTTTGTCACTGGTGCTGCTGAATTTTCTTCTGACCAAGTCAAGAAAGCTAAGCGGCAGGATTGTTGATCCGATCGACAGGATTTGTGAGCGCCTGGAAGCGATTGGTAAGGGCAGTCTGCTGGTATGCGAACCGATACAGGCCGATGTGGAGGAAGTGCAGCTCCTTACAGATGGCATAGAGAGCATGGTTGGGCACCTGAAACGGCTAATGGAAAAAAACGCTGATCAGGAAAAGCAGCGCCGGCGTACTGAGTTGGCGTTGCTGCAGGCACAGATCAATCCACATTTTCTATATAACACTCTTGATGCTATAATCTGGCTGATTGAGTCAGGAGAAATTAGTGAAGCGGTCACAATGGTCAGCAGTCTTTCGAATTATTTCCGGTTTTCTCTAAGTCGCGGAAAGAATGTCATTTCCCTGGCGGAGGAAGAACAGCATATTCGAAGTTATTTGGAAATTCAGCAGATGCGTTACCGAGACCTGATGGAATATGAAATTGACATCCCTGAGAAGCTGAAATATTTCATCCTGCCTAAGCTCACACTGCAGCCGCTGGTAGAAAACGCGCTGTATCACGGAATTAAAAACAGACGCCGTAAAGGCTTTATCCGAGTGACCGGCAGAACTCTTAACGAATGTATGATTCTTGAGGTGGCGGATGATGGGCCAGGTATGACTCAGGAACGCCTGAGTGAGGTGCGGGCATCTCTGGAAAACGGAAGTCGTGAAGGTTTCGGGCTGAGGGCTGTTCACCAAAGAATTCAAATACTGTTTGGGGCAGAATATGGCTTATCCGTGGAAAGTGAACCGGATATCGGTACAAGGATTATTGTAACAATTCCAATGCAGACGGCCGAAGAGTCTGGAGGGTAAGTGAACATGTTTTGCTAACACAACATTAAATTAGAGAGATATATCATGTATCAGGGAGATGAAGGCATGAAAGTAAGAAAGCTTGCTATAGCAGCCTGTATTGCAGTTTTGCTTTGCGGCTGTGTAAAAGATGCAAGGAGCATGGTGGATGATGACAAGGATAAACTGATAGTGGTCGGGTTTTCGCAAGTCGGCGCTGAATCTGAGTGGCGGGTAGAAAACACCGAGAGTGTTAAGGCGGCGCTGTCTGAAGAAAACGGTTACGATTTGATATTTGATGACGCCAGGCAGGAACAGGAAAATCAAATCCGGGCAATTCGAACTTTTATACAGCAGGACGTAGACTACATTGTGTTCTCTCCAAAAGTCAAAACAGGCTGGAGAGCTGTTCTGCAGGAAGCTAAGGAAGCCGGAATACCTGTCATCATGATTGACCGTGATATAGAAGAGAAAGACAAAGACCTTATTACGGCGTACATAGGCTCGAATTTCCGGGAAGAGGGCGAAAAAGCCGTCCGGTGGCTGGAGAATTTGCTGAAAAAACAGGGAAGAGAGACAGAACCCATTCGAATCGTCGACATCCAGGGAACGATAGGCTCGGCAGCACAGATTGGCCGGACGACTGCGCTGGAGCAAGCGATTGAACGACATCCCAACTGGGAAATGATTGCCCAGGAATGCGGTGATTTTACCAGAGCCAAGAGTTACGAAGTGATGGTTAAAATTCTAAAACAAACAAAAGACATCGATGTCGTATACTGCGAGAACGACGGAGCGGCACTTGGCGCGATCGATGCAATGGAAGAGGCCGGACTAAAATGTAACGCGGACAACGGCGTAATTGTAATCTCGTTCGACGCGACAAAACTTGCGCTTGAATACTGCATTGAGGGAAAAATCGCTTTGGATGTGGAATGCAATCCTCTACAGGGTCCTTATGTTGACGAAATAATCAAGCGGTTGCAGCGCGGAGAGGCGATTGAGCGCGAAAAATATATCGAAGAGATGCAGTTTGACTGCTTCACAATCACGTCTGAAATGATTGCAGTCAGGAAATACTGAGACATTTTTTAAGGGTCGTTTTTTTAATATTATGTTTAAAATATTACGATCTATTTGCTTTGTCAGAGTATGAAACTCCCAATGTTCACTTTTTTACCCGAATAGTTAAAATTCTTACCGTATTCTTTCCCAGGTATTGTTTACCATTTTACCTATATGATATAAGTAAATAGGAAGATATATCTTCAAAACAAATTAGTATTTTGGGAGGAAGGCGAAGTATGAAAAAATTAATTATGATTCTCCTTGTTGTGACACTGGTGGTTGGATTGTGCGCATGCAGCGAGAAAGCACCGGCGGCATCCAAAACTGCTGACAAAGGAACCATTAAAATTGGTATCGTCAACAATCCGCCGTCTGAGTCCGGATATCGTGCGGCGAATGTAGCAGACTTTGAAAAAGTTTTCACTGAAGCAAAGGGGTACAAGGTCTCCACTTTCTACAGCCTTAAGAATGATGAACAGTTAAATGCAGCCGCTCAGTTTGTCACTGACGGTGTAGACTATCTTCTTATCTCAGCCGCGGCTACAGATGGTTGGGACACCGTTCTTAAAAGCGCTAAGGAAGCCGGCATTAAAGTGTTCCTGTTTGACCGTATGATGAATGTTGATGAAAGCCTGTATGAAGCTGCCGTTGTTTCCGACATGGCTAATCAAGGAACTACAGCTGTAAATTGGCTGAAGGATCAGAAATTATCTGAGTACAATGTTATTCACATTCAGGGCGCAATGGGTTCCGATGCACAGATTGGCCGTACAGCCGCGTTAGACGCAGAATTTGCAGCTGGAACTATGAAAAAGGTTATACAGCAGACTGCTACCTGGGATGAAGCCACGGCTAAGAAAATTGTAGAATCAGTAATTAATTCCAAGGAAAAATTCAATGTTATCTATGCCGAAAATGATGGTATGGCAAAGGGCGCTGTTGCAGCGTTGGATGAAGCCGGTATCACTCACGGCGTTGGCAAGGATGTTGTTGTAATGGGCTTCGATTGCAACAAGTGGGCACTAAGAGAACTGCTTGCAGGCAATTGGAACTATGATGGTCAGTGCAGCCCCTTCCAGGCCGCTGTAATTGAAGATATGATAAAGAAACTGGAAGCCGGCGAAAAGCTTGCTCAAAAGAAGGTTATTTCCGAGGAGAAAGGTTTTGACGCAAAGACTATTACTCAGGCGGATATTGATACATACGGTCTTGGCGAATAACCAATAGAATTATACCGGGCATCGAGCCCATCAGACTTTTGACGATGTACAAGCATGTGCGGTGCAGAGTATACGGATGTTTTCCGTATACTCGCACTGCCATCTCTATGTAACTACCAATGCATTAAAGGACGGGTACCTATGCAAAACGAAATTGTTTTATCGATGCGTAAAATATGCAAATCATTCCCGGGAGTACGAGCCTTGCAAAATGTAGATTTCACTCTTCGCAAAGGCGAGATTCATGCCCTGATGGGTGAGAATGGAGCCGGAAAGTCGACCTTAATCAAAGTCTTGACAGGTGTATTTCCGAAAGATTCAGGGCAAATCCACATGGCGGGCTTTAACAAAGAAATATCTGTTAAATCGCCTCAAGAGGCTCAGAATTTGGGCATAAGCACAGTTTATCAGGAGATAACCCTTTGTCCTAACCTTACAGTTGCCGAGAATATGTTTATAGGACGAGGCAATTACCGTTATGTAAATTGGCGTTCCATGGAAAGGAAAACGACTGAGATACTCGCCAAACTTAATATCCCTGCAAGAGCTGCTCAGCAGCTTTCCACCTGCTCGCTGGCTGTTCAGCAAATGGTTGCCATTGCTCGCGCTGTGGACATGGATTGCAGGGTACTTATATTGGACGAACCGACCTCCTCGCTGGACGAACACGAGGTTGAAAAGCTTTTCTCTCTTATGCGCGAACTAAAGTCCCGCGGTGTTGGCATTATTTTCATAACACATTTTCTTGATCAGGCCTATGAGATATGTGACAAGATTACCGTTTTACGAAATGGTGAATTCGTAGGTGAGTACGAAATAAAGGATTTACCGCGAGTGCAGCTTATTTCAAAGATGTTGGGCAAGGAACTCAATGACATATCAGGGTTGAATAATCGAAAGGCATTTCAGGACGAGGCGGATGCCACACCGGTTTACGAGGCATTTGGCTTATCAAGCGCGGGGAGTACAAAAGGTTTCGACTTCAAAATTCTCAAAGGAGAGGTAAACGGTTTTACAGGGCTTCTTGGCTCTGGCCGCAGCGAAAGTGTACGTGCTATATTCGGCGCTGATAAAATTACCGGCGGAAGGGTAACGGTAGATGGGAAAAGCGCTAAAATCAAGAAACCAAGGGACGCGATGAAGCAAGGTATAGGGTATCTTCCTGAGGATAGAAAACAGGACGGTATCATTGAGGATTTGTCAGTGCGTGAAAATATTATACTTGCACTGCAGGTAATGAAGGGCTTTTTTCGGCCATTCTCCAAAAATGAGGCGGAAGACTTTGCTGATAAGTATATCAAATTATTAGGAATAAAAACTGCTTCAACTGATACCCCCATAAAACAACTCTCGGGAGGTAATCAGCAAAAGGCAATACTTGCACGCTGGCTGCTTACAAATCCAAAGTATCTTATTCTTGACGAACCGACGCGCGGTATTGACGTCGGCACAAAAGTTGAAATACAGAAGCTTGTACTCAAGCTTGCCGAGGATGGCGTCAGCGTCACATTTATTTCATCCGAAATAGAGGAGATGCTTCGCACATGTTCCCGTCTCATCGTTATGCGAGATCGTAATATAGTTGGCGAATTGAGAGGCGAGGACATGACACAGGCAAAAATTATGCATACGATAGCAGGGGAGGCAGCTCAAAATGGCTAAGGGTTTGAATAAATTTGCAAGGTCTCAATTGATTGTCCCATTATTTGCGCTTTTTCTGCTGATTGTCTTTAATTTAATCAGGGATTTTAGATTTTTCTCGATATCAATTATTACCAACAACGAAGGAGACACCGTTCTCTCAGGGAATTTGATCAGTATCATAAATGGTGCATCTGAGCTTTCTATCTTGGCAATCGGTATGACGCTGGTAACTGCATCGTCAAGAGGACAGGATATCAGCGTTGGCGCGGCGGCGGCTATAGCGGGCAGTATTTTTGTCAGTGTGCTTCGAGGGAATCAAATTACAATCCCAGTTATTCTTGTAGCCTTTTTGGCAAGCTGCGTTGTTGCAATTCTTTTTGGCTTATTCAACGGAACATTGGTTGCGGCATTCAAGGTTCAGCCAATGATTGCGACATTAATATTGTTTTCTGCAGGTCGATCCATTGCTTATTGGATAAATGGCGGGGCTACGCCTACTGTTTCAAGCCCTCTGCTAGTTGCTATTGGAGGTTTTATACCTGGTGTCCCCATACCTACGCCCATTATGATCATGATATTGTTCGGGGTGCTTATCTGGCTTATCTTAAGATTTACCAATCTCGGGTTATATACACAGGCGGTTGGAATCAACGAAAAATCCGCACGCCTAAACGGAGTCAACGCTGCCCTGATAAAACTGCTATCTTTTATGATACTGGGTGTTTGCGTTGCAATTTCGGGCTGTATCAACGTCTGCAGAATCGGACTTATAAACCACGAAACCCTCCTGCTGGATATTGAGATGGACGCCATTTTGGCAGTCGCAATAGGAGGCAATTCCCTTGGGGGCGGAAAATTTAATTTGGCCGGCTCAGTGATAGGGGCATTCATTATTCAAGCGTTAACAGTTACGCTTTATGCCATGAAGGTTCCTTCAACAGCGGTAAAAGCTTATAAGGCAATTGTTATTATAGCTATTGTTGTAATTAGTTCGCCGATTGTAAAGGAGTATGTCCTTCAGTTGCGTGACAGGCTGTTTAAAAAGCCGGCAAAAACAACAGAGAATTGCGAAAATAACGGAGAATTAACGATATGATAAATTTTAGAGGTTTATTTACCGGAATATCCGGGAAGAAAAACAGGGAGTCAATTTCCAACACAAGCTTACTTTTGAGAATAACAATCTGCACCTTCTTTGGCATGTATGTACTGGCTATGCTTGTCTGGGGCGGCGGGTTCTTGAATCCTCAGCAGTTCCTTGATCTTTTCAATAACAACGCTTTTTTGATCGTTATTGCCTGCGGATTGACTGTAGTTATGATAGCAGGCGGCATTGATATTTCAGGTGGAGGCGTAACCGCGCTTGTGACTATGGTTTGTATCGTTTATCTGGACGACCATAGCGGCAGCGTAATAGGCTCGTTGGCCATAGCTTTGGGTATAGGGCTGGCGTTTGGACTGATTCAGGGGATATTGATATCATATTTGGATATACAGCCCTTTATTGTCACATTAGCCGGCATGTTCTTTGCAAAGGGCATGATAACAATAGTCAGCGCCATTCCGCGAACAGCGGTACAGGAAGCATTTGTCGCCCTTAAGCAATTTCGTTTCGAAATTCCTGGGATAGGTTATTATGGAAAGGCAGGTAATTTTATTCCCGCCAAAATTGAGCTTGGTGTAATAGTAGCTTTAGCTGTTGTATTAGCTGTAGCGGTAATTCTTAAGTGGACGCGATTCGGGCGCAATCTTTATGCGGTAGGAGGTAATAAACAAAGTGCGTTAATGCTAGGTATTAATGTGAAACGCACAAAATTCTATTCTTATTTGCTGGCCGGGCTATTTTCTGGAATAGCCGGTTTTGTATATCTGCTGCATACAGGTGCAGGAGACGCTGCAAATGCTACCGCTGCAGAAATTCAGGCTATTGCATCTGCAATTATCGGTGGGACATTATTAACGGGAGGCGTTGGCAGTGTAGTCGGTACGCTTTTCGGAGTGCTTATTTTAAAGACCATGACCAGTATTGTGGTTACTTCGGGGCTAAGGGAGCCATATTGGCAGAGTATTACTACCGGGCTTATGCTATGCTTCTTTATTTTGCTTCAGAGTGTTGTTATCGCCCTTCGCGAAAAAGGCGGCTTCAAGCTTATGCTGCCGGAATGGATAAAGACAAAGAGCAAAAAATCTAATACAGATATTAGAACATGATGTTATTTAAGTTACTGTAAGTTTTATCATATAGAATTAACGGATGCTCAAGTTATTCGAAGGGAAGGTATTAGTTATGGCGATTTTAAAATTGGCATTGAAATCTCTGAGAATAAAGACAATTCGATCAAAGCTCATATCTGTTTTTGCCGTCCCGATTGCTTTTCTAATGATTCTTGGAATAATATCCTATTCAAGTGCGTCAAATGCTATACGTAAAGTTGCTCAACAATCGACAGTCGCAACTATGGAAAACGGAGGCAAATATCTGGATGTTGTCTACTCATCAATAGAAGACCTTAGTTTTCAGCTTCTTGTTAAAAATGATATCCGCGATTATCTCTCGGATACCTCAGACAGCAGCAAAGACCCGGTTGCAGCTGCTGAACTTTACAGAAACGTGTCCAATGACTTACTAAATATTTCATCAACAAACAAGTATGTCTCAAACATTTATCTAATAGGTGACGGCGATAAATCCATACTTCCTTCAGGATTGAAAACGTCATCGGATTTTGACATCAACACCGTAAAGAGTTTTAGTTTGTATAAGGAAATAGAGAAAATGAAGGGAAGAACCGTATGGCTGGGTTCCCATAAAGAGATTGACGACAAACTGAAAATTACGGGAAAAAGTTACTCGGTTACTGCTTTGAAGGAAATTAAAAGTACATCTACCGGAGATTTGATAGGCATATTGATTATAGACCTAAAAATGGATCTGATACAGGAATTTCTGGACGGCATGAAGCTTGGCAATGGAGGAGAGGTACATCTTGTAAGCCCCGATAAAACCGACTTTGCAAATAACGGTACTGATAATAATAGTGTTTTAATTTCGGATCAGAATTTTTATAACGATATTATATCAAATCAAAATGAAAATGGTTCTTCTGAAGTAAAATACAAAGGCGAATATTACCTAATGACTTACTCCAATATAGGAAATTCCGGATATACAATAATCGGTTTGATACCGACCTCCGAATTGAATGCTTCAGCAAAGCAGATTATACTTATAACTGCTATTTTCATCATTCTTGCCGTAATGATTTCCTCGGGAATAGGTATCCTTATGGCAAACAGCATGAGCAGAACTATTAGAAGTATTATCAAAGCCTCAGGACAAGCTGCTTGCGGAGATCTCACCGTAAACTTGTTTTCTGAACGGCATGATGAATTCGGTGATCTAACAAATAGCATTAATTCGATGATTTCTAATATGAGACGTTTGATCGAACAAACATCTGGCCTTGTTCATAGCGTTAAGGAGAGTATTCTTATATCGTCAGAAAATTTGCTAGAATTATCCGGGAGAATTGCTGAAGTATCTGCCACCACTGAAGAAATGTCCGGTGTGGCCGAGGAAACGGCTGCTTCTACAGAAGAGATGAGTGCGTCGTCGGCTGAGATTGAAATTAAGGTGAGGTCAATTGCAGAAAAAGCGCAGAATGGAGCAGCTGCAGCCTACCAGATAAGCAAACGGGCACAGGATTTAAAAGAGACTGCGATTGATTCTAAAAATGCGGCCCATGATATTTGTAACGATATGGATTCAGAGATGCGAAAGGCAATGGAGCAATCCAAAGCGGTTGAAAAAATAAATGTTTTGACTAAGACAATACTTCAGATAGCCGAGCAGACAAACCTGCTATCACTGAATGCTTCAATTGAAGCAGCCAGGGCAGGAGAAGCGGGTAAGGGGTTTGGGGTTGTAGCCAATGAAATCCGAAGACTTGCGGAGAATTCAAAAAATACCGTCGCAAAAATCCGAGATGTCACCATGGAAGTTATAACGTCGGTTGAAAACCTTGCTACGTGTTCGGAGAAAACTCTAAATTTCATTGACACAAAGGTTATCAATGATTATGAATCAATGGTGGAAATTGGGGAGCAGTATTATAGTGATGCGGTGTCTATTCAAGACCTTGTCACCGATTTTTCGGTAACTTCTGAGGAATTACTTGCATCAATTCAGAATATGGTCACAGCTATAAATGAAGTTAGCGTCTCAAACAACGAAGAAGCCATGGGAACCCAGAGTATTTCTCAAAAAGCTCTGGACGTAAAGGAAAAGGCATCCAAGGTCTCGGAATTGATGGAAGCGGCAAAGAAAAGCTCAGAAAGTCTGACAGAGAGTGTTTCAAGGTTTAAAGTGTGAGATTGACAAGAAATATCGTCTGCTGTATATTGGTACTAATTAATACCACTTTACGGGAAGAGATGATGAGGTATGGTTGTCAATATGAAAAAATACTTTACAGAGCAAACACAATTTTTTGGTGATAGTAAACCCTCCGAACTTCTAAAGGAGTACGGAAGTCCTTTATATGTCTATAATGAGGCAATATTGAGGGAAAGATGCCGTGAAATGGCAACGTTGGTATCCAGCCCTGATTTCAAGTCGAACTATTCCGCAAAGGCAAATTCCAACCTGGAGATTTTAAAAATAGCCAGAGATGAAGGTTTACATGCCGACGCAATGTCACCGGGAGAAATCCATCTTTTGCTGACTGCAGGCTTTAAGCCCGAGGAACTGCTTTTCGTGGCCAATAATGTATCAGCGGAGGAAATGAAGTTCGCCATTGATAAGGGGGTACTGGTTAGCTGCGACTCTCTGTCTCAGCTTCGCCAGCTCGGCAGTCTGAATCCGGGAGGAAGGGTTGCTGTCAGGTTTAATCCAGGGGTAGGAGCCGGACATCATGAAAAAGTGGTCACCGCTGGAAAAAACACCAAATTTGGCGTTAATATAGAATTGATTTCCGAGGTTAAGGAGATCCTGAAGGAGTTCAATCTGAGGTTGGTTGGGATCAACCAGCATATCGGTTCGCTTTTTATGGAAGCGACTCCTTATCTAGAAAGTGTAAAGCAGCTGCTTGGGATTGCAGACCAGTTTGCGGAGCTGGAATTTGTGGATATGGGCGGCGGCTTCGGTATCCCATATCATAAGCAGGATGGACAGGAAAGACTGGATCTGAAGGAAACCGGCCGAATGCTTACTCAGGTCATTGACGAGTGGATGCAGAGAAAGGGCAGGAACATCTGTATCAAAATGGAGCCTGGACGTTATGTGGTTGCAGAAAGCAGCGTACTGCTTGGAACGGTTCACAGTATCAAACAAAATGGCGCTAAGAAATACATCGGAACCGATATCGGCTTTAATGTGCTTGCAAGGCCTGTGATGTATGATTCCCATCACGATATGGAATTTTATAGAGATGATAAAATTATTAAGTCAGATGAAACCGCTCCTGCAACAGTTGTGGGGAATATTTGCGAGACTGGTGACATATTGGCCAGGGACAGGGAGCTTCCACAGATCACAGAAGGTGATCTGATCGGCATAATGGATGCCGGCGCTTATGGCTACTCGATGGCGTCCAATTACAACAGCAGGATGAGGCCTGCTGAGGTGATGATTGGACTTGATGGCAAGCCACGGTTGATCCGCAGACGCGATACCATTGAAGATCTGGTGCGCGGATTTGAAATCTGAATCTGATCTGAACATGAAAAATAGTATACCCGCTCTCATTGCGGGTATACTATTTTTTATGCGGCGAGTCCACAATAACTGGATCGCGACCATAGTATAAAGGAGTGTAAAGAGAATGAATGGAAATGCAGAACTATTGAACTTTGTCTATCAAAATTCACAAATGGGTGTTGATACGATCAGACAATTAATCGGTATAGTCGAAGACGAAGAATTCAAAAAGCATCTGGAATTACAACAAAAGGAATATGAAGCGATACACAGTGAAGCAGGAAAAATGCTTAATAGCAGCGGATATGATGAGAAGGGAATTGGGGCGTTTGAAAAGCTTAGAACATATTTGATGATAAATATGCAGACTCTGACAGACAAATCCTCTTCCCATATCGCTGAAATGCTGATGGTCGGAAGCAATATGGGAATTATCAACGCAATAAAGAACATAAAAAAATATGATGATGCGGAACAGGACATTAAAAGCTTAATGGAGCGGCTACTCAAGTTTGAGGAAAATAATGTGCAGCGCCTGAAGGATTTTTTGGGGTAAATACTGAAAAACATAAACGAGTACGGTCTTCTGTTTGGGGGCAACTACCCAGAATTCCTTTATCCCGGATAGCAGGTATGTGTTCAGCTTGTCAACCATATCTCATGAACGCGTGCTTCGGGCAGAATTCTCACAACAAGGGCAGGTGTCCCCATATAGCGGCCTGTTTTTGAAGAAAACACGCAATTTTCTACTTCGTTAAAAAATTAATTATTGCTTGACAACACTATACCCATTCATTATAATAAATCTAAACTTTTACAAAAGTTGATGAAAAAAGAATATTGTCGAATGAACGATGAGGGAGTTTAAGCGACCTTGTTGGGACGAATCTCTGGAGAGACCATGACGGCGCCGAAGGGGCAAGGCTGAAAAAGCTTAATCTCTCAGGCAAAAGGACAGAGCGAATGCAGCATTTTATTGCGCATGTTTTGAGGTCAGGTCTTATTCGGGATTTGATCTTTTATTTTATTATTTATGTTCAGTTGGTGAGAGTTTTCTTAGGAGGAATGTAAATGCATAAAAAGTTATTTATACCCGGACCTGTAGAGGTAAGAGAAGATGTGCTTCAAAGAATGGCGGCCCCGATGATCGGGCACAGGACGAAGGATGCATCCGTTCTTCAACGGGGGATTTCAGAGAAACTGCAAAAGCTGATGTACACAAAGAGTACCATATTACTATCGACTTCCTCAGGCAGCGGTCTGATGGAAGGAGCAGTCCGCTCCTGTACAACAAAGAGGGCAGCAATGTTCTCAGTAGGAGCCTTTGGAGACAGATGGTACAAGATGGCAACCTCCAACAACGTACCGGCCGATCTCTTCACCTCCGAGCCCGGAAAGCCTACGACTCCTGACATGGTGGATCAGGCACTTTCCACAGGCAAGTATGATCTGATTACCATTACACATAATGAAACTTCCACCGGTGTGATGAACCCTGCAGAGGAGATCGCACAGGTGATGCGCAAGTATCCTGAGGTGATTTGGTGTATGGACGCCGTCAGCTCCATGGGCGGGACAAAAATTGACGTGGATGCGCTTGGCGTGGATATCTGTATAACATCCACTCAGAAGTGCCTGGGACTGCCGCCGGGAATGGCCATATGCTCCTTCTCGGAAAAAGCAGCCGCTGCTGCACAAAAGGTACAGTTCAGAGGAACCTACCTGGATCTGCTTGAATTATACAGCTACATACTCAAGAAGGATTACCAGTATCCTTCAACCCCTTCACTTTCTCATATGTTTGCACTGGATTTCCAGTTGGACAGGATCTTAGAGGAGGGTCTGGAGAACAGGTTCGCAAGGCACCTTCAAATGGCGCAGGTCGTAAGGTCATGGGCAAAGGAGAAATTCGAACTGTTTCCGGAAGAAAAATACGCATCAAATACGCTGACCACAGTAAAAAACACAAGGGGGATCAGTGTAGGAGATTTGAACAAAAAGTTGGGTGAGCAGGGCTATATGATTTCAAACGGCTACGGGGATTTGAAGGAAAAGACATTCAGAATTGCACATATGGCAGATGCGACATTAGATGAGGTCCGCACGCTGTTGGCGTTGATTGATAAGCTGACGGTTTAGGGACAGGCTTGGCCGACACAGCTTCGCTCATCGACACGAGATTTGAAACATAAACGGAAGCTTAATATCATATGTACAGGAAAAATAAAACTATGTTCGTATAGGAGGAACACAATGAAAATAATTGTTACGGAAAGAATAGCAGACGAGGGCATACAACATTTAATAGATAAAGGATTTGAGGTAGATACAAGATTTGGTATCTCCCATGAGGAGCTGCTTGACATCATAGCGGATTATGACGCGATCATCGTCAGAAGTGTGACCAAGGTAAATGCTGAGCTGCTTGAAAAAGCGGTGAACCTCAAGGTGGCAGGCAGAGCCGGAAATGGTATTGACAATATAGATGTACAGAGCTGCACAAAAAAGGGAATCATCGTTGTAAACACCCCCGAAAGCAATATCATGGCTGCCGCAGAGCTCGCTATCGGTCTTGCTTACAGCATTTTTAGAAATATACCGCAGGTAAATGCTGCAGTCAGGAAGGGAGATTTCAGAAGAGGCAATTTCATTGGTAATGAACTAGACGGTAAGACAGTCGGTATCATCGGCCTTGGCAGGATAGGTTCCATTGTTGCTAAGAAGCTGAGGGGAGCCAACATGAGAGTTATTGCATATGACCCTTACATCACTGACGAGAAATTCAAAAAAATGAGCGTCGAAAAGTGTGAAACGCTTGAAGATCTGCTCAAGCAGTCCGACCTGATCTCGCTTCATACGCCGAAGACAGCAGAAACCTATGGAATGATTGGAGAAAAGGAATTGAAGCTATGTCGCAAGGGAGTCAGGATTGTAAATGCTGCAAGAGGCGGGCTGGTTAATGAAAAAGCTTTGATCGAAGCACTTCAGAACGGAATAGTGGCAGGCGCGGGAATCGACGTTCTTGACCCCGAACCGAATTATGACAAGAAGCCCGAGGAACAGGATTATGTCAATCCTCTTTTGGACTTTGACAATGTTATAATTACTCCTCACCTGGGCGCATCAACTAAAGAAGCGAATTACAACGTTGGCACTGCAGTTGCACAGCTGGTTGGGTCAGCTTTGTCAGGCGAGATGGTCGCTGCTGTAAACAT
Source organism: Bacillota bacterium (assembly GCA_023411645.1). GTDB lineage: Bacteria > Bacillota > Clostridia > Acetivibrionales > DTU013 > JAEYRF01. The sequence goes on along the minus strand of JAEYON010000002.1, from coordinate 43,884 downwards.
GCCGCATATGCAGCCGGATCTGAACGGCCTTCGACCTTATATCACTCTGGCGGAAATGCTCGGAAAGATCTATTATCAAAGCGAGAAAGAAACGGTGCAGAAGATAGAGATCATTTACAGCGGGGATCTGGCTGACAAGGAAACAAAAATGTTTTCGCTGTCTGTACTCAAGGGCTTCCTGGATCCCATCATCAAGGAGAAGGTCAATTATGTCAATGCAGAGCTTATGCTCAAAAACATGGGTATTGAATTAGTTGAAAGCAAGAGATCCCATCTGGATAAATATACAAACCTTATCACGGTGGCATTTACCACAAAGAAAGGCACACAGAGCGTTTCGGGCACCATCTTTGCCAAGGAGGAAATGAGAATCGTTGATTTCTTCGGATACAAGCTGGACTTTGAGCCTAGCCCATATATCGTTGCAATACAAAATATCGACAAGCCAGGTATAATTGGACGTATTGGTTCCACCCTTGGAAGTGCGGGTATAAACATTGCCGCAATGCAGTGGAGCAGGAACAGAAAGGGTGAAAAGGCGGTATCCTTTGTCAGTGTAGATCAGGATGTCGGAAATGCTGAATTAGAAGAAATACGTAAAATTGATGGTGTTTTGAAGGTTTCCCTTTTGAAGTTTTAACATTTCGACATTATTTATTAGAAATATTGATTTTATTCGTGTATTCTGATAATATGTTGGTATATATTGAATAGAGATTTTAGTTGAGCTTTTCAACGACAAGCGGCAAACCGGCCGAAAGACCGGGGCGCAAAGCTACAGGGCCTAATTGCCGGATTCTTTGAGGATTCGGCAAATGGCAGCCAGTTACCGAAAGGAAAGTTTTTTATTTGGTAAAAGTAGGACAAGCCGCAGAAAAGCTCTGACAACTCAATCACGATAAACGGCAAACCGGACGAAAGACCGGGACGCAAAGCTAGAGGGCCTGAATGCAGATAAAGTATCTGCACCGGATTTGACAATCAAATCTGATGTATGGCAGCCAGCTACCGAAGGGGAGAGTTTTATGAGGAAGCTTTTAAGTGCATTAATAATTGTAATCATACTATCACTAAATATATTACCGATCAACGCAACTGTGACCGCTGTGGTTGACTCAGAGAAAATTGGATTGGGAGTCGTCGCCGTTAGCTACAACTCTGATGTCAAACTTAAGGTTACGGTTGAGAAAAGCGGAAAAAGGGTTACATACGATCTGAGAAACGACGGAACAGCAGAGTACTATCCTCTTCAGTTCGGAGAGGGCGAATATAAGGTAAGCGTTCTTGAAAATATAAGCGGAACCAAATATAAATATGTCCAATCACAAACAATCAACCTGGATCTGGATGATGTTAACAAAGTCTATCTTGCCTCTGTGCAGAACATCAACTGGAACGAGGAAATGAACGCAATCAAAAAGGCAAAAGAGCTTACAAAGGGTATGAAAACCGACAAAGAAAAGGTTAAAGCAGTTTATCAGTATATTGTAAGCAATATTTCATACGATTACGATAAACTCAAAACCCTTGATAACGCTTATCTGCCGAATATTGATGAAACACTTGAAAAAAGGAAGGGGATTTGTTATGATTACTCCTCGACCTTTGCAGCAATGCTCAGAAGCCTTGGAATACCTGCCAAACTGGTAAAAGGCTACAGCACCTCCACAGGCAGCGTGTATCATGCATGGAATGAAGTCTACATGAGCGATACTGGAAAATGGATTATTGTTGATACAACATATGATTCACAAATGAAATCGGCAAAGAAGAAATACACGATGGAGAAAAGCGCAAAGAATTTCTCAAAGGTGTATGAATATTAAGCGACGTGAGAGGCAACCTTTTTATAACAATGCTACATATTATGTATTATGATGAAAACTGTCGAATTATCGGCAGTTTTTTTATATAGCAGTTTTATTATATCGAAACGTTTCAACAAATCTATTGACAAATTACAATACGCTATATATACTAGAAATACAGGGTTGTGAACATGCTTATTCTTGATATTACTATTTTCATGCACTTTTATCGAAACGTTTTTACTTATCACGGTTAAGGTGGAGGACACTGATGCCTGCCAGTATTAAAGATGTTGCCAGACTCGCTTGTGTAAGTACGTCAACGGCATCTAATATCTTGAACAACAAGGGTTATGCCAGTGATGATACCCGCAAGAAGGTTCTTCTGGCCGCAAAGAAGCTCAATTACAAACCAAACGCGCTCGCACGGGGACTCGTGACAGGTGCATCCAAGACAGTTGGAGTGTTGATTCCTGACCTATCAGATCCATATTTTACGGAAATTGTTAGAGGCGTCGACGAATGCGCCCGTGAAAACGAGTATTCTGTAATCCTTTGTAACACTGACCGCGATATCTTTAAAGAAAGGTTCTACTTTAAAAACCTGAATGAAAGGCGAGTAGATGGCATCATCTTTTCCGGCAGCGGCAGAGAGGATGACAGATATACTGTTGAAGAAGAGGATCTATCGAGTGTAGTTGTAATAGGTAACCACAATACTGCTTTTAGTACATGTCAGGTTGATAATGTACAGGCAGCTGATGATATTACCACCTTTCTTCTCGAACGGAATCACAAAAGAATCGGCCTTATTTCAGGTCCGCTGGAATATATGATATCTACAGACAGACTTAAGGGGTATCAACGGGCGTTGCTGAATAGGGGAATCCCATATGACCCCATGCTTGTAATTGAAGAAAACTTTAAAGAGACAGCTGGGCAGAGAGCAGCCGAAAAGCTGCTGCGTCTTCCGGAAGAGTTAAGGCCTACGGCTATCATTGCACAAAACGATCAGATGGCAGTCGGTGCTATATCTGCCGCATGGATAATTGGGTTGCAAATCCCAAAGGATGTAGCGATTGTTGGGTTTGATGATATTCCAATTGCCAGCCTTACCTGTCCGCCACTGACTACTGTCCGTCTGCCCATGCATCAAATGGGATACAACGCAATGAGCATGATAATAGAAGGTAAAAAAGAACTGGAATTCAAGAAAAAAAAGATGGTTATGCAGCATGAAATCATAGTTAGGGGCACAACATAAGCTAAGCTCGAAGAGCAATTGTTGCAGATGGAGAGATCAGGACGATTGATACAGGGCGTCTGGTAAGAGAGGTAAACAGCCTGGTAAGCATATGGTAAAAACTTCATGGGCGAGTATGCATCTGGAAGAGTTCAGGGGTAATCAGAACAAATGAAGGGATGGTGGTAGCATGGATTTTCACAGATTTAATTACACTAAATTGGAAGATGTCATCAAAGATGCTGAAAGCAACAACTTAAAGATCCACTTTTCAAAGGACCTGGGAGCTTTACGCAAGCCGGTCAGAATTAACAATCTGACGATACCTAACTCACTGGCCGTTAATCCCATGGAAGGCTGTGACGGAGAATTGGACGGAAGTCCCGGAGAGCTGACGAAAAGAAGGTATGAAAGGTTCGCGAAGGGTGGCGCCGGACTTTTATGGTTCGAGGCGGTAGCGGTGGTGCATGAGGGAAGAGCAAATCCCAGACAGCTTTGGGTCACAGAAAATAATGTTTCTGATTTTCAGAGAATTTATGAAAGCATAATGAGCAATGCCGCTGCAGAATACGGTTATGCTTTTAAACCGGTTTGTATAATGCAGCTTACCCATTCCGGCAGATTCAGCAGACCTGATGGCGTGCCAAGGCCTGTTATAGCTTGTCATAACCCAATTATGAGCAGCAAGGGCGTTAACGACGAGTCTCTGTCCATAATTACGGACGATGAGCTGGAGAGGCTGGAAGAGCAATTTGAAAATGCGGCAGTTCTTGCAAAGAAGGCAGGATTTCAGGGAGTCGACGTAAAAGCATGCCACAGATATCTGAATTCGGAGCTGCTCTCGGCCTATACCAGAAAAGGCCGCTATGGTGAGACTTTCGAAGGGCGTACACGTTTTATGCGTAACGTGACAGATCGCATAAGGTCGCGGCTGGGTGATGGATTTATCATAACAACCCGTATGAATATTTACGATGGAATCGAATATCCATATGGCTGGGGTACAGATAAAAATGATTTCCAAAAATATGACCTTACAGAGCCCGTGGAGTTGATTAAAATCCTCCGCGAAAAAGGCGTGAGGCTTATAAATATTACTATGGGGACGCCATACTTCAATCCGCACGTGAACAGGCCGTACGATATCGGCGGATATGAGCCGCAGGAGCATCCGATGGCTGGAGTGGCGAGAATGATAAACGGAGCCGCTGAGATACAGAAAGCTTTTACAGATATGGCCGTAGTCGGAACCGGATACAGCTGGTTAAGGCAATTTTCGCCTTATCTTGCCGCAGGAACACTTGAAAACAATTGGGCCACATTGATAGGCTTCGGGCGAGAGTCTTTTGCATATCCTGATTTCGCAAGAGACATCTTTGCATGTAGTGAAATGAAGAAGGAAAAGTGCTGCATCACTTGCGGCAAGTGTACTGAAATAATGAGAGCTGGCGGAACTACCGGCTGTGTCATAAAGGATACAGGGGTATATGGCCCCATCTATAAGGAATACTGCATGAAGTAAGTGAACCGGGTTTGAATAAGTAAATGGAAGGGAAATGAGAAAATGATAGATAAAAAAGTAGCCTTAATAACAGGAGCAGCCAGGGGAATAGGCCATGGAATCGCGTTACAGCTGGCAGGCGAAGGGTATGCGGTAGCTGTCATGGATGTCCAGGATGAAGATAAAGTAGCCAATAACAATGTAAGGGTTAAGGAAACGGGAGCTCCATTTTTATATATTAAGGCGGATATTACCTCGGCTGCTGGCAGAAAGCATACTGTGGAGAGTGTTTTGAGTACATTCGGACGGTTGGATGTGCTTGTGAATAATGCCGGGGTAGCGCCAAAACAAAGGATGGATATTTTGAGCACAACTGAGGAAAGCTTCGATTTCGTCACAGGGATTAACCTAAAAGGAACATTTTTTATGACGCAGATGGCAGCAAACGTTATGATTGAGCAGATGAAAAATAATAAGAGTATTTCTCCCAGGATTGTAAATATCGCATCCATGTCTTCATATACTTCTTCGGTGCAAAGAGGAGAATACTGTATTTCCAAAGCCGGAATCAGCATGATTACAATGCTTTTTGCAGACAGGCTTGCCGAATACGGCATTGCGGTAAATGAAATCAGGCCCGGGATTATTAGTACCGATATGACAGCAACTGTTAAGGAGAAATATGATAACCTTATTGCCGGAGGGATTACTCCGATCAAGAGATGGGGGTATCCGGAGGATATTGCGAAAGCGGTATCGGTACTTTGTTCCGATATGCTGAGCTATTCTACCGGTGAAGTCATTAATGTTGACGGAGGTTTTCACATTCGCAGATTATGAAATCACACAGCACCAGAGAGGATTAAAGGAGTGATTGGGATAATTATGAAGAATGATGTGTTAAATATCAATGGTATGATTATAGATGTTTACAGCGTTAATACAGCAATAGTTGGAACAGGTGCGGCAGGATTCAATGCGGCTGATACACTATACAACCTCGGACAGGCGGATATTGCCATAATCACTGAAGGTGTTTGTATGGGTACTTCCAGAAACACCGGTTCGGACAAGCAAACCTATTATAAGCTGACACTGTCCGGCGATACACAGGATTCAGTGATGGAAATGGCAAAAACCTATTTTGAAGGCGGCTGCATGCACGGAGATATTGCACTAGTTGAAGCGGCCCTGTCCGCTCGCTCTTTCTTCAAGCTGGTTGATATAGGTGTGCCGTTCCCGCATAACAGGTATGGCGAATATGTAGGATATAAAACTGATCATGACCCAAGGCAGCGTGCAACTTCAGCCGGACCTCTTACATCAAGGTTTATGACCGAGAAGCTTGAGGAGCAGGTAAAAAAGAAGAATATCAGGATATTTGATGGGTTTCAGGTAATCGGAATTCTTACAGATAAAAGCACTTCCGGTGAGACAAGGTGCATAGGGTTGATTGCTCTAGATCTAAATGACCCGAATAATAGAAACATGGGTTTCACGCTGTTTAACTGCACAAATGTGATATTTGCAACGGGAGGACCGGCGGGTATGTATAAAACCTCCGTCTATCCTGAAAGTCAAAACGGAGCGTCCGGTATTGCCTTTGAAGCAGGTGTAAAAGGGGTAAACCTGACGGAATCACAGTACGGGATCGCTTCAACAAAGTTCAGGTGGAATTTGTCAGGAACTTACCAGCAGGTAATACCAAGATATGTTTCATCTAACCCGGACGGAAGTGATGAGAAGGAATTCCTGAATGAATACTTCGATGAGCCAGGGAAAATGCTGGATGCAATATTCCTCAAGGGCTACCAATGGCCATTTGACCCGAGAAAGATCAAGGATTTCGGTTCATCAGTCATAGACATCCTGGTTTACAATGAGACTCAGATAAAGGGAAGAAAGGTATTTCTTGATTTTATGAGGAATCCGCAATGGGGAAGCAAAGACGGCGAGCTTGATTTCTCGCTTCTTGGGGTGGAAGCAAGGGAATATCTTAAAAATTCGGGTGCATTGTTTGGTACACCGATTGAAAGACTGGCGAAAATGAACCGGCCTGCCATCCACCTTTATATGAATAACGGAATCGATATTACAAAGGAGTATCTTGAAATTGCCGTCTGCGCACAGCACAACAATGGAGGCCTTACCGGTAACATATGGTGGGAAAGTAACGTAAAGCACTTTTTCCCCGTTGGCGAGGTTAACGGAGTATTCGGAATATACAGACCCGGCGGTAGCGCTCTGAATTCGACCCAGGTCGGAAGCCTTAGGGCGGCACAGTATATTGCTCAAAATTATAAAGAGGATCCGATGGATGCGGATGAATTTTGCGCTAAAGTAAAGGATCAGGTGACAGGTAGGCTTGATATGGCACAAAGGCTTCTGTCAGGAAGCTCCGGTGAATCTAATATACTTTCAATGAGAGAGGCCTTACAAACAAGAATGACAAAAACCGGAGCTCATATACGTACGATGGAAGGAGTTGCAGACAGCATCCGGGAATGCGCAGCTGATCTGGAGCATTTTATTGACCGAACCAAACCGGCTTCAGCCGGAGAATTGTCCGGAGCGTTTTTAAACAGAGATATACTGATTACGCAGTATGTATACCTGAATGCGATTAAGGAGTTCATGGACAAGGGCGGCGGAAGCAGAGGCTCCTATCTGATCCAGGATGAAAATGGCGAGCTGCCGGTAGACAGCCTGCCTGAAGAATTCAGGTACTCACTGGACAGTGGCGAATTATCAGGGATGGTTTGCGAAATCGAGCTACTCTGCGACGACGGCAAGCACGGCTGCAGAACTGAATGGAAGGCTGTGAGACCGATACCTCAGGAGGACAATTGGTTCGAGAACTTATGGAATGAATACATGGACGGTAAAGTAATACTTTGAATAGGGCAACAGACAGGCACGTTCTCTTTTCACACTTCAAATACCTCAGACAGTCTGATAAAATAGAACTAAGCTATTAATCATAAAGCTAAGCTATAAAATCAGTGTATATGTAGGAGGAGCAATGGATACAAATTTAAAGACTATTATCGAAAAGAGAATCGCAAGAACTATTGATAATCTTGAAAAGAATAATATGCAGGGCATTTATGTAAAATCAAAAGCCGATGTTGTTCCAAAGATAAAGGAGCTCCTGACAGAAGGTGATACGGTAGCATTAGGAGGCTCCATGAGCCTGTTTGAATGCGGAGTAATAGATTTGCTCCGCTCCGGAAATTATAGATTGCTGGATCGTTACGAGAAAGGCCTTTCGAGGGAAGACACGGAGAAAATATTCAGGGATTCCTTCTTTGCAGATGCATATATTTGCAGCTCAAACGCGATTACAGAAAACGGCGAGCTGTACAATGTTGACGGTAATTCCAACAGGGTTGCGGCCATTTGTTACGGTCCGGAATCGGTGATTATTGTGGCGGGATACAATAAAATCGTCAAGGATATTAAAGACGCAATCAGAAGAGTTAAGTCAAAAGCGGCGCCAGCCAATTGTGTCCGTCTGGACTGTGCAACGTATTGCAAAGAAAAGGGAGAATGTATGTCGTTTCTATCTGACGACACAGATATTGCACGTGGTTGCAACGGCTCTTCACGGATTTGCTGCAATTATGTCGTGACTGCTTACCAACGAAAAAAGCACCGAATTAAGATAATCATTGTAGGCGAAGAATTGGGATATTAATGAAAATTATAGAGCACGGAATGCTTTCAGAATAACAGTCAGGTAATTTAGGCTAAGCAATAGAAGACAGGGCAGCCAAACCGGCTTTGATAAAATATAGACGACCGGAGAATAATAAATGGATGGAGGAGAAGATCATGGAGAAGATGAAAGAGAATAGTATTAAGACCAATGATAACACAAAAGTGATCTTTCTGGCCGGAGGCTGCTTTTGGGGAACAGAGAAATACCTGTCTTTAGTGAATGGGGTAGTCAGTACAGAGGTGGGTTATGCCAATGGAAACACAGATAATCCAAGCTATGAAGATGTGTGCTATAGAAATACAGGACATGCTGAGACGGTGAAAGTGTTATATGATACGGATGTAGTAAGCCTGAGTTTCATACTGAAGCTTTTTTATGAGGTCATTGATCCGGTGGCAGTAAACCGCCAGGGAAATGACATTGGGACGCAGTATAGGACCGGTATTTACTATACAGATGATCAGGACAGGGAAATTATTATGAAGTCTGTTGAAGAGCTCCAAAAGAGTTATAAAAAGCCGGTTGCGATTGAGGTGACTGCACTGCGAAATTATTTTACTGCTGAGGAGTATCATCAAAAATATTTGGAAAAGAACCCAACCGGGTACTGCCACATCGGAAGAGATAAGTTTACTAAGGCAGCTAAGTCACATCTAAAAAACACTCTTACGCAAATGCAGTATGATGTAACACAAAACAATGCTACAGAACCACCATTCAGAAATGAGTACTATAACAATTTTAAGGAAGGCATTTATGTGGATGTGACAACAGGAGAGCCGCTTTTTGCCTCAACCGACAAATTTGAATCCGGTTGTGGATGGCCAAGCTTTTCTAGGCCAATAGATCTTGGCTTGTTGAGAGAAGTAAAAGATACCAGCCATGGCATGATAAGAACAGAGGTGCGAAGCAAATCAGGAGATGCACATCTTGGACATGTCTTCACCGACGGACCTCGTGAATTCGGAGGATTGCGGTATTGTATCAATAGTGCATCCCTGAAATTTATTTTAAAGGAGCATATGGAAGAAAAAGGCTATGGGCATTTGCTCCATTTATTTGACTAAGTGAAGAAGCTACCTGATGCGCCTGCACTCCAGATAATATCTCTTTTCCTCGGCTTCACCCATGGAGAAGGTTTTTCTGGGCAGTACGCCGTCTACTTTTACAGTCCTGAACAGGTCGCGCTTGTTCATGACGGGCAGGAAAAAGCCCATGGTGTCCGCTTTTGAACCAAGCTCTGTGACGACATGATCACCGTGGATATAGTCTATCTCAATATCGCCGGATATTTTATTTGCGAACTCGTCAAGAATAGTCTGAAGAGAACCCACTTCCAGACTGGAAGCAGGGTTTTTTACTGTGAGCAGACCGTAATCGCCCTCGAGTATAAACGCAATGCAGTGAGGGAGGGGGATGTTTCCTTCAGACGGGATATTCCCTTCATTTGCCGTGGTGATACAGGCTTTTGTCATTTCAATGGCTGCGTCAACAGCTTCCCTTGAATCAAAAAACTGAACTTCGGCATACAAATGGGTTCTGTTTGCTGCCTCAATCAGCTGCCGCTGTATTGTTGCACGGTCGATGCCGAATACAACTCTATGAATCGGCTCAAAAACCAACCCATCATCATGTACATTCACCACCTCAACAAGAGCATATCTGGCCGGATGCTCGGGGATAGAACAGATAGCGCCGGAGGCTTCTGTAAGCTGAGACTGGCTTGGCTGCGACTGCTGGCGCTGTTTCAAAGAGGACTTTACGTTCTCCCAATGCGCTTTTGCGGATGCAAGAGAATGATTTCCGTCGCCAACGGCAAAAAGCAGTGGTTTGGGAGAAACGTCCCCAATTTGAGAAACGTCCCCTGCATCTCGGGCAAGTTCTTCTAAAGCTGCGGCTGCCATGGCCAGGCTTTCTTCGTCCTCTACCTTCCAGCCGGTGATGTGTCCGCCACCCTGCATCAACTCGAAGTCATAAAGCTTTTTATATTGATCTTTCCTTGCGTAGAGCTTTTCTATTACTGTCTTTTCCGGATCATCGATCAACACCATAATGTGAGGCACTTCAATTGGTGCGTTTTCACGTATTTTCACTCTTGGAGGTATGCGGTCAAGAACCGTCCCTTCAGTTGCACGGATCAACGACTGTGAGTCGGCACTGTAATCGTAGCATTCCAGGTCGACAGCCAGGAGCAGGCCCTTTCTGGAGGGTGTGTGGGGAGTGCTGCGATCAACAAGTATAAAACCGGGTTTGTTTGACTTCAGCACACCTTGCTCCAAGTATTGTTCCATTGTTTTGTTGATGTTATTTATCCTGACGTCCCTGTCTGCTTCTTTCAGATATATTTCAGGGAATATCAGCTTTAGAGTGGAAGGGCTCTGACCTGTAACTTCATGAACACTTTGCCAGTAATCGGGCTGCGAAGTGTACTGGTCACAGGCGATGACCGCCCATTTTGTAAGGTCAGTACCCTCAGTCGGCATTAGGATCTCAGGGATTTTGATACCAAGCTTTTTATATATATTGTTCATTTGTCATTTGACCTCCGTGTTTATGTTTACCAATGAATATTCTATACATATAGCATAGGAATGTCCATATCTAACCGAGAAACTACACGCCAAAATCTAGTATGGCAAAAGAAAAAAGATTGCGGTGCAATCTTTTTCTGGAGCTTGATTAAATTGTACAACCCCCGGGAGGAACAACCCTCTGCTATACCTGGAAAATATTTGTTCCGTTTTTTGTTTGAGCATCAACTTTTTCCGAGATTAGATCCAGATATGTAAATATACTTTCGGAGAGCTTTTGCGCAGCTATGTAATTCTCTTTTGCTTTTGATTCATCTTTCTTTCTTACTGCATCTAGTACTTCAGCGCCTATGGTGTGGAATTCAAGATGGAATTTACCCAGCGTTTCCCAATCACTCTTAATATCAGGGTGTGATACCGATATTGCTTGATAAAAGTGTCCGAATGCACATTTTGTCCCGTTGATCTGCAGCGGATAGATTTTCATTTCATCTACGATCATCTTCAGATTTTCCATCCATTTTCCGTGGGCTTCCTTTGCTTTAGATATGGATTCTATAAATTCCTTGTTGCTGATTGCATTGATACTTCCCTGCAACGCATGCATCATTTCTTTAACAATTTCCGAAAGCATGTCGTCTACAATGCCGATTTGCTTTGCCTGTTCAGCGCTTTTTAAAGCATCATCATGAATGAGCATTGTCAAATGGCTGAGCTTCTCGGCATCTTGACTTGATGCATCCATTGCCTGATTAATTTCGTCGGTGGCATTTTTTATTCCTTCTGCAGAACGGTTGATATGTTGTACACCATCAATTGTATTTTTAAGCATGTCTACGTTTTTACCCATCGTATTGCTGATGCTGTCAATTTTCTCACTCATTTTCTGTGTAGATGTAATCGTACTGAGCATGCTTTGCTGACCATCTTTTGCAGCATCCTGAATGCTGCTGACGAACACCTTCATTCCATCGAGATTTTTTTTGGTTCCGTCCGCAAGTTTACGAATCTCTTCTGCAACTACAGCAAACCCTCTCCCGTTCTCACCGGCTCTGGCGGCTTCAATAGAAGCATTCAATGCAAGAAGATTTGTTTGCTCCGCAATGGCTGCTACCCCGTTTACAATATCATTGACTTTTATTGCCATCTCAACCAGCTTACCAATCTGGCGGTTCATAACGTCTGCATCACTTAAAACATTTTCTTTTAGTTCACCGATCTCCTGAAGCTGAACCAGACTTTCCTGATTCTTCTCCATAAGCTGAGCCGATGTTTCAGACAACTGGGCTAATGTGGCTGAAGTATTAATGACCGCATTATTTACTTCACTCATACTGGCCGTCGTTTGCTGCACCACTGCCAGGTTTGACTCACTGACAACAGCCATTTCTTTTGCGAAATCAATTAGCTTGTAAGACATGTCAGCCATCTTAACATCGAAGTCACTAAGTGACGCGGTGATACCCAGCAGCTTTTTTGTCGAGTTGGCCATTTGTTTTTCATTTGAAAATAATTTCTTGAAATACTCCAGGACCGATGTGTGAATCGAATATTTCACCTCTGGCTCCGGAATATCCTTCCCGCTTAATCTTTCTTTAGCATAATTCAAGATGCAGGTTGCCTCTTCACACGGTTTTCTTTTAAGTATTTTCATAATAAAAATGTACCTCCAATGATGTTAGTGTTGTTGGGTATAAATTTCAACATTTTTTAGGTCATCAGCCAATATCAAGGGATTGATCTGTTTGAAAGAGGCTGATTCTTCCTATCATTATCCCATATTCAAATATAATAAACAAACATTTTTCCGGAAAAGGGGGCGTTTCTTTCGATTTCTACCGAAGTAACACTGGGATTTCATAAGACAGCAGTTCATTGGAGAACCGACAGACTTTTGTCTTTTCGTAATCAACGTGAAGAGGGAGACGTTAATTATGGCGGTGCGATAAATGTTGTACATTATTTTACAGATGCGAAAAATTCTTCGGGGCTGAGACCGTTGATTTCCGTAAGCCTTGCCCGCACGATGAGTCTGTGACTTGATATTGTATAAGGAGTACAGGTGATCATCGTCATTATATACTCCTCGCCCTCTACAGGGTCTAGAACCCAAAGCTCCGTCGGCTTAACATCGAAGGACTCATAAACAATATATGTGAAAATGTTGTCATTTGCCTTCAGCACCACCTCGTCGCCCTCTGAAAGCAGGTCAAGATGCCTGAAAGCCTGGGTACGATGGGCCGCAAGCGCAAGGTTTCCCTTCTCGCCTATGCCGGCGGTACCGGCCACGTGACCTGTTCCGTAACGAAGCTGTCTTCCGGTTCCCTCCAGAATATGCTGGGATACCTCAAGCTTTGGTATCTTCATGGCGCCTAAAATAACAAAGGCGTCCGGCGGCGTGTCGTCCTCTTCACTTCCGGGGAGAAGATCATATGCTTCCTCAGGGGATGGAGCGCTTCCCACGACAATGTTTATTTCAGCATCCTCGGCGGACAGAACGATGGGCGCCGGGGCGGGAATATCCTCCTCCGCCCGCTCCATATGCACCAGCGTCCGCCAGGGAAAGCTGCTTGTCTCAAGGACAAGAGCGGTGGCCGTGAGAATCACCCCTGCCACAATGAGCGCAATAGAGATACTCTTCTTCACTGTAGGTTTTTTATCCATGTATTTATCCTACCATGAAAAATTATTATTTAAAAGGTCTTGCATTTATTACATGTTTATGGCATTGTTGCAGGGGTAAGCATTTATGAGCTTTTAGTAAACCCGAAAACATGTTATCATTTCAAGAGAAAATGGCAACCAACGTGCGTAATATCAGTAATTATTCACGCTTATCCTGCTCCGGCGAGGCTTCGCTATCACGAAGGCAGCGGACGGCAGACGACTTATTTCGTCTGCCTGTTTCTTTGAGAGGAGCAGTTGAACATAGAGAATAAAAATATGAGGAAAGTTAAGAGGTGTGAGAATTGAAATTGAAGAAGATGAAAACTGCAAAAACGCTCTCTCTTCTCATGGTATTAATGCTGGTCCTCCAGCTTATGCCCATGAGCACAGCTCTGGCCGAAGGTTCCGATTCGGGCGACGTGTGGCGGCTGGGTGGCACTAATATTGGTCAGGATGGAACAGGAGATGCGTTCATCCATGATCTTGACGGCAAGCCCTTCACGGGCTGGGATAAGGTTGATCCGTTAAAATCCTTTATTAAAATTTTTCAGAGCGATGGCATCACAGAGATTCCCAAGGAAGAAGATGGCTCCTATGAGGAGATTCCTGCCAACGCGGTGGTGCAATTCCAAGTTGGATTCCACCTCACAGAGGCCAAGAGAGGTGCTGACTTCAACTCCGGGGACTTTTTTGAGCTTTCTCTGCCGGAAGGTCTTGAATTTATAGGCACTACCAATGGCAAACTGACCACACAGGGCAAAGATTTTGCAGAATGGAGCATCACGGCAGGAAAACTGAAGGTCGTGCTGACCGGGGATGTTCAAGAACTCGTAACCGAGATTTGGGGTAAAATTGCCTTCAAAGGTTACTTCAAGTACATGGAGGAGCTTGACCCAAGCGCAGGGACTACCCGGATTTCCTTCGGCGGCCATATTATCAACATCAGTCGCAAATCTAAGGAGACTGACCCCAAACCGCCTGCAAAGAGCACGCTGACCAAAGAACACACATATAATCCGGATGCCAATGAAATTACATGGACTGTTACCGTAACGCCTCCGGATGAGTTCCCCAGCTTTGACTATAGCAACTTCGAGCTAATCGACGAGCTTTCCGGCGCCCATACATATAAACCCGGAAGCTTTACAGTGAAGAACTCCGGTGGTACATATGATTCTGTTTCAGACACCAGCTTGAAATTAGAGAACGAAAATAAGAAGATTACCTACACATTCCCTTCCGGGCATACACCTCTGGGTACGCAGGTAATCCGGTATATAACCAAGATTAATACGATTGATACCGGTTCCGATGCTATAAATGAATTCAAAAACACTGCGGATCTGAAAAAGGATTCTTTTGATGCCGCAAATGCAGTGGCAGAGGACACATTCCAGATGGCAGGCTTTTTTGCTAAGACAGGCACGGCAATTTTTAAGGGTGCTGACGGGAAATCCGCCTATGTGGAGTGGAAAGTCAATGTCAAAATGCCCAAGGGCAGTTTTTACCTCCCCAACGCAAGGATTATTGACACCCTACCGGCACCTGGTGCGGGATTTGCACCCCATGAATTTTTTGACGGCACTGCTTCAGTCCTTAGTGGTGGCGTCCCTGAATCCAAAGACTTATTCGTCACCATTGAATATCCCGACGGTAGCACCGCCGCAAGGGTAACCGATACCCCCGGCGCTTACGGAGATTATGATCTCTCCGAGGATAAAAAGGAGCTGACATATAACTTTGGCGCCTCCCATCCTGCGGCGAACCCGGACACAGAGCAAGAGTATACTTTGACCTACTACACAAAGATTTCAAACTGGGAATCAAGTCTGAATACCAACGATGGAGTCGGTGTAAAAAACAACGCAAAAATTGAGTGGACACCGTCTGATGGAGTAGGCTCCGGCACGAGCATTGGCGCCGTTGGGATAAGCAAACCGGTTATTGCCGGCGGTGGTCTGATTTCCAAATCCACCACTGCTGAGGCAGAGTTCGAGCATGGTGCTGCAGCCTCTACTATCAAGGGCGACTATATACAGTGGGTGATCACCCTCAACAGCAACCGGATTCCGATGACGGGCGTTTCTATAACGGATGATGTGGTGACCGTTGCCGACCACATATTTGCCGCTGATCAACCCTTCACTGTAAAGAAGAACGGCGAGACAACCGGGAAAACCTTTATCAACAATCAGGAGGATAGCGAATATGGCAAGCTCTCTGATGTGACAGATGGCGGGTTTAGGTTTACGCTACCTTCCGGCCCCATATCCGACAGCTATGTTATCACCTTCTATACGAAAATCACTCAGAAGGCTTTTGATGATATGTATAGGGGTAACCAGACGGGGGCCAAGAAAACCTTCAAAAACGGAGTTACCATAAATGACCATCTACTCGCAAACCCCAGAGTAGAGGCCACCAAAACCTATAAGCTCGAAATGCTGAAGAAATCCGCCGGGTCTTACAACCACGACGAGCGCTCAATTACCTGGACCCTGCGCGTCAATCGTAACAGCCTGCCCATGAAAAACGCGGTGATTACGGACGAGTTCCCCGATGGAATGGTACTTTTCCCCGCTGTGGGTGATTTGGGCGTTTTCAGGGTAAGTATCAACGATGGAGCGCCGCAGGTTCTTCCTGACAATATTATCTTTGACGGGACAACCACACCAAAAGGCTTTACCCTCACCTTGCCTGACAACTCTGATAAGTATGTGTTTACTTTCAAGACTTATCTGACGGACGAGATTCTGGACGGGAGCTTTACAAGCAAGCCGTTTTCCAACAAGGCAAAGCTCACGCTGGATAAAAACACAGCCGGCATTGAATCAACTGCCAGTACCTCGATTACACACTCCGTCATTAAAAAAGACACCAAATACGTCTCAGCAAAAAAAGAAGACGTGATTACGTGGGAAGTGCAGATTAACCCCGGTCGCGTAGACTTGAAGAACGCTTGGGTCGAGGACATCCTGAATGACGATCTTGATCTGGATAAGATAACCGTTAAGCTGTATGACGGCTACGTGAATCCAAGTTCCGGCAATGTGACGAAGAACGATGAAAATACTACCTTTGACATCAACAACACTGATCATTTTGAACATGGATTCAAGGCGGATGGTCCGAATGCGGGTAAAGAGTATTTCAAGCTCCGTCTCCCCGACGGAAAAAATGCTTATGTCCTTGTTTTCAGCACGGTTGTCACAGCCGAAGGCGTGTCCATTGACAATTCCATTACGCTGAGCGGAGAAACCGGCTTCCCCGAGAGCATCAGCACAAAAACCGGCGTATCCGTGCATGAAATTTACGAAACTGCCGGCTCCAGCGCGTACACCCTCAAGGTAAAAAAGCTTGGTAATGACGGTCTGCCTCTGAAGGACGTAGAGTTCGTTCTGTTGAAGCCCAATGGAGAGCCTGTGAAAAAGGGCGGTGTTGACTATAAGGTCAAAACGGGCGCAGACGGAATTGCCATTTTTGACGGGCAGCCAAGATGGTTCTTCTATGTTAGAGAAGTTGATCCGCCTGCCGGATATCTCAACTCCGGGGATTCCGTAAAGGCCTATCCGACAACGTCAGCAGACATGCTCCCCGCCACGCCGCCGCATATTATTGTTACAAATATTCTCGGTAAAGCGGATGTTGTAATCAGCAAGGTTGGAGCAAGCAACCTTCCCCTCGCAGGCGCTGAGTTTGAGTTGAAAGGCACACCGGATTACGCCGGTGCAACAGAGCTCACACTCACGGCTACAAGTAATGTAGGAGGAATCGCAACCTTCTCAAATGTACCGATGGGAACATACGAGATTAGCGAGACAAAGGAGCCAGCCGGACATGTCAAGAGCACTACAAAAATTACCGCAAAAATAGAGTATGCAGATGTCAGCACAAAAACAGGCGTTAAGGTGACCTACACCGGCGGCGACGGCAGAACCCCGAACGAACTGATTAATGAGCCTGTCCTCACAGACATCAACGCCGGGGTCTCCTTCACAAAAATAGATGACGATGGCACCCCCATCGTTCTGAGAGCAGGCATTGACGGCGGTACCTTTACCCTTACAGGAACTACCCACAAGGGGACCTCTGTAACTTTGACGGAATCTGTGGATGAAAACGGACTTGTTGACTTCGGCCAGCTTATGGTTGGCACCTATAAGATTACAGAAACCAGTGCACCCGCAGGCTACCTGAACCTCGCAGAAAAGGACATTTTCAATGTGGTTGTTGCCTATACGGATAGCAGTTATACTGACGTTCATGTGCTGATGACGCCTACAGCTGCCAATATCGGGCGCTATGATGCGTACACCAGGGCCTTCAAAAACACCCCCGCCGCAGCGGAGGTGAAATTTACCAAGAATAGCTCTTCGAGCGATACTATTAAAATGAACGGTGGTACCTTTAAAATAAGCGGAGATTCGGAAACCGGTCATTTTGAGGACACCGCCAGTGCGGTAGACAACGTAGTCACCTTTAAGTACGTTCCTGTCAGCAAGTCGGGTGAGTTCTACACCATTGAGGAACTCGTGCCCCCTTCGGGATATCAGCTTACCAAGGACACGATTACAGTGGCGGTCAGCTACACCGATGGAAATCACACCGCTGTCGCTGCACCTGCCTATAAGGACAAGGATGGCAATGACACAGGAAGCCCCATCCTCAAAAACGTACCCGTGCCCTATATACCCGGCTCTGTCAAGCTCTCTGTTCTCAAAACAGACGAGGATGGAAACAAGCTGGCCGGCGCGTCCTTCACCCTTTATGACAGCGCAGGCAAGACCGTTGCATCCGCCATCTCCGGTGCGGGTGGAATCGCCGAGTTTATAAACGTCCGCGGGGATGCAAAATACACCATCCGCGAGACAGCGGCCCCCGAGGGCTATGAACTCAGCGATGAGGTCATTTCAGTCAATACCCTTGCCGACCCCACCTTCTTCACAATGGTGAACAAAAAACTGCCCCAGGAAAACGGAAACGTCCGCATTTATAAGACGGACGAGGGCGGCGACCCTCTCCCGGGCGCGACCTTCACCCTCTATGCGGGAGGCGGCAGCGCAATTGCAACTGCGGTTTCCGGAACTGACGGCATAGCGGAATTCGTGGATATTCCGGCAGGCACATCCTACACCGTACGTGAAACAGCGGCCCCGGCGGGCTATGATCTGAGCACGGAGGTTCTGTCCTTCAACATGAAAAAGGACGTTTCATTGTCCTTCACGCTTTTAAACCGCAAAAGTATCGACGCGGGCGGCACGGTCTACGGCTCGCTTAGAATATTAAAGGCCAACACACTAAACGAACCGCTTTCCGGCGCGGAGTTTACCTTATATGACAGTGGCGGAAACGTCATTGTGGTAACGGTCACCGGAAGCGACGGCATAGCAAAATTCACAAACCTTCTCCCAGGGACATATTCCGTAGGCGAGACACGCGCTCCCGCGGACTACCGCCTGTTTGAAGGCAGACAGACCTTTGAAATCACACAGAACGATTTGAACAAATCTTTTATCCTTCGGAATTCCGAAGAGGATGGAGCTCCGGAAGCAGAAGGCTGGGAGGAAATCGACGATGAAGAGATTCCCGGCGATCCCGGAACTCCCGAACCCCCCGTCAACAAGCTCCCCCAGACAGGCGGCATTCCCACCTCCTTCTGGTTCTTCGTAACGGGTGCGACTCTTATGGCAGCCGGACTTCTGAGTCTGGTCCCGCGCCGCCGAAAGGGAAACACTTAAAGCACGAAGGATAGCCGAAAGACGACCCTCAAGTAAAGAAATATTGATTTATTTTTCCAGTGAGTGACCGTAAAAAGTTGTTCACTGGATTTTTTTACTTAACAGGCCCTTTTTTTGCCTTTTTTTACTTATGCATTTTTTATCGTGAAGATTGAAATAATATGAACGATAGACAACAGTTTAATTTGTATTACGGAGGCAGGCTAATGCAGCACAGGTACAGCGAGGTGTTGAACCTTCCGGTGATTTGTGCGGACAGCGGAAAAAAGGCCGGAGTCGTGAAGGATATCCTGTTTGATCTGGAAAACAGGGAGGTAAAAGCACTCCTGCTGGAACATACAGGCCTTGTGCCCGGTAAAAGGCTTGTATTGCTAAAGGAGCTGCTGAACCTGGGTAATGATGCCGCCATTATCAACGATGCAGGGTATGTGAGAAACATTGGCAGGAAGGCTTTCAAGGCAGCATTCGGCGAAAGCAAAGAGCTGTTCGGCGGCGATAAAGGCAGTCTGCTGGGGCGCAGGGTATATTCAAAGGCCGGAGGAGAGCTTGGGATCGTAAAGGATGTGATATTTAATATCCAGTCTGGCAAAATTGAAGCCTTCGAAATATCAGACGGTATACTACAGGATATCATACAGGGACGGAAGCTTCTGCCGCTGTTTGGCAGGGTCGAGCTGGGAGAAGAGGTTGCGGTCGTTGAAAAAGAAGCGGTGGATGAAATGAAGGAGAGCGGCGGAGGCATTAAAAACAAGCTGCTGTGATGATTTCACACATATTTATAAGCTGAATGCGTGACTGAATTCAGGTGAAAGGAGAAGGATAGGATGCGTAAGGGTCTTGTAAGAGGGATGGTAATCGGCGGGCTGGTTGGCGCGTCAGTGAGCATGATACTGAATAACTCGGATATGATGTCCTCAAGGTCAAGAAGAAAAATGATGCACAGAGGCAAATCACTGATCAGAAAAACCGGTAACATCATTGGTGATGTTGCGGATCTGTTCAGATGACATACACACATTCTCTCAAATCCTCGTGAAGACCGGGTATAAGCACATACCCGGTTTTCTGCATACTTGGGAAACGTCCCCAATTGTCCCCATTTGGGAGAAACGTCCCCAATTGGGAGAAACGTCCCCATTGCAAAATGAAAGGAACGTCCTCATGGAAAGAAATGTACTCACCAAAAAGGTTTTGGTTTATATTGCGGCGGCATTGATTCTTGCCGGTGCGGCCGCGTTTTTGATTACCTGGAAGGTAAAGATATTCCGAATCCTGTCGCCGTTTGTGCTGAGTGTTCCGCTGGTCTATATCGTCAAGCCCATATCTGAAAGGCTGGTGGCGAAGAAAATCCCCATGAGTGTAGCAATTTTGCTCGTCTACTTCTTTTTTATTTCTGCTGCAGCTTCCGCAGCAATCTTTTTCATTCCCCAGATGGCTGTTAATATTCGCGATCTGATGGAAACCCTTCCTGAGATCATGGATAGATATGAGCAGATTTTCAACAGTCTTTTGAAAAATATCAAAGCAAGCAACTGGTCAGAACAGGTGAAGGATGCTATTTTTGCGGAGTTCGAGAGTGGAGCTGAAATGATCCAAAAGCTGCTGGTCCGTTTTTTAGAAAATGGAATGAATATTATTATGGATATGGCAAGGATTCTTGTTGATCTGACAGTTGCAATGGTTATCAGCTACTATGTAATCAAGGACGGTGATAAATTCAGAGACTTTACACTTCTTCTATTACCGCGACGTATGCGGGCCGGACTTGTCGGAATGGGAAAAGAGATTAGCAGGATCCTGGCTCGCTTTATACAGGGGCAGCTTATGACGGCGCTGATTGTTGGGGTGCTTGAAACCATCGGGCTCATGCTTGTGAAGATGAAATATCCGCTGGTCCTGGGGATGATCGGCGGTCTGGCAAACATCATTCCATATTTTGGACCATACATAGGCGTACTTCCTGCGGCAGCCATCGCACTGACAATATCACCGTTGAAGGCAGTGTGGGTTGTGGTCGTGTTTTTTATTGTACAGCAGCTTGATAACAATTTCATCTCTCCAAAGATGATCGAAGGAAGGCTTGGACTGCACCCGGTTGCCACCATATTTGCAGTGTTGGCAGGCGGCGAATTCTTCGGAATCCTTGGAATGCTGCTTGCAGTACCGGCCATGGCTATACTGCGGGTACTATTCAATAGGGCGGTCAAATCCATAGCTTAAGGGAATTCTGCAATGGGTAGAGAAAAGCTTTAGGAAACCATACAAAGGTTTGTATTATATGACTAACATAGCCAATCCACAAAGAAAACGAAAGAAAACATAATGCGCTGGTAACTATTGACTTATAACCAATTTTGCTATAAAATGGCTATTAGCCCGAATGGATTTATAGATAGGTGGTAAATGCGATTGTTACTGGATCCTCGTATTGATGAGTGGCATGGCTTTTTTGTTGTGACTGGTGAAGAAGAAAAAGTGAAGGAGCGCATCAAATACCGTTTACAGGATGATTACACGGTGGTCGTACCAAAACGGTCGTTAAAGATCAGAAGGGGAGGTATTTGGCGCGTTGAATCCAGAACGCTTTTCCCCGGATATGTTTTGGTAAATGGCAGCATCACTACTGATATATATTATAGACTAAAAAATATACCCGGCATTCTCAGACTGCTAATGACAGGAAGCGCGGTAGCTTCAATAGAGCGAAGTGAAATGGCCGTACTATCAAGGCTTATCAGCAACAATGAGGAAATCGGGTTTTCAAATGTATTCATGGAAAATGGCAGGGTACAGGTGGTAGATGGCCCACTTTTTTCGCTGGAAGGATTCATATTAAGCATTGACCACAGAAAAGAGAGAGCAAAAGTAAGGCTGACTTTCCTCGGGGAGGAACGAACGGTGGATCTGGGAATTTCGCTCCTAAAGCCGGTATCGGCAGTATAGAAAGATGGTATTGGCAGTATAGCAACATCCCAGGTCATTATTTATCCGAAATCTTTTGCCGGTGTTTCGGCCCGTCATCAGATCAGGAGGTCATTAGCAGGGTTTGTGAGTGTATATAGATGATAGTATTTCTATATCCATGTAAGCAGCCATGCCCTTTTTTATGAGATTTTACGAAAGATGAAAAATTGAATAGATTGGTTATATAGGGTGTATTCAGACACCCGGAGGGGAAAAAATGACATTAAGGATCAGAAAGCTTATACTTATTATTGCGGATATGATACTTGTCAATGCCTCTCTTTATCTTGCGCTCCTTATCAGATTCGATACGGTTGTGCCGGGTCAATACTATCAAACATTCTTACGGAACGCACTCGTCGTTACAGTTATTCAAATAATTATATTCTACTTATTCGGACTTTATCGAAGCCTCTGGGAATATGCAAGTATCGAGGAGTTGCTGCAAATATTTATTGCCACACTGTTGTCAGCGGGTGTAAACCTGTTGGTGGGACTTGCGACCGGAGACAGATTCGCCGTCACTATTTATTTCAGCGGCTGGTTGTTCATGTTTTTACTGATCGGCGGTACCAGAGTCAGCTACAGGTATTTACGCTGGCTGAAAATGATCAGGTGCAGGAACTGCAGCAAGGTCATCAGGGTGATGATCATAGGAGCCGGCAGTGCAGGCTCCATGATCATCAAGGAACTGAAAAATCACACCGATATGCATTCGATCCCAGTGGTTGTTGTGGATGACGACAAATGCAAAAGGAATACCAGGATCAATGGCGTGCCTGTTAAAATAGGCAGGAACAGTATCAGGGAGCTTGCAAAGAAATACGATATAGACGAGATAATTGTTGCAATGCCATCCGCCTCAAAAAAGGATATGACGGAGATCCTGAAGCTTTGTAAGGAAACCGGATGTAAGCTGAGAACACTTCCCGACCTGATGGGCATCAAAGATGGCCAAGCTACTGTCAAACAGTTGAGAGATGTGAATATTGAAGATCTTCTCGGCCGTGATCCGATAAATCTCAACATGGAAGAGATCTCAGGCTATCTGAAGGACGAAATCGTAATGGTAACTGGCGGCGGAGGCTCCATTGGCTCCGAGCTGTGCCGTCAGATTGCCAGATTCGGGCCGAAGAAGCTAATTATCTTTGATAACTATGAAAACAACGCATACGATCTGCAGAACGAGCTGCTGTTTACTTATAAGGACCTTGATCTTGAGGCTGTGATAGGCTCCTGCAGAGACAGGATCAGACTCAAAGAGGTATTTGAAAAGTATAAGCCGGGTGTGGTCTTTCATGCGGCTGCGCACAAGCATGTGCCGCTGATGGAGGGTAACCCCAGCGAGGCTATTAAGAATAATGTATTCGGAACATTGAACACCTGCAGACGCGCTGACGACTATGGGGCAAAGAAATTTATCCTGGTCTCAACGGATAAAGCAGTCAATCCTACCAATATCATGGGCGCCTCCAAACGATTGGCCGAGATCATTGTGCAGTCCATGAACCGAATGAGCAAAACCAAGTTCGCCGCTGTTCGTTTCGGCAATGTTCTGGGCAGCAACGGAAGCGTGATTCCGCTTTTTCAGAAGCAAATCCAGCAGGGCGGTCCGGTTACGGTAACTGATCCCGAGATCATACGGTACTTTATGACGATTCCCGAAGCGGCTCAGCTTGTTATCCAGGCAGGAGCGCTGGCAGAGGGCGGGGAAGTGTTCGTGTTGGATATGGGCGAACCGGTTAAGATTGACGATCTTGCCCGTGATTTGATACGGCTTTCGGGTTTTGAACCGGATGTGGACATAAAAATCGAGTACACGGGTCTGCGTCCCGGTGAAAAGCTGTTTGAAGAGCTGCTGATGGCAGAGGAAGGCCTGATGTGTACAGCCCATAAAAAGATTTTCATTGGCAAGCAATCTGATATGAGCTTCCAGGAAGTTATAATGAGCATTAAGGCGCTCGAGAACTCCATGGAAAACGACGAGGCTTTGAAGGAGTGCATGGCAAAGCTGGTGCCGACATATCACAAGAGCGAGTACAGAAAACCGGTTTTAACTGTACTGGAGGAGCAGGCTGCCAGGAAAAAGCAAAAAGCGAAAGCGAATGTGCCGGACGAGGCAGTTGAACTGAGGGAAGTTGCACAAAATATATAGAGAGAATTAATTGTTTCGGGGGAGACACGCTCAATGTATTTGTTTTTTAAGAGAGCCGTTGACATATTCCTTTCTGCAATCGGCCTTATCCTTTTATCACCGGTATTTCTGATACTGGTTGTCGCAATCAGGGCTGACTCCCGGGGTCCGATCCTTTTCAAGCAAAAGCGCTTAGGGATCCGCAAGACGCATTTCAACATACTGAAATTCCGCACCATGCGGATAGATACGCCCAAGGACACCCCGACACATCTGCTGGAGAACCCGGAGCAATGGATCACCAGAGTGGGGAAGCTCCTGCGCAAAACCAGCCTGGATGAGCTGCCGCAGATATGGAACATCTTTGTTGGTCAGATGAGTATTATAGGACCAAGACCCGCCCTCTGGAACCAGTATGACCTGATCGAGGAACGCGAAAAATATGGCGCAAATGAACTCAAACCGGGACTTACCGGATGGGCGCAGATCAACGGTCGTGATGAGCTGCCCATAGAAATAAAGGCGAGGCTGGATGGGGAGTATGCGGAAAGAATCAGCTTCGTATTTGATGTGAAATGCTTTTTAGGGACGATTGTTAATGTGCTCAGGAGAGACGGAGTGGTCGAAGGTGGAACTGGAGCGATTAATGGTAAACTGGATGAACCGCTGCTATCATCACATGCGAATAAGGAGACTATATCCGGATGAAACATGTTTTGATTACTGGAGCAGACAGTTATATTGGTACAAACTTTGAAAATTGGCTAAAACAATGGCCTGATGAATATACAGTAGATACAGTTGATACGATAGGTAAAGAGTGGGGAAACATTGAATTCTTCAAGTATGATGTAGTTTTTCATGTCGCGGGAATAGTTCACCGTAAAGAGACACCTGAAATGAAGCAATTATATTACGACATTAACTGTGATCTAGCAGTTTCTGTGGCCAAAAGAGCTAAAGAAAATGGTGTTGGACAATTTATATTCATGAGCACAAAGGGTGTATACACGCCGAATACGCCTGTGATAACAAAGGATACAGTTCCAAATCCAACGAAACTTTATGGAAAAAGTAAATTACAAGCAGAAAGAGAACTTACTAAGCTTATTTCAGAAAACTTTATTGTTGCTATTTTACGACCTCCAACGGTCTATGGAAAAGGCTGTCCTGGGAATTATAAAAAATTATCAAGGTTATCGAAAAAGTTGCCGGTCTTTCCTGATATAGCAAGTCAACGTAGTATGATATACATATCGAACTTATGTGAATTTGTGAGATATACTATAGACAACAGATATTCAGGAATATTATTTCCGCAGAACAAAGAATATGTCAGCAGCACAATAATGGTTCGTCAGATAGCAGAAGCACATGGGAAAAGAATTCGGTTAAGTAAGCTGCTTGGCCGCTTTGCTTTGGTATGTATGAAGAAAAGCGCCAGACTAAGAACGTTGTTCAGCAGTTCAGTCTATGATAAAAGCCTATCTGGTTATGGCTCATATGAATATTGCACAATAGATTTTAATGATTCAATTGTAGAGACGGAGAGTTAAATGGTTGACATTATTCTACATACGCTTTTGTTCCCACCTGATGCTACTGCGAATTCATATATTATCTCTGATATTGCTCTGGAGCTTCAGAAATACGGACATAATGTGACTGTCATTACTTCTACTCCACATTATAGTGTGTTGATGGAGAATTTTGACAAGCAACCGCTGATTGACGGTGAGAAGCGATGGTACAAAAAAAGTACTTTTCAGGGGATAGAGTGTTATCATATTGCTGTGCCTTCTGAGAAAGGCAATATGGTACAACGCTTGATGACTTATATTAAGTTTCATCTTCGCGCTATTGTGCTGGCGAGACAAAAGGATATCAAGGCAGACTTGGTAATTACCCAATCGCCGCCTTTATCTATTGGTATAATTAACGCAATGATCGCGAAGAAAAAAGACGCCAAAGGTGTTTATATTGTACAGGATCTCTTCCCGGATGGACCAATTACACAGGGGAAGATTAAGAGCCGGCTGATTATAAAGTTTTTGCGATCTATCGAGAAAAGAGTGTATAGAAAGAATGACGCAATCATAGCCATATCGGACGGTATAAAAGGGCATTTGCAGTCAAGAGTCCCGGCCAATAAAATTTTAAAAATGATACCGAATTTTGCTGATACTGCAATATATCATCCTCAGCAGAAGGAGAACCCCTTTGCGGATAAGTTCGATGTAAAAGGAAAGTTTGTCATAAGTTATGTGGGCAACATCGGAAATGCGCACGATCTGTCGCCAATACTATATTGTGCGAAAGAGCTCAGAAACTTGGATGTTGAATTCGTAATTGCGGGCAATGGCATCAGAGAAGAATACTACAAGAATAAGGCCAAAGAGGACAAGCTGACCAATGTAAAATTTATTGGATATCAAAAGAGGGAGGATACACCTTTTATCAATGCTTTCAGTGATATATGCCTTGTTTTGCTGGCACCGCATGTAAAAGGCTTTAGTTTTCCATCAAAAATATATACCCTTATGGCGATGGCCAAGCCAATCATAGTCGTATGCTCGCCTGAGAGCAATGCAGCACAATTTATTACCGGGTCAAAATCCGGATGGGCTGTGGAAAGCGGACATTGCGATGAATTTACGGCATTGATAAAAGAACTATATTTTAACAGAGAACTACTGAGCCAGGTCGGAAGCAATTCTCTCAGGGTGGTTGAGGAAGGTTTCACGAAAGAATGTGTTGGAAAGCAGTATAATGAACTCATCAGGGAGCTTTGTCAATGATATGTAAAAAAATATTTGCCGGAAGAGCATTATATAAAGATAAGGATACCATTTGGGTTGCCAAGGGACAATGCTTCTGGGGGATTGACATCGAAGGAAAGCGCATCACACCAAAGTTCAAAGTGGGGGGAGCCTTTGACAAATTTCTCGCTGCTTTTCGTATCTCTCGGCAGCTTTTACGGGTCGGCATACATCATCTGCTTCCGCTGACTACCGGCGGATTCATGGTAACGCTCAAAAGGAAAACATTGATACTTGATAAGGATGGAAACCTGATAAACACATTTTCTGGATATTCCGGAAACAAGCCTGGCCACCGTGGTGTATGCATCACACCTGACGGAACTATCTTTTTCGGAGAGTATACAGTAAATTTCAACAACACAAATGAAACCAGGCTATACCGCAGCCTTGACAACGGTTTGAGCTTTCAAACCATATTGACATTCGAAAAGCATGAAGTTCGCCATATTCATTTTATTCAGTGGGACAGCTATGAGAAATGTATCTGGATGGGCACCGGTGACAAGGACCATGAGTGCAAACTTATGAGAAGTGTTGATAACGGTGATATGTGGGAAGTAATCGGGCAGGGAAGCCAGCTCTGGAGGGCAATAGGGATTTCATTCACCGAAGATGCCATCTATTGGGGAACAGATGCAGGATCGGTATCCGATCGCAACTATATCATCAGGATGGAAAGAGCGACACGCCAAATCGAAAAGGTTCAGGAAATTCAGGGACCATGCCACGGGAATGCAGTGCTGGCAGACGACACCGTATATGTATCTACAGGCGTTGAAGGCGGAGAGAATGAAAAGGATAAATTTGCTCACATCTGGAAATGTGATAAGAACGGTGCAATTGAAGAAATTGCACAATACCGGAAGGATATTCTACCCCTCATCATCCAATATGGCGTTGTACGGTTTCCAATGGGTCTTGATAGCTCAAGTCAACTTATCTTTACAGCATATGCACTAAAAAACACTTCAGAAAATGTTATGAAAGTTGAAGAGGATAATTTTAATGATAAGTTTTGTAATCTTAAAGTTATGCTGATAGAAGGTAGAGCTCGGCAAGTGATGCCAATGATGAAATCGCTCCATGAGTTAGGGTGTCATATTACGACCTATAATTCGAGCAAGCTAGATATGGGCTACGCATCAAGATATCCGCACAGAAAGATTTTATCTTTTTGCGATCCATCAGATCCGGTAAAATCGTTGGAGGCTATACGTACTGAACTGAAAAAGTATGAGTACGACATTGTGATTCCATTAAATGATTATGTTGCTATTCTTCTGTCACAGAACAAGAAAGAATTGGAGCAGTATACTTCTATTGCGGTAAATGACTGGGACATATTTCAATTTGCGAGTGATAAATTACTAACAATGAAAATATGTTCTGAGCATGGTATTCCATGTCCTAGAACATTCATGACCGATGAAAAGCTGGAAGACCTGACCGAAATCGAACTGGAATATCCGGTAGTAATTAAGCCCAGAACAAGTTGTGCTGCCGTCGGTTTCCGAGTTGTGTATGAAAAAACAAAAGTAAACAGCATATTCAGTGCTACAAGAGAAAAATATGGCGCGTCATTGATACAGGAGTATATACCTCAAACGGACATGCAATATAAGGCGGAGTTGTTTGTTGATAGAAATGGAATAATTAAAAGTGCAATAGTATTTACAAAAGTACGCTGGTATCCTGTCGATGGTGGTTCGAGTACACTTAACGTAACTGTGAACCGCCCTGATATTGTAGAAAGTTGCTGCAGACTGCTTGGGGCAATTGGATGGAGAGGGTATGCGGATGTGGATTTGATACAGGATCCCAGAGATAATATTGCAAAGGTGTTAGAGATAAATCCTCGTATTACCGGCAGTGTTAAGATATGCTTTGCCGCCGGTGTGAACTTCAGCAGACAAATACTTGAAGATTACATAAATGAGCCGGTTACAGAGTATTTAAGCTATCCTGCGGGCATTTATCTAAGATATTTACATACTGACATACTTTGGTTTCTAAAATCAAAAGAGCGCTTCAGAACAAAACCATCATGGTTTGATTTTAGAAACTCGATAGACCAGATATTTGACAGTGGGGACATTTGGCCCTATATAACCTATACTGTTCAGGGACTGGGCAAAGTCATAAAAGATGCAAAAAGGAGAAAGCTGACGTAATGAATGTGAAAAAATTTGCGGTTCTATCGATGGATATAGAGGACTGGTATCATCTTGATTATTTCTCAGGCAAAGAAGTGAATAAATCCCGATCAATGCTAGATGGGCTTACAAATTACATCGACATGCTGAATAGGTACCAAATTAAAACGACCTTTTTCACGCTGAGTGAATTGGCAGAAGCCGCAAAGGAGCAAATCCTTTACGCAGCAGACAGCGGACATGAAATTGCCTGTCATGGAAAAAGTCATGTGCGGCCGGTTATGCTTAGTATTGATAAATTTACGAATGATATTAAAGAGGCTAAAGAAGTATTATCAAACTTGGTCGGTAAGGAAGTCGTAGGCTACAGAGCACCATGCTATAGTATCGACAGGACAAGGTATGATATAGTCATGAAGGCGGGCTTCAAATACAGTTCAAGTAAGATCACGTTTGAAGGGCACCCACTATATGCCAAGCTTAATATTGAAGATTTTGAACAGCCAATCCAAGGAGTTTATCACAAGGATAGGTTTTATGAGTTTGAACTGAGTACGAAGAGGTTTCTGGGGAGGGAAATCCCAGTTTCTGGCGGAGGGTACATACGCATCCTGCCTTGGGTTTTCATGAAGCCGATGATTTCGAACTATCTGAAAAATGCCGAGATCTATGTGCTGTACATCCATCCCTTCGAACTATCGGAAGCAGATATGCCTAAGGTTCCCGGAACTTCGTTCTTAACAAATGTAAGAGCAAGAAGAGGGCTCGGGAAGGTTCAGTGGAAGATCGAGCAAATGATTGGAATGCTGAAGGAAAATGGGTTTGAGATTAGGACGTTTGAAGAAGTATTGAAATTGTTAAATAAAGAATAGATAGGACACTGATTTGAAAATTCTAATACTAGGATTTGGGAAAATTAAATATTTGCCTTTTGCGTCATTTTACCTTGATTTATTAAGAAAGAACGGAAATGAAATTCACTTTATATATTGGAAAAGAGATAGTAACCCTGACATTGCTTTGCCTGATGATGTAATCACATATTCCTTAGATTACTATCAGGAGGACGAGGTGCCAAAAGTAACAAAAATATATGGTTTCATACTATATAGGAGATTTGTAAAAAGGGTATTGAAAAAAGCAAAATTTGATTTGATTGTTGTTTTGACAAGCATACCTGGTGTTTTATTAAATGATATTCTTACTAACCAATATCATAATCGCTTTATTTTTGATTATAGGGATCATACATATGAAGCAATCGGTTTCTACAAAAACATTATAGCAAAATTAGTGAACGCTTCATTAGCTACTTTTATCAGTTCAGATGCTTATAGAAAATATCTACCCAGTACAGATAAAATACATACTACTCACAACATTCTTATGGATTCATTGAAGTTCCGGGATGTCAGAAGAAGAGCAGACAGGGAAAAAGATTGTATTAGAATAAGATTTTGGGGATATATCAGGCATGAGACTATTAACAAGGCACTTATTAACAGGCTAGCTAATGATAAAAGGTTTGAATTGCATTATCATGGTCGTGAGCAAGAAACGGCAAATAATCTCAAGAGATATTGTATTGAAAATAATATTCTGAATGTCTTTTTTCACGGTGAATATAGTCCTACGGATCGTTATGAGTTTGCAGCAGAAACAGATATTCTGCATAATCTATACGATACACAAGCGTCTGATGCAATGGGAAATAAGTATTATGATGGCCTTGTATTTTATATTCCGCAGATATGTAATTTTGACTCATACATGGGTGCTAAAATACTCGAGAATGGTCTTGGAGTAGCATGTAAATTGGAGTGTGAAAATTTCACAGATGAGTTATATAAGTTTTACAATTCTATTATATGGGATGAGTTTATTGCCAGATGCGATGATGAGTTAAATGACATACTAGCAGAATATCAAGCTGCGTTAAATATGATTAAAGATTTAGATATGGGGAACATTTAATGGAAATATTATATGCATCATGCCTTTGCTCGGAGAATAAGTATAAAGAACTGTTTGCAAGTGTGAAGAATAAACCTGAACAACAAGTACAAAAGTTTAATAGACTTATGGCAGCAGGTCATGCAAATATTACTGGTGTTCAGGTGCATACTGCAACTGTACTGCAAATCAACCTAAAAAATTCGAAACCAGGGTTTTTTAGAACTCAAAAAGAATCGATAAAAGGTGTGAATTATAATTATTTATGTGTTGCTAATTTCCCTGTAATTAAAAAGCCTTTTAATGCTTTGGCTTGCTTTATTTACAGTTTTCGCTTTTTCCGTGCAAATAAAGATTCATTTCTTGTAGCTGATTGTCTCAACCAATCAGCAGCACTGGGGGCTGTTCTGGCAAGTAAAATATTAAGGAAAAAGTCTGTAGGAATTGTTACTGATCTGCCAGATATGCTCACTGTATATAACAAGGTGTTCCAAAAAATTAACAATTTTGTTATCCGGCAGTTCGATTCTTATGTCTTTTTAACAAAGGAAATGGATAATTATATAAATAAAAAAGGCAAGCCGCATGTAATTATTGAAGGGTTAGTTGACATAGAAGAGCAGCGAACTGAAAATAGTCTAGACAATAAATATGAAGAAAAGGTGTGTCTATATTCGGGCAGCCTGGATAGGCAGAATGGAATAGCCTATCTGGTTGAGGCGTTTATAAAGTCTGAGTTAAAGCATGCAAGTCTGCATATTTATGGAGATGGCAATTATCGGGATGAACTAATCGAAATTTGTAAGAAGCATAGTAACATTTTATATTTCGGTGTGGTTCTCAACGAATATGTAGTTAAGGAACAGCAAAAAGCCACACTTTTAATCAATCCGAGGCCTACACATGAAGAATACACAAAGTATTCCTTTCCATCAAAAAACATGGAGTATATGGTATCAGGAACACCTGTGCTTACAACGAAGCTTCCCGGGATGCCTGAAGAGTATTATGAATACGTATATTTCATTAACGATGAAACAGTGGATGGCCTTTGCGAGACATTGGAGGAAATATTGTCAAAACCTGCAATAGAACTTCATCAAAAGGGGAAAAGAGCGAAAGAATTTGTTTTAGAGAAAAAAAATAATGTTAAGCAGGCAAAAAAAATACTGGATTTGATTGAACATATTAACTAATAGACAGGGCGAAATGGGGGTAAATATGAAAATAGTTCATGTATGCACTCAAATACCATACAACGATTATTGGGGCT
Source organism: Bacillota bacterium (assembly GCA_023411645.1). Taxonomy (GTDB): domain Bacteria; phylum Bacillota; class Clostridia; order Acetivibrionales; family DTU013; genus JAEYRF01. The sequence goes on along the minus strand of JAEYON010000002.1, from coordinate 11,376 downwards.
ATCAAGAAAATTTGTTGCCCCATTACCATAAAAAATTGGGACATGATGTGACAGTAATTACAACAAATACTATCCAGGAAAATGGCATCATAGTTGATACTAAACCAGATGATTATTTTTTAAACGATGGGGTCAGAGTAATTAGATTAGTAAGTTCAAAATTTCCAATTTCAATACTAAATAGAGGATTATCGTATCATAACATTTATCCTTTATTAAAGGTATTGCAACCTGATTTTATTATGTTACATGGAATATCAAGCTTAACTATTCTAGATGCTGTAAAATTCAAAAAGGACAACCCGAATTGCAGAATGATAGCTGATAGTCACCTGGATTATTTTAATACAAGCTTCAAATCAAAGAAAAGAAAGCTTTTAAGGTTATTTGTAAAGTTAATGAATAGGGTTTGTATGCCATATTTTTTGTGCGTTTATGGTGTTACACCAATAAGAAAAGAATATGCAATAAAGAAACTTGGGGTGCCACGAAATAAATGCGACGTACTTGTTATGGGCGGTGACGACGAGAAAATACATTTTGACAAACAGGATGAAATAAGGAAGGAGCTTCGCTGTCAGCATGGCATTAAAACTGAGGATTTTCTTATTGTTACAGGTGGAAAGATAGATAAGCAAAAAAAAATACACCTGTTGATGGAAGCAGTTAAAAGGTTAAATAATTCAAATATCAAGCTGGTAGTGTTTGGTGCAGTATATGATGAAATACAATCAACCATTGATCAATTAGGCCAGTGGCCAAGCACTATTAACATAGGATGGATTGACTCAGATAAGGTTTACGATTGGTTTTTAGCGTCAGATTTAGCGGTATTCCCTGGTACCCACTCTGTCCTTTGGGAACAAGCTGTTGCCAGCGGTATTCCCTGTGTATTTAAACACTGGGATGGCATGGAACATGTAGATGTGGGCGGAAATTGCAATTTCTTATATGAGGATTCTATTGAAGAAATCATAGCCGTTCTGAAAGGCATAATAAATGATAAAGAAAAATATCAGCAAATGAAAAAGGCGGCCATTGAAAAAGGTCTTAAAGAGTTTTCTTACATTGAAATTGCTAAAAAGGTAATCTCGTCTTAAGAAGAAAGCATGGAGGAAGAAAAGTGAAGATTGGAACAGAAACAGAGAATACCAAAAAAATACTGATTCCAGGTTTATTATTTTTACTTAGTATGGACTTGATGAATATGTCAAATTATTTATTGCTAATTTTTGTTATTATTTGCATATTTTCATCACGCGGTGAGGCAACTTTATTTTTGAACATAGAGTTGTCCTTTCTTATATTGTCCTTTATGTGTTACTTTTATATATATCAATTCTATAATACAATATCGCCGCATACTTTTGTTGTGTTTTTATTTGGACCAATCGCTATGTATATTTGTGGGCAAATAGTAATAAGCCGAATAAATAGTGTTTATTTTACTACATTGGTTTATACTATTGCAGCGGGATTGTTTGCACACGGAATGTTGAATATTTTATACTTTTCACAAAACAAAATTGATAGACAAACATTGAATGGAAGGCAGATACTGGACGTATGGGGAGGATTTGCATCAGCTACACTCCAGAATACTTATTTTGTTATGGTTATTGCGTTACTGTTTTTTGCGTTGTTTATATCTAATAAATTTCTTGAAAGAACAATTATTATTTCTGGATGTGCTTTTTCGGTTTATGCATCCATTATTACAGCATCAAGAACAATTCTTTACTTAATTGTTGTTGTTCCTTTGATTTGCCTTGTGCTAAACTACTATTTAACTAAAACAGCAAAAAATAAGTTTGTGAAAATAGTTGCAGTTCTTCTATTAATAACTGTTTTTTTCGTGGTAGCTTTTTCTATAAATTTCCTCGGGATACAGGATTGGTATAAATCAACATCACTAGCAAAAAGGATAGCAACTGGCTCAACTAATACAGTGATTAAAGATTTACGTTGGGAATACTCGATTATGGTCTTGAGCGGTATCTTGGATTATCCATTGGGCAATAATCCAATACAACACTATGCCCATAATATGTGGCTTGACGTAGCAAGGCTTACCGGTATAATGCCGTTCTTTTTTTTAGTTATTTATTCAGCATTAACAATAAAAACAATGATCCTATTTGTCACTTGTGAGAACATTGATACAAAAGTAAAGTATATAATTTTTTCCATCTATACCGCATGTTTTATCTTGTTCTTCATCGAACCAATATTGGAAGGAATACCACACTTTTTTGCTTTATTTTGTTTTATTAATGGTATGACATATAAATACTTACGAATTAGTGAGAAAAGTTAACTGGAGGATTTATTGAATATTCAAATAAGAGGAAATAAGTTTTTGGCAAATACCGGTTGGATGATTGGCGAGCGGGTATTTCAAATGGCAATCTCACTTGTTATAGGGATGATTACCGCGAGATACCTGGGGCCTGAAAATTACGGGCTTATCAATTATACGGCTTCTTTTGTTACCATGTTCCTGGCTATCTGTACGCTGGGATTGGAAGAAGTAATAATCAAACAGTTTGTGGATCATCCTGAGCAGGAAGGTACTGCCCTTTGGACAGGGATTGTTATGAGATGTATCTCGAGTACAATATCAATATTGGCAATCTCTGTTATTGTGTTTTTTCTTAACCCCAATGACAGCTTAACATTGGTGGTTGCGATACTCCAGTCAATTGCTTTGCTTTTCCGTTCCTTTGAACTTATTGATTATTGGTATCAATCGAGACTACAGTCCAAGTACGTAACTATTATAAAAACCACAGCATACATTTTAATATCTGTCTATAAAGTTATTTTGCTGGTACTGAAGAAGGATGTAAGATGGTTCGCATTTTCCAACACGCTGGATATGATAATTATTGCAATTCTGCTTGTATGCTTTTACTACAGGAGTGGTGGAAGTGGTTTCCGTGTTTCTGTTAGTATGGGTAAATCACTTATAACTCAGAGCTATCATTTTATACTTTCCGGATTAATGACTACTGTATATGGGCAAACTGATAAAATTCTGATTGGCGAATTGCTTGATAATACTTCTGTTGGCCTTTATTCTGTAGCTATTACCATATGTGGTTTATGGAATTTTATACCAGAAGCAATCATTAACTCGGCCAGGCCATTAATTATGCAAGAGAAAAATAAAAATGAAGAAATATATATAAAACGACTCAAACAGCTATATGCCTGTATAATTTGGCTAGGGATAGCATTTGCCGTATTTGTGACAATTCTATCTAAATATATTGTTCTATTCCTATACGGAAAGGAATATCTGGATGCGACAACTTCTCTAATAATAATCGTGTGGTCGGCTAGTTTTTCTTTAGTTGGCAGTGCCAGAGGGATCTGGATTTTATCAGAGAATAAAAGTAAATATGTTAAGAAATATATTTTTTGGGGAACTGTCTGTAATTTAACTTTAAATTTCATATTGATACCTTTGATTGGCATTGAAGGCGCTGCGATTTCAACCCTGGTGACACAGATTTTAACATGCTTAGTTGCGCCAATTTTCTATAAGGAGACAAAAGTTCACACCAAGTATGTCATCGATGCATTTTTGTTGAGAGGAATAAAATAACTATGAGAAAAGGTATTAGGATGTCAAGTTTTAAAGATATTTTAAAAAAATCAAAGCTATTAGTTTTAATAGTAAAAAGATTTAGAATTATTTTTCAATGTACTCTTACAATATTATCGCCAGTGTTAAATAGCAGATATCATTATAAAAGAAATTTCAATAAGAGGTTAAACTCAGATAATCCAAGAGACTTTAACGAAAAACTCCTTTGGTTAAAATTGAATATATATAACAATGATGCTCTTGTTAAGCAGTGCGCAGATAAATATGCCGTACGAAGCTATGTAAATCAATGCGGTTATGAAGAAATTTTGATTGAAATATATGGGGTGTATGATAATGTCGATGAAATTCCCTGGAATGAGTTGCCAGATAAGTTTGTATTAAAATGGAATTTCGGATGTGGATTTAATATTATTTGTGCTGATAAGTCTAAACTCGATATAGATGATGCAAAAAGAAAATTAAAAAAATGGAGAAAATCCAAAATTTATTTGCGGTATTCTGAAATGCAATATAAAACCGATACGAAAAAAATTATATGTGAGCGGTATCTTGAATCAGATAATGGAAAGTTGCCTCCTGATTATAAAATTTATTGTTTTCATGGGAAAGTACATTGCACATTGATTTGCACTGACAGAGATATTGACGGTCATTCGGAATCTGATTTTTATGACAGGGCGTGGGAGAATAAACTACCATATACTATATCAAGCAGATTTTCTGAGCGGGATTTTAAAAAACCGGATGATTATGAAAGAATGATTGAAATTGCTGAAAAGCTATCAGAGCCATTTCCTTTTGTGCGTGTTGACTTCTACAATATCAATGGGAACATTATTTTTGGAGAGATGACTTTTACTCCTTCAGCGTGCGTTGATAAGGATTATCCAGATCCGGTTCTGACCAAGTTAGGTGATCTTATAGAATTGCCGAAAAAATGAATCTCAAAAAGATGTGGTGATAAAGAATGAAGAGACCAATACCGTAATATATATCCTCCATAGCAGTAGTTATGCTCTTGAGTTTTCAAGAGTGTAATCATAAAAAATGGGGGAGAGGCAATAAAATATTAAAATCAATGAAGGGTATTATTAAGAAATTTATGTGGGAATTTCCGTCTTCAATGGTTCTAATGTTTCATCATGTAACTAATATTCCTCAAATCATAAAAAGCAATTGCCTCGTAAGTACAGCAAATTTTTTTAGTACTATTAACAAGATCAGCGATTTTATTTCTTGTGAAGAACTATTTTTTTCTAAAATAAATGAATACAAAAATAAGGTAGCTCTTACTTTTGATGATGGATTAGCAGATGTTTATTCAATTGCATATCAATATCTGAAGCACAGGAATATACCTTTCACTATTTTTGTTACCGTTAACCATATCGGTACTGATGGATATATAACAAAAGAACAACTTATTGAGATGTCAAAAGATCCATTAGTCACTATCGGAGCACATGGATTAACACACAATGTACTAGTGGGGTTGTTGACCGAACAGAAGTGGAAAGAAATCTATGAGTCAAAAATAAAACTTGAGAAGTTAACTATAAAAAAAATAAAGCTTTTCGCATATCCGCACGGCCAGCATGATGACGAGTGCCGGAAAATGGTGTTTAAAGCAGGCTATATAGGAGCTTACGGAGTGAGGACATTTCCAATAAATTTCTACTCGAAAGGATGGACATTTCATTTACCAAGATTTAATGTAACTGATGAAGATATTGAGAAGATAGATAACCTTATTAGTTTATTTCTTTCATAAAACAGAGGACCTCACTTTGCCTAAAAAACTAATTGGAGGGAGAAACCTATATGTTTAAAAACAAAACCTTACTCATTACCGGCGGCACCGGTTCATTTGGCAATGCCGTTCTCAAGCGATTTCTTGATACCGATATCGGCGAGATACGCATATTCTCCCGCGATGAGAAGAAACAGGACGACATGCGAAAGCAATATAAGAATGATAAGATCAAGTATTATATTGGTGATGTACGTGATCTTGCTAGTGTAAAAAATGCTATGTACGGTGTGGATTATGTATTTCAGGCGGCAGCACTCAAGCAAGTGCCTTCCTGCGAATTTTTCCCGCTGGAGGCGGTAAAGACCAATGTTATCGGGACTGATAACGTTTTAACCGCAGCGATTGAATGCGTGGTCAGAAAGGTCATTTGCCTGTCAACGGATAAGGCGGCCTATCCGATAAATGCTATGGGTATTTCCAAAGCAATGATGGAAAAAGTGTTTATAGCAAAATCAAAAACGGTTGATCCTGACATGACAATGATATGCGGTACGCGATACGGAAACGTTATGGCTTCCAGAGGCTCTGTTATCCCGCTGTTTATTGAACAGATCAAAAACGGACAACCCCTAACAGTTACAGATCCGCACATGACCAGATTTTTGATGAACCTTGATGAAGCAGTCGAACTTGTAGTTTATGCATTTCATAATGCAAAAGCGGGAGATATCATGGTACAAAAGTCACCTGCTTCAACCATAGGAGATCTAGCTCAGGCGGTAAAGGAATTGTTTCATTCGGATAATGAGATAAGAGTAATCGGTACACGCCATGGAGAGAAGAAGTTTGAGACGCTTCTCACCAGGGAGGAGCATATGGTTGCACAGGATCTGGGGGGCTTTTTCAGAGTGCCGGTCGATCAACGGGATCTCAATTATGATAAGTATTTTGTAGAGGGCGACCATATGCTGTCTTCCGAAGAAGAGTACAATTCAAACAATACGGTACGGCTCAATGTTGTACAAGTCAAGGAAAGGCTGCTTGCATTGGACTACGTGAAAAACGAATTGAAGGACTGGAATAAATAGGGCAGGAGATGTGGATATATGGAGCTATATCATAAAATCATCAACAGACAGGAAAAAATATCACTAATAGGCCTGGGTTATGTTGGAATGCCCTTGGCGGTTGCATTTGCCAGAAAAGCGGATGTGATCGGCTTTGATCTGAACGACAACAAAATTGAGCAGTACAAGCAGGGAAAAGACCCTACACATGAAGTAGGGGATGAAGCGATCCGGCAAACCACTGTTGAATTTACCTCTGATGAGAGAATGTTGAAAAGGGCCAAATTTCATATAGTTGCTGTTCCAACTCCTGTAAAGCAGGATAAGACACCGGATTTATCACCGGTAATTGACGCCAGTACTATTTTGGGAAGAAACTTGACCAAAGGCTCTGTTGTGGTGTATGAATCCACTGTGTATCCAGGTGTGACAGAAGATGTATGTATACCTATACTTGAGGAAAAATCAGGTTTGATGTGCGGACAGGAATTCAAGGTCGGGTATTCACCGGAACGGATTAACCCTGGTGATCAGGTGCATAGATTGGAAAACATTATAAAAATTGTTTCAGGGATGGATAATGAGACACTAGAAGAAATCGCAAGGGTTTATGAACTGATAATTGAAGCTGGTGTGCATCGTGTAAGCTCTATAAAAGTGGCGGAAGCGGCCAAAGTTGTTGAAAATAGTCAGCGTGATATCAATATTGCCTTTATGAATGAACTTGCTATGGTATTTGATCGAATGGGTATTGATACCAAAGAGGTTGTGGAGGCAATGAATACCAAGTGGAACGCGCTCGGCTTTTATCCTGGGCTAGTTGGAGGACATTGTATCGGCGTCGATCCGTACTACTTCATTTATGAGGCGGAAAAGCTCGGCTACCACTCGCAGATCATCCTGGCAGGCAGGAAGATCAACGATGGGATGGGTGCTTTTGTGGCGGACGCAATTATTAAAAAACTAATTCTGACCAATAGGGTAGTAAGAAAGGCAAATGTGGTCATTCTTGGGATCACCTTCAAGGAAAACTGTCCAGATACGCGCAATTCCAAAGTCGAAGATATTATCAAAAGGCTGCAGGAATATGGTATTGATCCGATCGTGGTGGATCCGCAAGCAGAACCTGCCGAAGCAAAGCGCGAGTATGGAGTTGATTTGATTGGGCTTGACGCGATCAGGGAAGCTGACTGTCTTGTGTTTGCGGTAGCGCATGATGAGTTCAGAAAGCTAACATGGGATCAAATTGATGGGTTGTTCCGCAATAGCAGAAACGATGAAAAAATTATTGTAGATGTAAAGAGTATTTTTAATAAAGAAGAAATCGAGTCAATAGGATATAGCTACTGGAGGCTATAACAGCGACGGATTATGTTAAAAATGAGCTGAAAGGCTGGAAACAAGGATGAAACTTTTAGTGACAGGCGCGAAGGGGTTTGTTGGCAGAAACCTTATAGCGGAGCTTAAGAACAGAGGCTATAAGGACATTTTTGAATATGATGTGGATTCTGATCCTGCCTTGCTGGACATATACTCCAAGGATTGCGGCTTTGTATTTCATCTTGCCGGTGCGAACAGGCCTCAGAATCCGGAAGAATTCATGATAGAAAACTTCGGTTTCACCGGTGTACTGCTTGATAGCTTGAAAAAACACAATAACAAGGCTCCGGTGCTCATAACCTCTTCTATACAGGCGGAACAAGACACCCCATACGGATTAAGCAAAAGGGCAGGGGAACTGCTGATGCTTTCATATACGCGAGAAACCGGGACGACAGTCTATGTATACAGGTTGCCAAATGTCTTCGGAAAGTGGTGCAGGCCCAACTACAACAGCGTGGTCGCCACCTTTTGCCACAATATCGCCCATGACCAGCCTATACAGATCAATGACACTGAAACCGTCTTAAAGCTTGTATATATAGATGATGTGGTGAATGAGTTTATTCGTGCACTCGGCGGAAAGCCGGAAATGTCGGACGGCTTTTGCAGGGTTGCGCCGATTCATACGATCAAGCTGGGGGGCCTGGCCGGGTTGATTAATTCATTCCGGGCAAGCAGGGAAGATAGAAGCGTTCCCGATCTGTCAGATACCTTTACCAAAAAACTGTACAGCACATACCTGAGCTATCTGCCAACGGACTCCTTCAGTTATCCGTTGAAAATGAACGTGGATCAAAGGGGCTCCTTTACAGAATTCATCAGAACGCCGGACAGAGGGCAGGTGTCGGTGAATGTTTCAAAGCCGGGGATCACAAAAGGAAACCACTGGCACAATACGAAGTGCGAAAAGTTCCTTGTGGTAAGTGGCACAGGTGTGATCCGTTTTCGGAGAATAGACAGCGACATTATAATAGAATATACTGTTTCCGCAGACAAGCTTGAGGTAGTTGACATCCCTGTGGGATATACGCATAACATAACAAATACCGGAGATACAGACATGGTAACGATTATGTGGACGAACGAACCATTTGACAAGGACAAGCCCGATACATTTTTTCTGGAGGTATAAATGGATAAGCTGAAGGTAATGACCATTATAGGCACACGTCCTGAAATTATCAGGCTTTCAGCCTGTATTAAAGCGTGCGACAGATATTTCGACCACATCCTGGTGCATACGGGGCAAAACTGGGATTACACTTTGAATCAGGTCTTCTTTAAGGATCTTGAACTGCGGGCTCCCGATCACTTTTTGGACAGTGTGGGTCAGAATCTTGGGGAGACAATGGGCAACATTATCGCAAAAAGCTATGATGTACTGCAGAGAGAAAGCCCTGACGCGCTGCTGATCCTGGGGGACACCAATTCCGCATTATCGGCCATTTCCGCCAAACGCCTGAAGATACCGATATTTCATATGGAAGCGGGGAACCGCTGCTTTGATCAGAATGTGCCTGAGGAGATCAATCGAAGGATCGTTGACCATATTTCAGACGTCAATCTGCCATATACTGAGCACAGCCGCAGATACCTTCTTTCTGAAGGCATAAAGAAAGAGTATATCTTTGTCACCGGATCCCCGATGGCGGAGGTGCTGCAGGTCTATAAGGAGAAGATAGCCGCTTCTGATGCGCTCGTCAAGCTTGGTCTGGAAAAAGGAAAATATATTCTGGTGTCGGCACACAGAGAAGAAAATATTGACAATGAACAGAATTTTATTTCACTGATGACTGCCATCAACAGCATTGCAGCGCGATACAGTATGCCTGTGATATATTCCACCCATCCCAGAAGCATGAAATTCATAGAGCAAAGAGGCTTTCAGTTCCACCCTCTGGTGCGGAACCTTAAGCCCTTTGGTTTTCTGGATTACAATCATTTACAGCAGAACAGCTTCTGTGTACTTTCGGACAGTGGCACGTTGTCGGAAGAGAGTTCTCTGCTTGGCTTTACAGGCATATTACTGAGAACCTCTACTGAACGCCCGGAGGTGCTGGATAAAGGGACGGTCGTTATCGGCGGAATCAAAGGCGACGACGTGGAGCAGGCGGTTGAGCTGGCCACAAGTATGAGGGATAATGGCGAAATTGGTATGCTTGCGCCTGATTATCAGGATGTTAATGTTTCGGCAAAGGTGGTAAAAATCATTCAAAGCTATACAAAGATCATCAATAAGAATATATGGAGCAAGCAAGATTGGAACTGAGTTTTTTAAGCGGAGACAGAAGAATTCTGGCGCGATTGCTATCTGCAGTAATAAAGAAAGGTGAGTTTTCTCCGATTTCTCATGCCAATATTGACTGGTCAGGTGTGCTTACTGAGGCACAGAAGCATCAAGTGCTGACGCTGCTCTATCCTTTGTTGTCTGAAATTGGCCATAGCATGGGGCTTTCCGATGATCAACTGGAGGAATTACGAATAGCCAGCTTATATGATGGAAAAGAAGAGGAGAGAAAACATTTCGATATCAGGAAAGTCCTTTTAGCTCTATCCGATGCCAATATACCTGTGATCGTCCTTAAAGGGCTTGTGTTAAGGGAGCTATACCCACATCCCTGTTTGCGGACCATGACGGATGTTGACATTTTGGTAAGGCCTGATGATATGGACAGAGCCGGGAATGTGCTGGAGGGCATTGGATATATAAAGGGTCCGATGATTGAAAAGCATACAGATTATTCTCATGCAACACTTCCGCATATTGAACTGCATAGGAAACTTACGTCAGAGTTTCAGGCCGATATTAAAACTGATTTTGATGATGAGGTATGGAGCCGGGCAGTAGAGGTAACTGTCGGTGACGCGGTTGCATCATCGCTCTGTCCGCAAGATGAAGTACTTTATTTGTTGCTTCATATGGCCTCTCATTTCATCAGCAGCGGATTTGGACTGCGGCAGCTTTGTGATCTGGTACTTGTTCTGGAATCAAACAGAGGGAGTATTGATTTTGCCATACTGATGGAGCAGGCTTCAAGGATGCATATCGAAGTGTTTGCAGGATCAGTTTTCAGGATCTGTCGCTTTTTGTTTGACCTTCGACTTCCAGAAGTTAATCTGTCTAGAGGGACAGAGGAAGAACTGTTGGACAGAAGCGTTCTGGAAATTGTTTTTGATGGAGGTATTTATGGAAAGAACAACATTGAAGATTTTGCTGTAAGCCGTATGATTTACTACTCGGGAGATAAAAGCTCGGCAGGTGGAAACGGAAGATTTCGATACCTCATCAATATTATGTTTCCGCCGTTGGAAAAACTGGATATACGGTATTCCTATGCTCATGAGCATCATTGGCTTTTGCCCGTGGCCTGGGCACATAGGTTATGCTACATCCTGGTAAGGAAGGATCTGGATTTCTCTTTTAAATCTGCTGTGTTTGCCTCTGTATCTCCAACTGGGAATTACAATAAGCGCGTAGCTTTGCTCAAACGACTCGGACTACTGGAATGAAGAATCTGACGATATAGAGCACATATTGGAGGTAATTTATGAAAAAA